>NZ_JAAAPK010000004.1:334430-668860 GCF_009909105.1 Corallococcus exiguus
GGTGGAGCAGTACAGCCCCAGCCACCAGGAGGCCTCCTTCGCTGGAGCGCTGGTGGAGCGGCTGGGCACGCGCGGCTGGCGGGCGCACACCGACGCCGTGGGCAACGCCGTCGCTCGCTACGGGGACGGGGACACCGTCATCGCGTTCCTGGGCCACATCGACACCGTGCCCGGCGAAGTGCCCGTGCGGCTGGAGGGACAGAAGCTCTACGGCCGGGGCGCTGTGGACGCGAAGGGCCCGCTGTGCGCGTTCATTGAAGCAGTGGAGCTGCTGGACGACTCGGAGCGCGCCGGCAAGCAGTTCCTGCTCCTGGGCTGCGTGGAGGAGGAGGTCGCCATCACTCGCGGCGCCCTTCATGTGCGCGACCAGTACGCCCCGGACTTCGTCATCAACGGCGAGCCCAGCGGCGCGCACGCGGTGACCATCGGCTACAAGGGACTGCTGCGCCTGGACCTGGAGCACCGCGCCAGCCGCCGCCACACCGCGAGCCGCGACTACCGCGCCGCCGCCGAGCACGTCATCGATGCGTGGAACGCACTCAAACGCCTGTGTGACGACTGGAACCGCGAGCGCCCGTCCCTCTTTGAGCAGAACCTTCCCTCCCTCAACGCCTTCCACACCGGCGCCACGGAGACGGAGGAATGGGCCACGGCCGCTGTGAGCATCCGCACCGGCCCGTCCACGGACACCGAGGCACTGCTCGCGGCGCTGGCCACCGTGCCCACCGTGACGGTGCGCACCGTGGCTCGGAAGAACGCTGTGTCCACGAACGGGAACGACGCGCTCTCCCGCGTCTTCAAGCAGGCCATCCGCGAGCGCGGCGTGAAGCCCACGCTGCGCCTGAAGACGGGCACGTCCGACTGGAACACCGTGGCCTCCACGTGGGCCGTGCCCACGGTGGCGTATGGCCCCGGCGACGCGGCGTTGGACCACACGCCGAACGAGCACATCGACCTGCCGGAGTACGAGGAAGGTGTCGCGGTGCTCGCGCGCGTGCTGGCGCTCCTTCCGGTGAAGGGGACCTCGGGAGGCTGAAGGCTCAGGTGCCCAGCGCGGCCAGACCCCGGGCGCGCAGGGTCCGCATCCCCACCACGATGCCGAAGAAGAGCAGGGCACAGCCCGCGGTGATGGGCCGCACGCCCACGTGGTCCGACAGCGCGCCCTGTCCCCAGACGCCCAGGATGTAGCCTGCGTTCACGAGGAGCAGGAACAGGCTGCTCACGCGCGCCTGCAGCTCCGGCGGCGTGCGCGCCTGGCACACCGTCTTCAGGCCCGTGAAGGCGACCAGGTACACCGCGCCCAGGATGAACAGCGTCACCAGGGCCACCGGCAGCGAAGGGGACAGCCAGTACGCGGCGGAGCACAGCCCCACGAGCAGCAGCGCCGCCTCCAGGAAGGCCTGCCGCCCCATCCTCGCGACGAGGGCTCCGGAGCCGAACGCCGCGATGACCGCGCCCGTTCCCTGCGCCGTGAGCAGCATGGACGTGGTGGTCGCGTCCCCACCCAGCACCTTCAGCGCGAACACCGGCACCAGGCCCACGAAGGGCGAGATGAGCAGCCCCACCAACGCCCCGGAGCCCAGCGCGAGCGCGATGCCTGGATCCGTCCACGCCAGCCTCACGCCCCGCATGATGCCGTCCCACAGCGCCTCCACCTTCGGAGGCAGGGTGCTCGCCGCGCCGCGCATCCCCGCGAGCGCCAGCAGCACGGCGAGGAAGGACAGCGTGTTGACGAACAGCGCCCCCTCGATGCCCACCTTCGTCAGCACGAGCGCGGCCAGCACGGGCCCGATGATGCGGCCCAGGTTGAACTGCGCCGAGTCCAGGCTGAGCGCGTTGTGCAGGTCCTCCGAGGGCACCACCGCCACGGTGAGCGCCGTGGCGCACGGGATGACCAGCGTGCTGAACGCGCCGTTGAGCAGCGAGAGGACCGCCACCCACGGCACCGACAGGTTGTCCGTGCCGGCCAGCACCGTGAGCAGCGCGGCCAGCAGCGCCTGCATGCACACGCACACGGCCATGAAGGTGCGCCGGTCGAAGCGGTCCGCGAGCGCGCCTCCCAGGGGCGCGAGCACCAACGAAGGCAGGTGCGTCAGCGCGGCGACTCCGCCCGTCCATGCGGCCTGGCCCGTCACCTGCGTGACGTAGACCCCCAGGGCCACGGATTCCATCCACGTGCCGATGTTGGACACGAGCGTGCCCAACCAGAGAAGGGTGAAGTCGCGATGGGACAGGGCCCGGGCGGAGCCCGAACGGGAGAACAGGGAGGTGGCCACGGAGACACTCTTTCTACAGCGCGTCCCTGACGCATGCTCGGTGGGCGCACGCCTACACGGTGGTTGACTCCCTGGCTGCCTTGGGAGACGGGGAAAGACATGACGCGGCTCAAGGTTCTCGTGGTTCCCCGGGAGATTGCCGGCGAGCGGCTCGACCGGTTCTTGACGAAGCACGTCCCGGGCCTCACGCCGGAGCGAGCCCGGGCGATGCTGGACTCGGGGCGCGTGCGCATCCGGGGCAAGAAGGCGCAGGCCACGCGCAAGCTGTGGGGCGGCGAGGAGCTCACCCTGGAGACGCCGGAGCCCCGGCCGTCGCCTCATGCCTCAGTGGAAGGCCCGGAGCTGCCGGTGCTGTACGACGACGCGGCGCTCGTCATCGTGGCCAAACCGCCGGGGCTGGTGGTGGAGCCGGAGGGGCGGGCGGCGTCGGTGGTGGGGCTGCTCGCGGCGCGGTGCCCGCCGTTCGACGTGGAGGGCGTGGTCCAGCCGGGCGTGGTGCACCGGTTGGATCGCGAGACGAGCGGATGTCTGGCATTGGCCCGGACGGATGACGCGGTGGCTGCGCTCCTGAAGGCGTTCCAGGAGAAGCGCGTGGACAAGCGCTACCAGACGCTGGTGCTGGGCCGTCCGCCGGACACGGGGCACCTGGAAGGACCGTACGCGAGGGACCCGAAGGATCCGCGCCGCTTCACGACCCGTGTGCCCTCCGCGCGCCGGGCAGCGCTGACGTTCACGGTGCGCGAGCGGTTCCGGGAGGGAGCGCTCCTGGACATCGACCTGGACACGGGGCGCACGCATCAGATCCGCGTGCAGCTGTCGGAGGCCGGGTTCCCGGTCCTGGGAGATTCGCTCTACGGCTCGGAGGAGGCGCGCAAGCATCCGGCGGCGCTCGCGGTGGGGCGGCAGGCCCTGCACGCGTGGCGGCTGGAAGTGCCGTCCTCCGCGACGGGCCAGCTCATCCAGGTGGAGTCGCCGCTGCCGGAGGACTTCCTGCGGGGGCTCACGGTGCTGCGCGGGGGTGCGTGATACCGTTTGGGCACTGGGACCTGTCGGATCAGGGCAGCACGAAGAGGGGAACATGCAATCGCGGATGACGTCGTGGGGCGGGTTGTGGGGAAGCCTGTCGTTGATGGTGGCCCTGCTGGTTTCGGGCTGTGGTTCATCCACGAGCCCGTCGGGCCCCGAGCAGGATGCCGGCACGCAGGTGGATGCCGGGACGGATGCGGGCACCACCGGCGACGCGGGCATCACGGACGACGCGGGAACGGCCGACAGCGGCGTGGCGGAAGCCCTGCCCTGCGAGCGGACTCAGGGCGTATGCGCGGGGGCCCGGCGCGCCATGGTGGACGGGGCCTATGAGCCCGTGTGCACGGCGCGCTCCTACGGCGCGGACTACGAGGCGACGGAGACGCGCTGCGACGGTCTGGACAATGACTGCGACGGCGTGACGGACCCGGCGACCTGGACAGAGGTCGCTCCGATGAAGTGGGCGCCTTACGCGAGGTCGGTGGACAGCCTGCCCGTGGAGGGGGGCTTCCTGATGGTCTACAGCGACAGCCCGGAGGGGATCCAGGTGCTCCGGTTCGATGCGTCCCTGAACCTCCAGGGCACGTCGATGATCCCGCTGGATCCAGGCTTCTCTCCCGTGATGGAGGTGCAACTGGTGCGGACCTCACGCGGGCCTGCCCTCTTCTTCACCGCGCTGCACTTCCAGACGGGATCCACCGCGGAGGGACGCCTCGTGCAGCTGGATGAGCAGGGCGCTCCCATCGGCTCTCCCGGAGGCGTCGTTCTTTTCGAGCAGCCCACGACCCAGCCGGCCGCGCGCGTGGCAGCATCCGTGGATGGGAAGCGGATCTCCGTGGTCTGGTCCGCGTCCATCCTCGGTGTCCGCGAGGTGCAGGGCATGCTCGTGGATCCCTCCGGCCTGGTCCTGGCCCCACCCCGGGTGCTGTTCCAGTCGGACTCACCCAACCTCCACTCGCCGCGGGTGATGGGCATGGGGGATGGGAACTTCCTGGTGACGGCGTACGACGAGGGGGAAACGGTCGATGACACGCGCATCCGGTTGAGGCGTCATGACCGCGAGCTGCGACTCGTGGGAGACGAGCGTCGCCTCTCCGTGGCGTTCGGGGCCATTCCCACGCTGCTGATGATGCCCGCGAAGGAGGGTGGGGAAGAGCCGGTGATGCTCTACCGCGAACCGGATGGGCACAATCCCAGGCTCCATGAGGTGCGGCACCTCTTCGCGGGGGGCACGCCCGTGACGCTGACGTCCACGGCGTGGAGCCAATCCAGCGTGCTTGGCGCCACGATGACTTCACGGGGGCTCCAGTTGGCCTGGATCACCATGGGCTACGTGCCCGTTCCGGGTCAGGCTTCGGGCTTCATCTACGAAGGACGGCTCTGGGGCATGAGTCCTTCGGGCGTCGTGACGGATTGGACTCCCGGACCCGCGCCCATGCCTCTCCACCGCAATGGAGAGTGGGTACTGATGCATGAGCTTCCCGGACACTGGATGGGAGCGCTCCTGATGACCGCAACGACCGTCCCACCGGAGGCCTACACCCTCCACTCGCTTCGTTACTGCGCTCCTTGAGCCGAGAGACCATGCATTCGCGAATGATGTCGTTGGGACCTGTGTCGTTGGTGATGGCCCTGCTGCTCGCGGGCTGTGATTCGTCCACGAAGCCACCCGAGTCCATGCCGGACTCCGGCACCCAGATGGATGCTGGCGTCACCGTCGACGCAGGCGTCACGGACGACGCGGGCACGCCGGACAGTGGCGTGGCGGAAGCCCTGCCCTGTGAGAAGACCCAAGGCGTGTGCGCGGGGGCGAAGCGGGCGATGGTGGACGGCGCCTATGAGCCCGTGTGCACCGCGCGCTCCTATGGCGCGGACTACGAGGCGTCGGAGACGCGCTGCGACGGTCTGGACAATGACTGTGACGGGGTGGCGGATCCGGCCACCTGGGCGGAGGTCGCTCCCCTGGGGACGCCCCCGACCGGAAGCCTCGTGGACAGCCTGCCCGTGACAGGGGGCTCCCTCGTGGTGTCCGTGGCGGGACAGGACACGGTCCAGGTTCGTCGTCTCGATGAATCCCTGGCGCTGCAAGCCACGACGCAGGTGCCCGTGGCGCCCGGCGTTGATCCGGTCACGTCGGTCCGCCTGGTTCGGACCTCGCGCGGACCGGCGCTTGTCTATGTGGGCCGGTACATGAGCCCGTCCTCCGTCTCGCAAGGACGCCTCGTTCAACTCGACGAGCAGGGCAACCCCGTGGGCCCTCCGGGAGGCGTCGTCATTCTCGAATACCCCCAGTTCCCGGTCCACGCGGGGGTGGCCGTGTCCCTGGACGGGCAGCGGCTCGCGGTGGTGTGGAACGTGGGGACGGAGGATTACAGGGAGACGCAGGGGCTGGTCGTGGACGCGGACGGAAAGCGGTTGAGCGGACCCTGGATCCTCTTCAGGACGCAGGAACAGGTCGTTCTCTCCACTCCGGCCGTGCTGGCGCTCGGGGATGGAGGGTTCCTGGTGATGGTGGTGGAGGACCACGGTCCGGAGGCGCTGTCACGCATCCGGCTCTGGCATCAAGACCCGGAGCTGTCGGTCAGGAGCGAGGAGCGAGCGCTGGACGTGGGGAATTCGCCCACGGCCCTGTTGCTGAGCGCGGCTCCGGGGGCAGGTGGCACCCCCGGTGAGCCACTGCTGCTCTATCGTGAGACGTCGGTCCGTCCTCAACAGCTCAAGCAGGTCCGGTCCCTCTTCACTGGAGGCGTTCCGGCAACGCTCGCCACCGCGACCGAGGGAGAGACGCCGTGGTTCGGTGCCACCATGACTTCACGCGGTCTCCAGATGGCCTGGCTCGCCGTGCACTCTGTGTCGCCAGCGAAGACGGACGATTCTTTCTTCAACTATGAAGGCCGGTTCTGGGGCCTGGGACCGAACGGCATCGCGACGGACTGGAGCCCGGGACCTGGCCCCATGCCCCTGCACCGCCACTCGCAATGGGTGCGGATGCATGAACTCCCCGGGCACTGGATGGGGGCGCTCGTGATGACCGCCACCAACACGCCGATAGCGACCCATACCCTCCAGTCCGTGCGCTACTGCGCGCCCTGACCCTGGCGGTCCGCGGCGCGCTGGCGCTGGGGGTGTGGAAGCCCGCGGAGGGCGGCTATTCGCGGCGGAGGCCGACGTCGTCCTCGGCGTCGGGCTCGGGCGGCTCCAGACGGGCCTGCCGCTCACTGGCCTCCCAGGAGGCCTCGGCGTCACCGGCGTGCACGCGGGCGGCGGCAGCGTCGTCCTGGTCGCCAGTCCACGTGGTGTGGCCTCCAGCGAAGCCCTCCAGGGGGCGAGCGCCGCGATGCGACTCCACCTCCAGGTCCTTCTGCTCCTGCTCGCGCAGCCGCTCGCGCTCCTGCTCCCGCTCGTGTTCATGCTGCTGTTCAAGAATCCTGTCCGCCATATCGCATCACCTCCTGCCCCAAGGTGGGGTGCGCCCACGCGAGACGGCAGGGGGAGGCGGGCGTTCGTGCACGGCCGCATGCCTGGCGTGCGGTCGGTTACGCTCCAGCGGCCCGTGTGAGCCGGGCATCTGGAGGAGCGCGGCGCATGAACGCAGGAGTCTCCATCGTCGCCGATGACACCCGGAGCTGGGGGTTGGAGACCCCTGGCCCCGGCCTGCTGCTGCACGTCCCCGCCACGGGCCGCTGGGCGCGGCGTCCCTCCGTGCATCTGGAGGCGGCTCCCGACTACCGCATCCGGTTGCGCGGCGCGGGACAGACGCTGCTCTGGGCCCGCATCGACTCCTACTGGGACCGCGCGGCGTTCCTCCGGGGAACAGCCCCCGTCCCTCATGTCCTGCCGTCCCTGTCCGCGCCCGAGGTCCGGACCGTGGAGGCCGCGCCAGGCACCGGGCCCTGGTGGGAGGCCTGGGAGTGGCGGGTGGCGCGTGCGCTCGTGGAGGCCCCTTTGTCGGTGCTCCACTCCGGGTCCTGGTGTCTGCGCCCCGTGCGCGCCATCGCTGCGGAGAAGTCGGAGCGGCATCCTGTCTCGCCCATGGAATGGGGCTTCGGTCAGCCGCCGATGCCGCCGCACTCACTGTCCGCCGTGACTCGGTTCCTCCACGCCTGGAATGAGGACTGGTGGGACGCGCGGACCGAACACACTCCGGGTGTCGTGCTCGGACTGCGCGCGCCCTCTTCAGCCGAGGATGGACGCGTGAAGAGCTGGCGCAAGCGCGCACGGGACGGGACGTTGCCGCCCGTGCTGCTGCTCTACGTGGACATCCTGGCGAAGTGGCTGGTGCTGGATGGCCATGACCGGCTGCAAGCGGCGCTGCTCGAAGGCGTGGAGCCTCCGCTGCTGGGCTTGTGGCCCTTCGTCACCCCGCCGCGTGCCGCGAGCTCCGTCCGCGAGGAGGGCGCCCTGTTCAGCGCGGAGTTCCAGCTGCGCGCGGGCGCGACGCCGGAGACCGTCGACCGCGTCAACCGCATGCTCCTGCTCAACTTCACCCCCGACCCCAGGGGAACCGTCTCGCGCTCCTGGCCGCTCCCGGGCGGGCGGGCTGCCTGGCGCGAGGAGGTCTCCGCCCGGCGCCGAGGTGCGCCGTCCCCGCTTCCGGACGACATCGACTGGGATGGGTTCACGTAAGCTGTCCGGCATGTTTCAACACTTCGAACGCACGACCACCGACCGGCTGTTGCTCCGCGCTGTTCGCGAAAACGACCTGGACGCGGTCTTCGCCCTCCACTCGGATCCGACGACGAACCGGTTCAGCCGCCGCGGCTACATGCAGACGCTGGACGACGCGCGGCGGATCATGGGCATCTGGCTGGAGGACTGGGCGCGCGACGGCGTGGGGTACTGGCTGGTGGAGCGGCTGGACGCGCCCGGCGTCGTCGTGGGCCTGAGCGGCCTGCGCCACAAGGAGCTGGAGGGCCAGCGCGTGCTCAACCTGGCCTACCGCTTCACGCCCGAGACCTGGGGCTCCGGGTACGCCACGGAGGCGTCCCGCGTCGCGCTGGCGCTGGCGGCCCGTCACCTGCCGCGGGTTCCCCTGGTGGCCATCATCCACCCGGAGAACACCGCGTCCCTCCGCGTGGCGGAGCGGCTGGGGATGCGCCTGGACCGCCACGTTACCGAGGACGGCATCCCGAACCGCGTGTATGTGATTGGCTGAGCAGCTCTTTCAGCGCGGGTCGAACGAAGCACAGACGCGCACGCCGATGCGGACGTCCCGCGCGGTCGCGTCACCGGGGGACAGGTCGGCGCTCGCCGCGACGAACGAGTCGTAATACCAGGAGCCTCCCCGGAGCACGACGCTGCCGAACTCCGGCGTCACGGAGCGCGTGAGCTCGTAGGCGTTGCCCGCCAGGTCCCGCAGGCCGAACGGACTCACCGACGCGGGATGCGTCCCCACCGCGTCCGGGCCAAAGGCCAACGGCCGCCGGTCATACGTCGCGTCGATGTTGGCGTCGTCGGGCTGGAGCTGGTCGCCGTGGGGATAGCGGCGGCCGTCCGCGCCCCGGGCCGCGTATTCCCATTCGTGCTGGCCGCACAGGCGCGCTCCCGGCAGCCGCTTCGTCCGGTGGAGCCAGTAGAAGTAGCCCTCCAGGTCCTGCGCGGAGACGCCGGACAGCGGCAGCTGCTTCCAGTCGACGCTCGCGTGCCGCGTGCGCTCCGCGTAGAGCAGGGGCTCGCCTTCCTTCGCGGTGCGGAACTCCTCGCGGGTGCGGTGGAAGGTGAAGACCCAGCCCGTGCCCTGACGCCACCGCAGCGTGATGGTGCCACCGTCGCCGAAGTGCGGCTGTTCGAGGATTCGCCTCGCGGGCGCGTCCGGTGGCAGGTCTTCCAGGTAGGTCAGCCAGTCTCCGAACGTCACCTCGTCGCGGCCCACCAGATAGCCGCCGGTGAGGCAGTAGCGATGCATGGGCGGGCTGAAGGTGAAGCGGCGCACCACCTCCGGCTCGGCGCTGCCCAGCAGGAAGCAGCCCGGCGGGATGTAGACGTAGCCTTCGGGCACCTGGGTGGGGAGCGTGAGGCGCAAGGCTTCACGCTCGCCGTGCGTGAGGAACACCGGAACGTCCAGGGGCACCCGTCCCGGCTGCGTGACGTGGAGCTGGTAGGAACCTTCCGGGAGGACGAAGCGTGAGCCTCCGGTGTCCGGAGCGGCTTCGCGGCGGAACGGCCCGTCGCTCCGGAGGACGCGCGTGATGGACACGCGGGCCCCTGGTGGAGTGCTTTCGACCATCAGCTCCGCGGGCTCGCGGAACCGCCGCAGGGAGGCCTCGCCCTCTTTCGCTGAGTCCACCTCCTGCTCCAGGCGCTGGAGCCACGCGTCGCGCTCGTGGCGCTGGTGGAACGCTTCCGCGAGGAGGACGCGCTCGGCCAGGACCTGCGCGATGAGCCGGCGCGTGTCGAGATGGTGGCGGTCGCGGTCCAGGCCTCGCTCCAGGCTCCGGCTGGCGCGGGTGAAGGCGGCCTCCGCCTGGTCGCGCAGGGCGAGCGTCTCCGTCCAGCGCTTCTCCGCGGCGCTGCGCAGGCCCGTGGCATCCGTCGCGGTCTCCGGGCCCAGCGAGGAGGGGGGCCGGCCGTCGAACATGGCCAGCGACTCCACGCGGTTCGCGAGCGCCCTCGCGGCGAGGGTGCGGCCCGAGGCCAGCGCTTCCTTCGCGGTGCCCAGCTCCGCGGCGATGAAGCGCGAGTCCTCCAGGTACGCCTGGAGCCGGAGGCCGACGTAGGACGCGAGGACGGCGAGCGCGAGCACGAGCGCGGTGAGGCCCCGTCCCCAGCGCGCGCGGCGCACGGCCCGGTGGGATGCCCGGAGGAAGGCCTGCTCCCGGGCGCCCAGGGTGACGGGCTCCAGCACCCGCACCTCATCCAACTGGCGCTGACCCCAGAGGGCCTCGCTGGAGCGGCGCAGGCGGTCCCACTCCGCGCTGGCCGCCTCCACGCGCTTGCGCAGCACGCGGTGCCCGATGTCGTCGTCCAGCCAGTCGCGCAGCGTGCCCCAGCTCGCGATGAGCGACTCGTGGGCAATCTCCCAGCGCGGCAGGTCGCTCACCGTGCGCGTGTGCAACAGCCGGCCTTCGACGAGCACACGCAGCGCCGCGCGGGAGATGTCATCCGAGGCGTCCGCGAGGTCCTCCGCGCTGCGCTCGATGCGCGTGCCCTCCGCCGTCACCAGTTGGAGCAACAGCCGCCTCGCCGCCGCATGCTCCGCGGAGCTCATGCGCGCGAGCACGCCGTCCGCATGCCGGGACAGCGCTCCGGCCACGCCGCCCATCGCCTCCAGCGCCGAGCGCGTGATGCGGCCCCGGGCGGCGTCGCGGCGCTCCCACAGCTCGGCGAGCGCGAACTGGAGCAGCGGGAGGCTGCCCACGCCATGCGCGGTGGAGTCGACGAGCGTCCGCACCAGCTCTGGCGACTCGAAGGCCACGCCTCGCGCACGGGCCGGGCCGATGATGGCTTCGCGAACGCCCTCGGGTGACAGGGGCCGGAGGATGTAGAGCGCCCGCTCCGCCTCTTCCCCCAGGCCCGGGAGCGCGCACAGGCGCGTGAGGAAGTCGCCCCGCACCGCGAGCAGCACGTGCACTCCGGGCGACGGCAGTGCCAGCTCTCCCAGGAGTCGGGCGAAGTGCGCCGCCTGGCCGGGGTCGGCAAGGGTGAGCAGCTCCTCCAACTGGTCGACGAAGAGCAGCAGCCCCCGCCCGCGTCCATGCGTCTCGCGCAGCGCCTGTCCCAGCCAGGCCGGCGTGTCCGTGAGGGCGGTGACGAGCTCCGCCTCCCTTCGCCCCAACACCGGCGCGAGCGCCGCCGCCAGCGCTTCGAGCGGGCGATGGCCGGGCCACAGCGTGACGACGTGCGGCTCGCGCCCGTCGCCCAGGTCTCCGGCCGCCACCCGGGGCAGCACGCCCGCGCGGCACAGCGAGGACTTGCCCGTCCCGGAGTCGCCAGCGACGAGCACCAGCGGCCGCGTGCGCAGGCGCTCCAGCACGGCGCGGATGTCGCCCTCGCGTCCGAAGAAGAGCGCCCGGTGCTCGGCCGCGAACGGCGCGAGCCCTCGATAGGGATTGCCGGCCGCCAGCGGCGCGGGCGCGATGGAGCGCTCCAACTGCTCCAGTGATTCGCTCAGCGCCTCCGCCGAACCGAAGCGCTCCAGCGGATCCACCGCGAGACAGCGCTGGATGAGGGCGGCGAAGTCGGGGTCCACCTCCGTGCCCAGCGCGGCGCGGGTCGGGGTGTCCTCGGGCCTTCGCGAGGCGCGGCGGGGCACCTGACCCGTGCACAGCTCATGGAGGATGAGGCCCAGCGCATACAGGTCGCTGCGGGCGGACGCCGGGCCTCCGGTGAGCACCTCCGGCGCCAGGTAGGGCAGGGTGCCCACGAGCAGCGGCGAGCCGGACGCCAGCTCCGCGCCCACCTCCACGCGCTCGGCGAGGCCGAAGTCGAGCAGCTTCACCTCGCCTTCGCGCGTGACGAGCGCGTTGGAGGGCTTGAGGTCGCGGTGCAGGACGCCCTGGCGGTGCGCCGCCGCCAACCCCCGCGCCAGGCCCACGCCCAGGGACAGCACCCGGCGCCACGGCACCGGCAGGGGCAGCTCCGCGAGCGTCTCGCCGACGACGTACTCGGAGACGATGTACGGATGGCCGTCCACCGCGCCCACGCTGAACACGCTGACGATGTTCGTGTGTTGCAACCGCGCGAGCGCCCGGGCCTCCGTGGTGAACAGGTCGCGGAAGCGTTCATCCGGCTGCGTCGCCGCCATGAACTTCACCGCCACGCGCCGGTCCAGTGACGTGTCGTGCGCCAGGTAGACGATGCCCATCCCGCCCCGGCCCAGCGGGCGCTCCAGGCGGAACGCATCGAACGACGGCGGCGGCGTCCAGGGCTCCGGCTCCGGCGGCGGCAGCCGGTCCGTCTCCCTCTCGTCCGAGGGCTCCGGGTCCTCCACGGACGAGCGCTGGATGCCGGGCGTGAGCGTGGCCAGCATGCTCCGGCACTCGTTGCACCCCGCGGCGTGGCGGTGCACCTGCGCCAGCGCCTCGTCCGTCAGCTGATCCTCCAGGAGCTGGACCAGGATGTCGTCGGTCAGACAGCTGGAAGGGGGCGCGTTCACGGAGTGGGAACCTTCACGCTAGCCACGTGGCGCGCGGCGTTCAATGACACACGCGGACACGCCCCCCCGCACCGTGCGCGCGACGCGCGTGGGGGGCGGGTCGGGGCGCGGCATGGTATGGCGTTGCCATGTCCCAGGTGTCCGCACTGGCCACGACCTTCCTCTCGCACACGAAGACGCGCTTCGTGGCCCCCTCGCCGGAAGCGCTCGCGGAACTCGACGCCCTGCTGACGCACGCCTGGGAGGACGCGCAGGCCCGCTGGCCCGGCATTCCGCTGCCCGCCGAGCGCTTCGTGACCCACGTCGCGGAGCGGATTCCCCCGGCGAGCCCCACCGCGCCCGTCGCGCCGCTCGTCTCCGCCCTGTCCCTGCCGGAGTTGTACCTGGCGTGCGCGTGCCTCCAGGGCCACTCCGTGGCGCTGGAGGCCTTCGAACGCCACTACCTGGCCCGGCTGCCGGAGCGGCTGCGGAGCCTCCGCCAACCCGACTCGATGATCGACGAGGTCCGCCAGCGCGTGGGCGTGAAGCTCCTGGTGGCCAACACGGGCCACACGCCCGCCATCGCGGACTACACGGGGCGTGGCGGCCTCTTGAGCTGGGTGGTCGTCATCGCCAGCCGCATCACCAACAAGCTGCGTGGACAGGAGAAGCCTTCCACGGGGGACGACGCGGAGGAGCTGTTCAAGGCGCTGCCCGCGCAGGGCCTGGATCCGGAGCTGGACGTGATGAAGCGCCGCCACCACGCGGCCTTCCGTCAGGCCGTGCGGGAAGCCGCTGCCACGCTGTCGGCCGAGGACCGCCATCTGCTCCGCCTCCACTTCGCCGACCGGCTCTCCACCTATGAGATGGCGCCGCTCTTCCGCGTCAACCAGTCCACCATCTCCCGCTGGCTGAAGCGGGTGCAGCAGCAGGTCTACACGGAGACCCGGCGCCGTCTGCAGGAACAGCTGGGCCTCTCCACGGAGGACTTCCAGAGCTTCATCGCCTTCGTGGACAGCCAGCTGGACCTGACCCTCAGCCAGCTCCTCGACGAGAAGCGCGAGCCCACGTCGGAAGGCTGAACTACTGCACCCGCGCGGGCTCCGCCTTCGGAGGGCCATAGGAGAGGTTGCGCAGCAGCGTGGCCCCGGGCTTCACGTCTCCGCGGCTCACCGTGCACACCTCTCCCTCGTCGCGTGCGTCACCCGTGCTCGCCTGGAACCGGCCGGGGCACTCCTGGAGGATCCCCTCCAGCGCGCGGCCGTCGCGGGTGCGGGAGAGGCAGGTGGCGCCGTCGGGTGCCCAGGCCGCTTCGAAGGACCCCTTCGCCGGGTCCCACTCCCTCGTGACTTCCGTCGCGCGCTCCAGCACGCCCATCCGGTCATAGATGTCGATGGTGGTGTCCTGGCGCGTGTGGCTCCGGCCGTTGCCGCAGTAGTCCGCGCGGGCCAGCCGCGTGCACGCCTGGTGGAGGCCGGCCAGCGACTTCCCGTCCCGCGAGGCCCAGGGCGCGTAGCCCCAGAGGATGCACTTGGAGATGGCGCCGTTCTCACACGCGAAGGTGACCCGGTCCGCCGCGTCGGCGTGGGCGCCGCTCGCGTCCCACACGCCGCCCACCGCCAGCGCCCGAGGCGCGGGAGAGCGGTCCAGCGCGACGCAGGGGTTCTCCCATTCGCGCGCCACGGGGTTCCACGCTTCGATGCGGTAGAAGACGCGGGTGGGGTCGTCCGCCGCGGGCTCCGCGCCGCAGATGGCCACCTCCACGGGCTTGCCGTCGCTGGCGGTGCCCTGGAGCACGGTGCCCACCACGTCGCTCACCGTCGCCCTGGTCTCCGGTGGGGGGACCGCCCACAGCCGGCCATTTTCGAAGCGCAGGCCCGTCACCCCGTCCTCCGCCTGCCGGGGCGCGTCCAGCGCCACGGAGACGAGCACGCTGGTGCGCTCCTCCGTCGTCTTCTCCGGATCCCAGCCGCGCTTGGTTCCCCACAACATGGTGCCCTGGGGCCGGGCGATGCGCTGGGCCGTCTGGGATTGGCACCGGCGCGCGTAACGCTCGGCGTCGGTCGGAGCGCTCACGGACCGGGCGGGCCCGGGCTTCGGGGCGGTAGCGGGCGGCGCGGCCTGTCCTTGCGCGGACAGGAGCAGGAACAGGCACACCGGCAGGGTTCGGAAGGGCGCGTTCATCGCTTCCGATGAGACCCCGGGCCCAAAATCGATGCACGGAATCCGTCCGCCCCCCGCACGGCGCTGTCAGTCCCAGCCCCGCAGCTGGACACGCACGCGCCGCAGCAGCAGGTCCCACTCCTGGCGCTTCAAGGTCGCCATCACGCGCCCGGTGACGATGGTGAGGCCCGTGAGCGTCATCACCAGGAAGCCGATGCGGTGGTCCCGCAAGCCCGCGTCGAGCAGGTTGGCCACCACGTCCAGGAGCAGGAACAGCGTCCCCAGCGCCAGGTAGGCGCGGATGCGCAGGGCCATGCCCACGGCCACCCCCAGAAGACAGACAGCGCCGAAGACAATCGCATACGTGCCATCCTCGGACTGGCCCATGCTGGCCGTCAGCTTCGCCGCCGCGGGCACATAGAGCAGCAGTCCGCCCAGGATGCGCACCGCGTTGCGCGCCGCGTGCGGGAGGCTGGACGTGAAGAGCTGTCCCATCATCAAAAGCAGCAGCCCGAGCGGCGCCAGGTACACCTCCAGCCCCTCCAGGCCGAACGCGAGCGCGGCGATGAGCAGCGCCAGGTTGCAGGCCGCCGCGGCGAACGCGCCGAACATCCGGCTGCGCTCCACCGCGCCCAGCGCCGCGTACAGCAGGCCGGAGCCTCCCGCGAGCAGTGCGGCGTCGCCCGTCGCATCGCCAGGGAGGATGAACGCCACCGCGATGGGCAGGAGCGCCGCGAACCGCCGCGTCGCCTGCTCCACGGGCCGCACGCCCGCCCTGCGCGCCAGCACCGTCACACCGACGAGGACGAAGCCCAGCGACAGCGCGAAGAGGGCGTCATGCTCGGGGCGGAGGCCCTGCGCGTGCAGCCCGCGCACCAGCGCGTAGACGCCCACCACCGAGAGCTGCACGAAGTAGACATGGCGGCCCGTGTGCTCGCGCCACGCGGCATGCAGGGCCACGCCCACGGCCAGCCCGATGGCCGCCAGCGCCACGGGCAGCACGTCCTCGGAGGCCTGGCCTCCCACGGCGACGGTCGCGAGCAGCGCCGCGCTCGTCACCAGCCACAGGTCGCGGCCCCAGCCCATGCCTCCCGCGACGTCGCTCCGGCGGCGGGACGTCACACGTCGAGCGACGTGGAGGGCCAGTGCGCTCCCCGCGGCGGCCAATGCCAGCGTGGCGCCGGATTGGGTGAAGAGGGACAGGTACGTGGGCATGGCCTGGGCGAGGACCGTCATTCCCGTGGCGACGACCGCGCCTCCGGCGACCATGGTCCCGAGCCCCGCGATGAGCCCGGCGAGCGCCCCGCGCCACTGGAAGGCCGCCACGAGGAGGGCCGCTGAGAGGATTCCCAGCGTCAGGGGGAAGGCGAAGGACATCATCCATTCGCCCATCAGCCTCTCGAACATCTCCAACACGAGGACGGGAACGGCCAGCGTCGATGACGTGTGCCCTTCGACGGCCAGCGCATACACCATCGCCGCGATGAAGTAGGGCAGCACGGCCAGGTGGGTACGCAGTCGCGTGCGGCCCTCGTCGTGGCCCCGCCGCTTCGCGAGCCAGGGCGCGACGACCACCACCCCGAGCCCCAACAGCGCCAGCGTGGGTCCCGGCCACGGCTCGAGGTGCGGCATCAGGTGGGCCAGGGCATGCACGAGCAGCAGCAGGCCCACCCCCAGCACGCCGCGCCCAGGCCCGCGCGCACCGCCCACGAAGAGCACGGCCCCGATGGCGAGGACGAGCTGCGCCGAGACCAAACCGGGCTGGAAGAAGGCCGCCGCCACCACGAGCCCCACGGCCGTGAGGGTCTCCCGGGGCAGGGCCTGGAGGAAGGGCCCCGAGGTGTCATCGGTGCGCAGGGACAGCAGCCGCCGGAAGAACGCACGGGCCGCGTCCATCCGGGCCACCGCGACCGCGAACACCGCGTAGACGAGCCCGGCCGCGGCGATACCGGCGAACGCCTGTTGCCACAGGAGGAACTCGCTGCTGCCCGGAGGCATCCAGGCCGCCGGGTGCAGCCAGTCCAGTGACGGGCTGATGCTGTCCACCGCCGTGGCGCGGATCCACTGCCCGTCGGGAGGCATCAGGGCCACCAGCGGACTTCCAAGCAGCGACAGTTGCGCGGCCCAGAGCGCGGCGCCGGGAATCCCCAGCAGGAGCCCCCAATGTGCCAGGACCCGCGAGCGGAACGAGGCCGCGAGCAGGACCGTGAGCAGCGCCGGCCCCAGCACCAGGAGCGGCGGCACCAGGCCCAGCGCGCGTGACGGAGCCGGCAGTCCCACGACGAGCGCGGACTTCAGGAGCAGCACGGCCAGCACGGCCACGCCCAGGTGCGGCACCGCGTGGTACAGCGGCCCGTGCTTGGGTCTCTCCAGTCGCTGCGCCACCCACGGTCCCACGCGTCGCAAGCCCAGCGCGAGGAACCACAGCGCGATGCCGATGAGGGGCAGGCGCAATGCCGACACGTCGGGCGGAAGCGGCCGGCCCGCGCGATTGACGGCCCCGGTGAGCACGATGAATCCACCGCTCAGGGCGAGCGTCACCACCGAACCCCGCAGCTGGAACGCCACGAAGCCACGCGACACGAACGCCAGGAGCGCGCCAGCCGTGAGCAGTACGCCCGCGAGCAGGGCCACCGGACGCTCGGCGCTGTCCGGCAGGGCGATCCAGTTGACGAGCGTGATGACCGCGAGCACCGCCTGCACGAGCGCGGCGCCCGCGAAGCCATCCGTGAACAGCGGCCGTCCCCGCGCACCGAAAGGCAGCGGGAAGACGTCCAGCAGCCGCCGGCCCTTCACCTTGTCGAGACCCTGGCCGCGAAGCATCGCGAACAGCGCGAAGCCGAAGCCCAGGCCCGCCGCCACGAGCGCGGCCCGCGCCGAGGTGAAGTCGGAGACCGTGCCCAGGCCCTGCGACACCGTGAGCGCGAGCCCCATGGCCGCCAGGAAGCCGACGAGCCGGCTGCCATCGCGCCGGACGCGAAGCAGCAGCACCCCCGTGGCCACCGCCGTGGGCACGCAGGCAATCACCGTCGAGAAGGGCACCACGACACCCGAGAGCGCATCCGGCAACACGGGCGCGACCCCCAGCGCCCGAGCCACCCCGAGCGCGGCGATGACAAGAGACAGGTCCTCCAGGGGCCGGAACGCGTCCCGCAGACCCTGACGCTCCATCCACGCGGACTGCGCGAGCCCAGCCAGTCCGTAGAGCACCGCCGCGAGCCCGAAGACGCCCAGGTCCGCCGCGCTGGACGCGAGCCACGGAGTCCCGTCCACGGCCGAGCGCGCCCCGAAGAGCAACGCGACACCGCCCAGGTAGTGGAGGCCCCGCCACCGCCACCGCCCCGCGAAGTGGGCCGCGAACGCGATGACCGCACCCGTGTACGCTTGGGGCCAGGGCGCGTTCGTCCCCTGCATCCACGCCAGCACGGAGAACGCGGGCATCGTCGCCAGCGAGACGACGACACCCCACGCAAGCATCCGGTTGCGCACGACAGCGGAGAACGTCACGCGCGCCAGGAGAATCAACCCGGCCGCCACCGCCGCGACGCCAAAGCACCACCACGCCGGAGAATCCGGTGCCTGCACGCGCGCGACCAACGCCCCCGCGAGCAGCGCCGCCATGACGGCGGGATGCACCAGGGCCCGCCGGCGGAACTCCAACAGGAAGAAGACGAGCGCGGCCAGCACGGGCGCGCAGACGGATGCCGTATCCACCCAGGTGTCCTCACCCGGGAAGACCGAGAAGGCGCCGAGCGCCCCCGCGAGCGCGCCGCTGGCGACCACTGCGTGCGCCAGCGTCTCGAACACCGGGGCCGCGCGGGGATGCGCCGCCCGGACGGCCTCCGAGGATGCTCCCGCCGCCACCACCGCGCCCAGCGCCACCGCCCACAGCACGAGCCCCGCGAACAGGGGCGCCCCCGGCTCCAGCGCATCGAACCCGGAGGGGCCGCTCGCCACGGAGAAGACCGCCAGCCAGAGCGCGCCATACAGCGCGGCGCCGACCCCGGCGAACGAAGCCGTGCCCGCGCGCGCCCGCCACACCGAAGCCCCCAGCGCCACCACGCCCGCGAACGCGCACAGCGTACGCAGCCAGGGCGCGTCGCCCCAACCCATCAGCGGGAGCCCCGCCAGGAGCGACGGGAAAAGCGCCACCGCGAAGGTCGTGGCGGAAGCCCCGCGCCACAGCCGTCCAGCTGCCCGCAGCGGAAGGAGCGCGACGGCGGCGACACCGAACGCCGCGGGAACGCCCACCACGGGATTCAGCGCCACCAGGGCCGACAGCGCGATGAACACCACCGGCAGCAAGGCGAGCCCGATGCCCGCGAGCACGCGCCCCGCCGACCTCGAGCGCCGCGCCAGGAACGTGCCCAGCCCGATGAAGGCCGCGTGGTAGCCCAGGAGCGCGCCCGTGACGATGAGCTGCCGGGGCACTCCACCCAGCGCCCGCCACGCCTCGCGGACGCCCATGAGCGAGCCGCCCAGCACGAGCACCGCGCCGAGGAACCACCAGATGTACTCATTGAGGCGGGGAGGGTTGTCGCCCTCGTCGAGCGCGATGACCGCCTCCAGGCCACTGCCTCCCAGTGAGTCCAGGTGCCCCCGGCCGAACAACGCCTGACCCGACCCCAACGCCGAACCCATGTCCTCCTCGCTGGAGGACTCGCCGTCATCCAGCGCCACCACCCGCCGTGCCGCCCGTTCGCGCTCGGCCCGGGCCGCATCGTCACCCAGGTCCTCCACGCGGGAGGACTCTCCGACGTCCTGCGCCACCACCCGTCGCCGCGCCGCCTGTTCCCGCTCCGCCCGCGCCGTCTCGTCCAGCGAGTTCGCGATCGCGGCCAACCACCCCGGACGCCACCCGCCCGCGCGACGCAGCGAACCGGCCACGTCATCCGCCCAGGCTTCCACCCGCGCCGCGGAGTCGAGCGCCGGTTCCACCGGAACCGGAACCACCCCGGCCTCGAGCGCGGGCGCCTCCGGAGCGCTCGCGCCCGCTTCCACAGGCGCCGCGAGCGAGGCCTCCAGCCGGTCCGCAGTGGCGGGATCCACCAACCCGTCGAAGCGCCAGTGCTCGATGCGCCGTCGCATCCGCGCCAGCACGAAGTCATCCAGGTGCCGCCCGGCGGCGGGCACGAGGGCGGCACCGCACTCCGGGCACAGGGGCCCGGAGTCTGGCGCACGCGGTTCCGTACAGGCAGGACAGAGCATGTGCGTCAGCATACCGGACCGCCTCCACCCGGAGTGCCGTCCCTGGAGACACTGTCACTTCAGGGAGCCCGGCCATGGCCTCCACGGCCGGGCTCCCCCCACGCCGGGCCTACAGACCGTCGTGGTAGCACCAGCCGGTGGTGCGGTCGTAGCCGCCACCGGACAGCGGGTAGTTGATGAAGCCCAGCTCCTCGCCCGGACCGCACTCCGACCGGGCGCGGGTGTAGGGCTGGCACTTCGTCTGGCCGTTCAGGCTGACGCACGCGCCGCGCGCCCCTTCCGTGCCGCAGAACTCGGCGTAGGTCTTGGTGCACGTCTCACCAATCAGGGCGGGGTCGAAATCGAAGCCGAGGGGCTCCAGGACCGACTGCTCGATGCACGTGCCGTAGACGCCGCAGACCGTCCCCGTGGGGCAGCCGGGGACCGCCGCCATCGGGTCGCACGTCTTCAGGCACTGCCGGTCATCCGTGAACAGGTCGGAGCACGCGAAGCCCTGCGCGCAGTCCGTCGTCGCCGGGTGGTTGGCATCCGCCGCGGGCGTGCGCGTGCAGGCCGCGCCCTGCGTGCCCGTGCCCTGCGACTTCTCCAGCGTGCCGTCATCCGCGAAGTAGTTGTCCGCCACGCAGGTGTGACCCGGCACGTTCGCCGTCCACGAGCCCTCGCGCGGGTCGCAGCCCATGGGCCGCAGGGTGTTCCAGGTCGCGTAGCGGATCCACTTGCACTCGCCACCCGGGACCACCGCGCTGCCCTTGTAGGGCGCGCTGAGCGGCGCCGCGTTCACCGACTCACGCAGCGTCACGTTGTAGAGCACGCCCACCGACTGCTGCGGCGACACCTTGAGCGCCAGCAGCAGGGCACCGGTGTCCGCCACGAACAGCTTCTGGCCCGTCGTGCCCGCGTCCTGGTAGCCCCAGACGCACTGCTCGCAGGTGAAGGTGTTGGCGCCACCGGCCGCCAGGTCATGCACGCCCGTCGCCGTGTTCACGTCCAGCCGGACGAACGCCGTGTCCTTCAGCGCCGGGTCTCCCAGGCCGTTGAACGTGCCCTGATAGGTCGGCTGTCCGCCGTACATCACCGGCGTCAGCTGGACGCCGTTCGACAGCGCGCCCATGGTGATCTCACTACACCCCGCGGGTGGGGTGAGCTCATGCGCCTGCGCTTCCAGGACCTTCGCCTGCTCTTCCTGTTGGGGGGCCTGCTCCTGCGGCTGGGGCTCCACGGCACAGCCCGTCAGCGCCAAAGAAAGCACCGCGCTCCAACGCCACGCACGAAACCCGAGGCTTCGAGTCGTCATTGTCATTCTCTTGGATGGTGGTTCAGGCTGTCAGGGGGGAGACAGCCGATCCGGGGAACCCGGATGCGCTATTGATTACGTGAGGGTGTCTTGAATTGACAGTTCAATTCGACATTGCGGCGCGACTGTTGTTGTCGTGAAATCCGTTGCGTATGGGATGGAATCACCCTTCAGGAGTTTCACTCCTGGAGTGTCTCCGGTCTCGATGGGTACGAATGTGAAACGAATCAATTGCAGCGGCGGCATCGGGTGCCGCCATTTCACGTACCATCGGGGTCTGACACTCGCGGTGCTAGGGCTTCTTGTTGCGCTCCCGCAACGCCTTGCACGGGTCGTCCTCCGGCATGGCTGGCGTGAACCACACGTAGTCGTAGGGCAGGGTGGTGGCGCCAACGACAGCCGCGTAGTCCTGGGGGTTCAGCGCCTCCGGTGACACCTCCAGCAGCGCCACGCTCAGCACGGTGACGTCCTTCACGCGGCGCTCCAGGTGCGCGGGGACGCCCCGGTCGTTCCGGACGTGGCCGTTGCCGGTGATGAGGACCGCGCCGTCCGCGGGCACGGTCTCCAGCAGCCGGTCCGCCATCATCGCGTCGCGCGCCCGCTGCGCCAGCGCCATGGGCTCCAGCATCTCCTGGGGAAGCTGTCCGCAGTGCGAGCGGTCCAACTCTTCACGCACCGCCTTCGCCTCCGCTTCGGGCACGGGCGCCTCCAGCCCCAGGCGCGAGCGCAGGTCGGAAGGAAGCGCCTCCGGTCCCTTCATCACCAGCTCCCGCACCTGCGCGCGGGGCAGGTTGGCGGCGACGATGGGCAGGTGCGCCTGGAGGCCCGCGGCGAACACCGGCGCGTAGAGGCTGAAGGCGGGCCAGCCGCTCTTGGCCCAGTCCACCGCCTTCGCCAGGCCCTCCGCGTCCTCCGGATGGGCCTTCAGCGCCGCGTCCACGGCGGGCTGCTGCGTGACGTCCAGCATCTCGAAGGCGAGCGCGGGATGCTGACCGGCGTCCGTCCTCGCGCGCACCAGCTCCGCCTGGAGCCGGTGATGGTCCGGGTGGTCGTGCCGTTCGCCCAGGAGCACGAAGCGCGCGGGCACCACGGCCGCGCGCAGGGCGCTCTCGTCCACGAAGCGGCCTCCCGCCACGTCCCAGATGCGTCCCACCAGCGGGTGGTCCCGGTACAGCGTCGTGGCCCACTCCCGCGCGGGAGGAGGGGACGGCTGCTGCCTGCTGGCGCAACCCAGGGACAGCGCGAGGACAAGGCCGAAGGGAATTCGCGTCATCCCGCCATCTCACCCAGGCCGCGCGGGGATTGCCCGTCTGAAAACGGCGGGGCCCCTGCTCCCGGACACTGCGTCCAGGGAGTCCACCAGCGGCTGCCCGCCTGCCCCCATGGAGAAGGGGTGGGCAGGTTCGAGGCCCCTCGGCTGAGAGGCCCTGCCTGGTAGGCGACGGAAAGGGCCGTCTGGCGGACTCCGGCGTTGAAGTGGGGAGACCGGCTGGCTACGTCCACCTCAGGTCCCCTCGTCCACGCGTCCCGCACTCCTCGAGCCTCCCCCTGAGCCGTCCGAAGAACGAACAGAGCGCGCCGCAGCCGGCCGGAGCCGCAGGGGCCGCGCCGCGTCCCGAGGGCTGGCTGGAGTCGTTGCGCGGCGGCAGCGTGATGGGGCGGCTCATCCTGGAGCGGGACTGGTCCGGGACGCCGCTGGGGCCCATCGCGTCATGGCCGCCGACGCTGCGCACCCTGGTGAGCATGTGCCTGACGACGCGCTTCCCCATGTTCATCTACTGGGGACCGGAGCGCGTGCAGCTCTACAACGACGCGGGCATTCCCATCATGGGCGCCAAGCATCCAGACCATGCACTGGGGCCGCTGCGCGACGTCTTCCCGGAGCTGTGGCACCCGCTTGGCAGCATGTTCGACGAGCTGGAGCGCACGAAGCAGGCGAACTGGGCGGAGAGCCAGTCGCTGCCCATCCAGCGGGGTGGCTCCGCCGAGGAGGCCTACTTCACCTGGTCTTACAGCCCGGTGCTGGATGACGACGGCAAGGTGGTGGGCTTCTACACACCGGCCCTGGAGACGACAGGGCAGGTCCTGGGGCAGCGGCGATTGCGCACGCTGCACCTGCTCACCCAGCGCACAGGCGGCGCGGGCTCCGTGGAGGAGGCGTGCCGTGCCGGCCTGGACGCCCTGGGGGAGAACCCCGCCGACCTGCCCTTCACGTGGCTCTACGTCACGGACGCGGACGGGGCACGGGCCTCGCTCGTGGGCTCCACCGGCATGGGCGCCCGGAGCGCGGCGGTGCCCGCGCACTTCGACCTGCGCGCGCCGGAGGCTGGAGGGCCCGCGGGAGGGCTCCTGGCTCCGGTGGCGGGCACGCGCCAGGCCTGGCGGGTGGGCGACGTGAATGGGTGGCTTGGCGCACCGCTGCCGTCGGAGGTCGCGGAGCCGCCCCGGCCCGCCCTGGTGCTGCCGCTGCCGCACGCGGAAGGGGACCGAGACCTGGGCTTCCTGGTGGTGGGCCTGAGCCCCTTCCTGAGCCCCGAGGGGGAGTACCGGGGCTTCCTCGAACTGGTGGCGGGGTCGCTGGCCACGGCTGCCTCCAGTGCGCGTTCGCGGCAGGAGGCCGTGGAGCGGATGGAGCGGCTCGCGGCGCTGGACCGGGCCAAGACGGCCTTCTTCAGCAACGTGAGCCACGAGTTCCGCACGCCCCTGACGCTGATTCTCGGGCCCGTGGAGGACGCGCTGTCGGATCCAACGGAGCCGCTGGCCCCGCGTCTGGCGGAGCGGCTGTCCCTGGTGCAGCGCAATGCCACCCGGCTGCTCAAGCTGGTCAACACGCTGCTCGACTTCACCCGAGCGGAGGCCGGACGCGTGCGCGCGGCCTTCCAGCCCACGGACCTGTCCGCCTTCACCGCGGAGCTGGTGAGCCAGTTCGAGTCCATCGCGAAGCGAGCCCAGCTCACCCTCACGCTCGACCTGCCGCCGCTGACAGAGCCCGTCTGGGTGGACCGCGAGATGTGGGAGAAGATTGTCTTCAACCTGCTCTCCAACGCGATGAAGTTCACGTTCGAGGGAGGCGTCCACGTCCGGCTGCACATTGAGGACGGCCAGGCGCGGCTGACGGTCCGGGACACCGGCAGCGGCATCCCGGAGGCGGAGCTGCCGCACATCTTCGAGCGCTTCCACCGCGTGGAGAACGCCCGTTCGCGCAGCCACGAGGGCAGCGGCATTGGCCTGAGCCTGGTGCAGGAGCTGACGAAGCTGCACGGAGGCACCGTGGACGTGACGAGCGTGCTGGGGCAGCGCACGACCTTCTGTGTCGCGGTGCCCCTGGGCAGCAGTCACCTGCCGCGCGAGCAGCTCGTTCCCGAGGGAAGAGGTCCCGCGCACTCCGTCGAGCGGAGCGCGTCCGCCTACGTCGAGGAGATCCGCGGATGGCTGGCGCCGACGGGCCCGGAGGATGGGGCGCGAACTTCGGAAGGAGTGAGGGCCACTCCGCTGCTGCCACCCATGTCCGCGAGGGTGCTGGTGGTGGACGACAACGCGGACCTGCGCAAATACATCACGGGGCTTTTGGACGCGTCGGTGACGGTGGAGACAGCGGAGGACGGCTACGCCGCGCTCCAGGCCATCCGCGCGCGCCCGCCCGACCTGGTGTTGAGCGACGTGATGATGCCGCGCCTGGGCGGCTTCGGTCTGCTGCGCGAGCTGCGCGCGGATCCCCGGCTGCGGGCCATCCCCTTCGTCCTCTTGTCAGCGCGCGCGGGCGAGGAGGCTTCGGTGGAGGGCCTGGAGGCGGGCGCGGATGACTACCTGGTGAAGCCCTTCTCCGCGCGTGAGCTGGCGGCACGGGTGCGCACGCAGCTGGAGATGGCGCGGGTGCGCAGGGAGGTGGCGGAGCTGTCGTCGCGCGAGGCGGTGTTGCAGGACGCGGTCCGCGCGCGGGACGAGTTCCTGTCGGTGGTGAGCCACGAATTGAAGACGCCGCTGGCGGGCTTCCGGCTCCAGTTGGATCTCATCGAGAGGGGCCTGGGGCCGGACGCGCACGCCCGGTTGGGCGAGCGGCTCCTGTTCACGCGGCGGCAGGTGCATCGTCTGGCCACGGTGGTGGAGACGCTGCTCGACATGTCCCTGCTGTCCGCGGGGCCGGTGCACCTGAACGTGGAGGACGTGGACCTCGCCGCGTTGGTGACGGAGGAGGTGGCCCAGGCGCGGGAGGAACTGTGCCGCGAGGGCTGCGAAGTGACCTTGCGAATCGCGGGTCCGGTGCGGGGCCGCTTCGACAGGGCGCGCCTGGAGCAGGTGGTGCAGGGCCTGCTGTCCAACGCGTTGAAGTACGGACCGGGCAAGCCGGTGGAGGTGCACGTGGAGCAGGTGGGCCCGAGCGCGCGCCTGACGGTGGTGGACCACGGCATGGGCGTGCGCCCCGAGGACCGGGAGCGCATCTGGCAGCGCTTCGAGCGCGCGGTATCCGTGCGCAACTTCGGAGGCCTGGGCCTGGGCTTGTGGATCGCCCGTCAGGTGGTGGAGGCCCACGGCGGCACCGTGGGCCTGTCCGAGACGCCAGGGGGCGGCGCCACCTTCACGGTGTCACTGCCCCTGGCGGGACCGCAGGCCTGACGGGTTGCTACTTCTTTTCGGGCGCGAACGAGTTGATCGTCAACCAGCCGGAACAGGCGACGAGCCTGCGAGGGCCGTACTCACCCGTACACGCACGAAAGGAGATTACAGGTTTGTTGGGATAGTTCCGCTCGCAAGACTTGGAGGTTCCCGCGCCATTGGGATTCCAGCACTGCGTATTGCTTCCCGTGTTGTGGTTGATGATGTCCGCCACGGCGGAGTGACCATCCGCCAAAGTGTCGTGGACCGTGAAGGTGTCGGTGGCGGGGGTGTAGGTCACGGTCACGCCAGAGACAAGATTGGTCTGCACCGCGCTCTGGGAGACATTGCCTTCCGACCCGGCCTGCGGCTCCTGGGTTTCGCCCTCCTCGGGCATCCCACCACAGCCGAACAACAATCCACCCACCACCAAGGCCAGCGCAGGAATCGAACGGGTCATCGGTTTCCCCTGAGTCTGTGAATGCGTGAGCGCATCCACAGACAGAAGGGATAGTTTGGTTTTGCTATTATGTCAAACTGGTCACGAATTCCTTCTTTAGGTATATATTTGCGCACCCTTGAAGCGACAAGGCCCGCACTCCCCGTGAGAGGGGAGGCGGGCCTTGGGTGTCAGGCATTGACGGTCCAGACGGCTACTTGGAATCCACCACCAGCACCATCCACCGGTCGGTGGCGTGGTCGATGCGCAGGTTGGCGGCACCGGCCTCCTGGAGTTGCTGCACGATGCGCTCCAGGAACTGGAGCTGCTCCGCGGACGCGTCCACGAACACGTTGCGCGCGCCCGGGCCCTTCGCCTTCGGCTTCTTCGCCGGCACCGCACCCGCGTGCAGCTCCGGAGTCGCCGCGGCCTTCAGCAGCGTCCCTGCGTCCTCCGCCGTCACCTCTGCCCGCTCGTCCTGCACTTCCACGTCCTGCTCCTCCTTGGGGGCGGCGACCGGAGCGGCGGGCTGCGAGGACAGCTCCTTTTTCGCCTGTTCGCGCAGCTCGTTGAACGTGCGCAGGTTGATGGTCGCGCCGAAGCGGTCCTTGAAGCTCTCCAGGGCGTCCTGGCGGCTCAGGTCGGGCTGGTTGCGGAAGAGGTCGAGCAGGAACGCGTGACGCTCCTGCGACTGCTCCTGGGAAGTCCTGGGCATGGTGTCGGGCTCCGGCGGTGTGGCCGCTCGTAAAAGGCGGCGCACCTATACCCGAGCCTCCCCCCGGAACGAAAGTCAGGGGGCTCCTACCGCCCGCGTGGGCCCGGACGCGGCGTGCGGCCCCCACCCCGAGGCCCGGACGGACGTGGCTGCGCCGGCCGGGGCCATGCGTTCGTCGCCAGGCCCTCCCCGGCTTCCGCGTTCTCCGAGGCACGCCGCAGGCGCGAGGCCTCCGCGGCGGACTCCGGCGGCACCAGCGCCTTGGGGCCCCGTCCAATCAGGTCCTCGCGCCCGGCCAGCTTCAGCGCCTCGCGCGCCAGCGGCCAGTGCTCCGGGTTCCAGTAGAGGAGCAGCGCCTTCTGCAGCCGCTTCTCGCGCAGGCCCTTCGCCGTGTACACGGGCTCCATCTTCAGCGGGTCCAGGCCCGTGTAATACATGGCCGTGGCCACCGACATGGGCGTGGGGATGAAGTCCTGCACCTGGCGGGGCCGCTTGCCCTTCTCCTTCAGCCACTGCGCCAGCATCACCATGTCCTCCAGCGTGGAGCCGGGGTGGCCGCTGATGAAGTAGGCGATGTCGTACTGCTCCTTGCCCGCGTCCTCGCTGGCGCACGCGAACATGTTCTGGAAGCGCTCGAAGCTCTCGATGCCGGGCTTCTTCATCTTCTCCAGCACGCGCGGCGACACGTGCTCCGGCGCCACGGACAGCTGGCCGCCCACGTGGTGCGCCGCCAGCTCCTTCACGTACTCCGGCGAGCGCTCCGCCAGGTCGTACCGCACGCCGCTCGCGATGAAGACGTGCTTGATGCCCGGCTCCTCGCGCACCTGCTTCATCAGCGAGATGAGCGGCCCGTGGTCCGTCTGGAGGTTCTCGCACACGCCCGGGTGCACGCAGGACAGCTTGCGGCAGCGGCTCTCGATGTCCTCGCTCTTGCACTTGAGCTTGTACATGTTCGCCGTGGGCCCACCCAGGTCGGTGATCGTCCCCCGGAAGTCCCCCATGCGCCGCACCTCGCGCACCTCGCGCAGCACGCTCTGCGCGGAGCGGCTCTGGATGACGCGCCCCTCGTGCTCCGTGATGGAGCAGAAGGTGCAGCCGCCAAAGCACCCGCGCATCAGCACCACCGAGTGCTTCACCGTCTCGTAGGCGGGGATGGGCTCCTTGTACATGGGGTGCGGCACGCGGTTGAGCTTCAGGTCATACAGCTCGTCCATGGCCACCGTGGCCGTGTCCCCGGGCCTCTGTCCGGCGCCGTCCTCCAGCGGCCGGGCGGGCGGGTTCATGTAGATGGCGCGGTTGCCGTGGCGCTGCGCGATGGCGCGCGCGTTGCCGGGGTTGGTCTCCATCTGGAAGTCCCGGCTCATCACCGCGAAGGCGCGCGTGTCCGCCACCACCTCTTCGTACGAGGGCAGCACCACCACCTTGTCGTGGTCCGCCGCGCGCTTCGCCGGGTCCGCCTCCAGGGCCTTCATCGCCGCGTCGTTGATGAGGTGCGCGGTGCCCCGGATGTCCTTCAGGTCCTCGATGCGCTCGCCCCGGTTGAGCCGGTCGGCGATCTCCCAGATGGGCCGCTCGCCCATGCCGAACACCAGCAGGTCCGCCTTGGCGTCGAAGAGGATGGAGCGGCGCACCTTCTCGCTCCAGTAGTCGAAGTGCGCGATGCGCCGGAGGCTGGCCTCGATGCCGCCCAGCACGACGGGCACGTCCGGGAAGGCCTCCCGGCAGCGCTGCGCGTAGACGATGGAGGCCCGGTCCGGCCGGCAGTTGGTGCGCCCGCCCGGGCTGTACTGGTCCTCCGAGCGGTTCTTCTTCTGGGCCGTCAGCCGGTTGAGCATCGAGTCCAGGTTGCCCGCCGCCACCCCGAAGAAGAGCCTGGGCGCCCCCAGCGCCTTGAAGGGCTCCGCCGAGTGCCAGTCCGGCTGGGGGATGATGCCCACCTTGAACCCCCGCCCCTCCAGGAAGCGCGCGATGAGCACCGGCCCGAAGGCCGGGTGGTCCACGTAGGCGTCCCCGCTCACGATGATGATGTCGCACTGCTCCCACCCCCGGGCCTGCATGTCGGCGCGGGTGACGGGGAGGAACGGGTGGGCGTAACGCGGAGTGATGGAGGCCATGGGCTTGGTTCCCCTCAACAGCGGGGGAGGGCCAACCAACCCCATCAGGGCGGGCGCTGTCCACTGCGACGGCCGCCTGCCCTCCTGCACCCCGAGGGACCGGCAACCCGTCAGGTCGTCCAAACCCAGACACGGAGTGCGCCGTTTCTCAACTCCTCGCAAAGACAGACAGGGGTGTCCTTGGGGCTCCAACGGGGTGTCTATGTATACCTGGACCCGGGTACAAGATTGCCCGTATTGCTAGAAAATTCCGTTTATGGCAGAGAATAGGGCGCGGGCCTGGCTGTCATTGTCTGGCATCAGGCCCGCTCCCCCCATCCCGGCACCGCCCTTCTCATTGGAGAGAGTCATGTCCTTGCGCCGTCCTCTGTCGTTCTTCGCCTCCCTGCTGATGCTGAGTGGCTGTGGTACCGAAACCCTGGAGGAGGGCGTGGCGCCGGGCCAGTCCAAGGCCGCGCTGCACACGGGCATCGACCTGGCGGTGTCCGGGCTGGGGGTGACGTGTGACGACGGCCAGGTGGCGACGGTGACGGGCTTCATCGTCAACGAGGCTCCGACGGGCATCGACCCGTCGGTGGCGGGCATCTACGCGGGGGACCCGGCCGAGGGCGGCACGCTGCTGGCGACGGTGAACGTGCCCTGGCTGGTGGGCAAGGAGCGCTACGCGTTCGAGACGGCGGTGCAGATCCCGGAGGGCGCACAGAAGCTGTTCGTGGTCGCGGACGCGTTCAACTTCTTCCCGGAGGACAGCGAGGAGAACAACACGGCGACGCTGACGCTGGCGGCGGGCGGCGGCTGTCTGGTGAACCAGGCGCCGGTGGCGCTCTGCAAGAACGTGACGGTGTCGGCCAACGCGTCGTGCTCGGCGGCGGCGTCCATCGACAATGGCTCGTATGATCCGGATGGCTTCCCGCAGCCGCTGAGCATCACGGCCAGCCCGGCGGGCCAGTACCCGGTGGGGACGACGCCGGTGACGCTCTCGGTGTCGGACGGGATGGACTCGGCCACGTGCAGCGCGACGGTGACGGTGGTGGACGCGACGGCGCCGGTGGCCGGGGCGAGCAAGAACCTGGTGCTGGCCCGCACCCTGGGCGCGGACTACAAGACGGTGACGCTGGCGGACTGCGCGCAGCCGGCGGCGGACACCTGCGGCGGGACGCTGGACCTGCAGCAGTCGGCCTCCATCATCCGCGTGGAGTCGGATGAGTCCGAGGACGCGCTGTTCAGCCTGGCCCTCTTCAAGTGCCAGGACATCAAGCTGAGCGCGGACCGCAAGTCGGCGCAGCTGCGCGCGGAGTCCAGCCTGCTGGGCAACGGCCGCGTCTACACGATGGTGTACTCGGTGGCGGACGCGTCCGGTAACGCGACCATCGGCACCTGCAAGGTGAAGGTGCCCAGCCCCCTGGGCATCCTCTCCGTGGGCCTGGGGCCCAACTACTGCCAGGGCGAGGGTTGCCCGGCGGGCACCGGCAACGGGCTGCTCTGCCCGCTGCTGTAGTCCCCGCGGAGGTCCAAGGCGGTGAATGACGGCCCGGGTCCGCGAGTGTGCGCGGCCCGGGCTGTCGTGCGTGAAGGGGAGGGCTTCACCGACGGTGCAGGCGTGCGAGGGAGCCCGCGCGCGCGTTGACGCAGATCGACGCCTCCCCTAGCTTGGCCGGCTTCCCGGCGCCGCCGCTTCCGAAGTGAGGAAGGGCCTCGCCGCGAGCACCCCGTATGATGCGCAGGACGGACGAGGAGTCGGGTCAGGGGGAGGCGCCGCGGGACGAGCGTGCTCCGGATGACCTCATGCCCGTGCTCCGCGTGGAGTACGACACCGACGTCCAGGAGGGACACGCCGCGCCCGTGCTCCGGGTCCGCGCGTCGTGGCCGCCGCAGGAGTCGGAGGACGCCGAGCCCGCGCCGAAGGTGACGGAGGTGAAGGGCAGGGCGTCCGCGAAGGCGAGGACGCTGACCTTCCGGGAGCTGGACTCCGCGGCGCTGGCGTCCATGCCGGCCTCCCACCGCGTGAACCGCGCGGTGCCGGCGCGTCCCGCCGGACAGGGGAACGCTGCCACTGGCACGGTCGAGGCGTCCGCGCCGGACCTCCTTCGTTCGGACGACGCGGCCGACAAGCGCCCTCCGGTGGAGGCACCCGCGCCGGACCTCGTCCGCGTGGACGACTCGGCCGACAAGCGCCCTCCGGTGGAGGCACCCGCGCCGGACCTCGTCCGCGTGGACGACTCGGCCGACATGCCGCCTCCCGAGGTGGCACCCGCGACGAACCTCGTTCGCGTGGACGACGTCGCCAACGCGCGTCCCCCGGAAGAGGCCCCGGCCCGCGACGTGTCCGCCTCCGGCGACGTCACCCCGGCGGAACGCGAGGCCATGCAGGCCGCCGTGTCCTCCGGGCGCCGCCGGGAACAGTGGGTCGCCCCCACCTATCTTCCGGAGGACCTGCGCGACGCGCTGGTGGCCGAGCGCAGCCAGTACCGCGCGCAGCGAATCCAGGAGGCGCGCGAAGTGGGCCTGGCCGGGCCGGGCGTCCTGGGGCTGGTGCCCGTTCCCGCCGCGGATCCGGACTGGTCCGGAGGCTCGCTGCTCGGCTTCCTGGGCGAGGAGCTGGTCTTCGCCGGGAACATCGTCCACCTGGACTTCGAGTCCGGCCGCGTCTTCGCCTCCTCCGACTCCGGTGAGGACCTGGACCGCCGCGTCCTCTCCTGCGAGCGCTGGTGCTACCGGCCCTACGACTTCGCGGAGGCCCTGTGCGCGGCGGCGGCCGCCTACGAGGACCGCACCTCCGACCTCACCAACGCCCTGGCGCGCGCGAAGGGCGAGCTCCTCCCGTCCACGCCGTCTCCACGCGACGCGGAGCTCATCCCCGTGGACCGGCTGTGGCGCCAGCCGTGGGGCAGCATCTGGGGCCCTCCCGGCACCGGCAAGACGACGGCCGTCGCGGACCTCATCGCCCGAGCCCTGCGCGCCTACCCCAACGAGCGCATCCTCGCGGTGGCCCCCACCAACCGCGCCGCGGACGAACTGGTGATGCGCGTCAGCGCCCTGCTGGAGCGCGACCCCATCCCGCTTCGCCCCCTGGCCCGCAGCATCTTCCGCGGCGGCACCGGCGCCAGCGAGTCCCTCCACAAGTTGCCCACCGTGGCGATGGAGGAGAACAAGACGAGCAAGCTGCTCAACACCATCGAGCAGCGCGAGCGTGAGCTCACCCTGGAGCGCTCCCGGGGAGGCCCCGCGCCGGAGCTCGCCCGCATGCAGGCGGAGCTGCGCAGCTTGCGTGGCCGCGTGAAGGACCCCACGCTCAAGGAGGCGGAGAAGGGCGAAAGCCCCCTCATGGTGCTCACCGTGCACCGCGCCCTGCGGCTGGTGTCGGAGCTGGAAGGCGAGGAGACCTTCCAGCGGCTCGTGGTGGACGAGGCCGGCATGGTGACGCGCGCGGCGACGGCGCTGCTCGCCCCGCTGGCCCGGCAGGTGACGCTCGCGGGCGACCCCAAGCAGATTGGCCCCGTGAGCCGAGCGGCGGAAGGGGCGGGGAAGGGCACCCAGACGTGGCTGCGCGCCAGCGCCCTGTCCCACCTGGAGGACGCGGTGAAGGACGCGGAGCGCCCGGACGTGCTGCTCCTGCGCACCCAGCACCGCATGCACCCGGACATCGCGAAGGTGGTGAGCCACTTCTGCTACGGCGGCGCGCTGGAGGACGGCGACATCGTGAAGGACCGGGCCCAGAGGCCCGCGCCCGTGCCCGCCTTCCCGTCCCGCGCGATGTGGCTGGTGCTGGATGGCCTGAGCCGCGACACCCGCCGCCTCACGCACGGCCGAGGCGAGACGGGCTCCGGCTACCAGCGCGAGCTGTCCGCGGAGCTCGCCGTGACGCTGGCCCGCCAGTCCGTGCGCCTGGGCCTCACGGTGCTGTGCGTGACGCCCTACCGCGCGCAGGCGGCGCTCCTGCGCAAGCTGGGCAACGCGGCGGGCCTGCGCCACGACATGTTCAGCGCCTCCACCATCCACCGGCAGCAGGGCACCCAGTACGACGTGGTGATGGTGGACACGGTGGCCGGCGGACGGCCCTTCCCGCCGCACACCTTGGTGCCCATCCTCAACGTCGCCGCCAGCCGCGCGAAGGAATACCTGCTGGTGCTCGCCTCGCGCGCGGAGGCCCGCGCCTCGCCCGTGCCCGCGCGCTTCCTGTCGCTGCTCCCCCGCGTGCGCGTCCACGCCGGCACGCCGCCGAAGCTGGAGCTGCTCGCCACCCAGCCGCGTCCGCCGCCGCCACCGCCGCCGCCACTGGTGCCCGTGGGCCTGGGCGGAGAAATCGCGGGTGGCAAGGACACTGGACCGCTCTTCACGCAGGAGCAGGTCTCCCTCTTCGAGCGCCGCTTCGACGACGGCCACCACCTGGTGCGCGGCGTGGCCGGCAGCGGCAAGACGTACGTGCTGGCGCACTGGGCCGCGCGCTACCTGTTGGAGAACCCGCGCGCCCGGGTGCTGGTGTCCTTCTACAACCGCTCGCTCACGCCGCTCGTGGACAAGCTGCTCATGGAGGCGCTCACCGTGCGCGCGGGCCCGGAGCAGCTGCGCGCGCTCAGGGCCCAGGTGACGGTGAAGCACGTGGGCGCGCTGCGGCGGCTGGAACCCCACGCCTTCGACGCCGTCTTCGTGGACGAGGCGCAGGACATGGACGCCAAGGGACTGGCGGCCCTGCACGCGCTGGTGCGCCCCCGCGTGGGCGAGGACGGCCGCGAGTCCCGCTGCTTCCAGCTGTTCATGGACGACTCGCAGAACGTCTACGGCCAGGCGCCCATCGACAGCTTGAAGGATCAGCTCCCCGAAGGGCTGTCCTTCCGGGGCCGCACCCGCGTGCTCAAGGAGACCTTCCGCGCGACGCGCGACATCCTCGACGTGGCCTTCAACGTGGTGCTGGACCCGTTGCGCCAGCACCGCGTCACCGACCCCGGCATGCGCGAGTACATGAAGGCCGGAGAGCTGGCCCGCGAGCGGCTCCTGTGGCTGCCGGAGGAGACGCTGGAAGGCCTCTACCGCGTGCAGTCCACCGAGCGCGGCGGCGTGCTTCCCCAGGCGAAGGACTTCGCCTCCAGCACCAGCGAGGCGCGCTGGGTGGCCAAGGAGATTGCCCGGCTCGTGCACGAGGAGGGCGTCCACCCCGGCGACATCCTGGTGGTGGCGCCAGTGATGCCCGCGTCGTTCACGGACGCGCTGCGCAAGGCGGGCGTGCCCGCGGAGGCCTACGGCGGCAAGGGCGGCCGGGACGTGACGGACTTCCGGGTGAGCGGCGTGGACCACGTGCGCGCCACCACGGTGTTCTCATGCAAGGGCCACGAGTGCCCCGTCGTCTTCTTCGCGGGACTGGAGGCCCTGGACTCCATCGAGGCGTGGATGGCGGGCTCTCGCCAGCGCAACGAGCGCGAGAACGAACGCATCCGCCGCGCGATGTTCTACGTGGGGGCCACCCGCGCGATGAAGCGCCAGTACCTCACCGGCGTGCGTGGGGGCCGCTTCCTCCGGGTGGCCGCGTCCTACGTGGAGACGCTGTCCGGCCACCGCCCGGCGCCCTGAAACACAGGGCGCGGGACTTGTTACATCCGCCAGCCGCCGGTGACGCCCGCGCTCTTGCCGAACGCCGGCTGCGCGTAAACCTCACGGAAGCGCGCACGCAGCAGGTCGAACGTCTGCTGAAGGTCCGGCGCCGCGGCGCGCGCGTCCGGCAGCTGTCCGCCCATCCGCGAGAAGCAGCGGCTCATGGCGCCATCCAGCCACTGCGTCACGGACGCGGTGTCCTGGTCCTGAAGTCGCTCGAAAACGGACAGGGCGCGCTCCAGCGTCTCGCCCACCAGCTCCGTGGAGTCGACGGCACTCCCAGCGCAAAGCCTCGCGGCCCGAACCTCCAGGGCCGGACGATGCTTGCGAACAAACTCCCCGAAGGCATGCAGATTCACGGTGACCATTCTTAACCCTTCGCCCCCACGCTGTCAGAACGCCGACCGCGAAAATCCTTGGCTTCCGGACACCGTGAATCGTGTCGGTGGAAAAGGGTGGTGGGATGAATCATGTATCACTCTCCGTCCTGGCAAGCGAGGGACCGGGAGCATTTCCCCCAGGCCGTGGGTCGGGCGGGCCACCCGGTGGGATGGGGCAGACCCAGGGGGCCTGCGTTGTTTGCTCCGGCGCGTTTCAAGGAAAGCGAGAGACATGCGTCGCACGGTGGAACTGACGGACATGGCAGGGAATGACGAGGGGCCCCGTGTCCTCTTGTTGCCCGGGCTGGGCGCGCGTGGATCAGGCTTTCGTGAACTCGCCCTGCGGCTGACGGACGTGGCGCGTCCCGTCATGGTCGAGTACCCGGAAGGCGAGCATGCGGCGTGTGGCGCGAGGGCCCTGGCGGAGCAGGTGCTGCGCGTCACGGGCAAGGTGGACGCGGTGGTGGCCAGCTCCTTTGGCGGCATGGTGGCGGCGCACCTGGCCGCGGGCGGCGCGACGCGTGGGGTTGCTTTCCTGGGAGCGTTCACGCGCACCTCGCACGTGGGACCTCGCGGAAGGCTCATCTCGATGATGGGACCCATCGCGGTGCTGGGACGTCCCGGACGCGTCGCTGCGTCGCTGGCGGCCTGGCGCCCGGTGGCCTCCCATCAGGTGGCGGATGTGGTGCCCACCACGCTGCTGGAGCAGCTGACGACGCTGCGGCGCGCGTTCTCCATCCACACGGAGCCGCCGCCGCCGGACCTGCGCCCGCTGAACGTGTCGTGTCTGTGCATCCAGGGGGACCGCGACGTGCTGGTGCCGCCGTCTTCGTTGGAGCGGCTGGCCGCGTCGCTGCCGGAGGGCACACCCCGGCACCTGCTGCGCGGCGCGGGACACGTTCCCTATTTCTCACACCCGGAGGAGTGCGCGCGGCTGCTCACGCCATGGCTCCAGGCGCTCGCGCCCGCGGGGCTCGCGGTGCTGACGGCCCGGGGGCTCGGGGCGGACGCAGGCTCCGTGGCCTGACGCCGCGCGCGGCCTTGACAACCCGCGCGCGGTTCGACGGATCCACCCGCCTGGCGGGGGGGTGTACGGATGCGGTCGCGGGAAGTAGTTTCGCCTCCGCCGATGTCGACCCGTCCTCTTCGCGCGCTCCTCTTCCTGGCGTTCCTGTCCACGGCGGCGCAGGCCTCCGCGGAATCCGCCCCCGGGCTGACCGCCTCGCCCGTGCTGCCCACCGCTCCGGCCCAGGCCGCCGCTCCGGCGCCAGCGCCCCGCCGCACCGTGTTGCTGTTGGGTGACAGCCTCATCGCCACGGGCTTCGGGGAGTACCTCCAGAACCAGCTCGCCGCGCACCCTCGCATCCGCTGTGAGCGCCGCGCGAAGTCGTCCACGGGCCTGGCGCGCCCGGACTTCTTCGACTGGCTGGAGGTCGGCCAGCAGGAGGTGCAGCAGCACCAGCCGGACGTCGTGGTGGTCATCCTGGGCGGCAACGACGGGCAGGCCCTGCACACGCGGCAGGGGCGCGCCACCGTGGCCTGGGGCAAGCCGGACTGGCAGGGCGAATACCGCCAGCGGCTGACGGACTTCGTCACGGCCATCTCCGCGCCGAACCGCAAGATTGTGTGGCTGGAGCTGCCCGCCACGAGCCGCCAGCGCTTCGAGCAGAAGCTCACGGTGATCCGCGACCTGCAGCGGGAGGTCATCGCCGCGCGCGGGGACGCCGTGCACCTGGACACGCGGCCCTACTTCACCGACGCGCGCGGCAAGGCGCTGAAGCAGGCCCGCGTGGAGGGCTTCCGCAAGCCCATGCGCCTGCGCATGACGGACGGCGTGCACTTCACCGTGGCCGGCGGGCGCTACTTCGCGAACAAGGTGTACCCGGAGGTGCTGGGCGTGCTGGGGCTGGAGCACCTGGAGCCCGAAGAGAAGCACACCACGCGCCCCGCCATCGCGCCTATGAAGCCGGCGATGCAGGCCCTGGCTCCGACGGCTCCGCCGGGAGCTCCGACGGCGCCGTAGCGGCCTTCCCGTGATTCAGGAGTGGCGCGGCCAGGAACTCTCGCTGCCCGCGTCTGGACGGAGCCTGCGCACGGCTCGCAGGAGCAACTCCTCGTCGCGCGGGTTGGCCAGGAAGCCGCGCGCCTCCACCTTCCGCGCCCGTTCGAAGCCCTCGTCGTCCGACGTTCCATGGACGATGAGCGAGCCCTCGATGTGGACCTCGCCCGCGAGCAGCCCCTCCATGGCCTGGAGGGGCGCGAGCACCACGTCATTGTCGCGCGTGTGCAGCACGTCCAGCGGCGTGGCGACGCGCGACGGGATGCCGTTGCGCGCCAGCGTGCGGGAGATGAGCACCGCGGTGACGGGCGGCCAGCCGTAGAGCATCAGCGGCGGGCTGGGCACGGCGGGACGGGGCGGCTCCTGCGCGGCCCCCGCCGTCTCGCGGATGCCATAGAGGGCGCTGAGCGCGCGGGACAGGGCGCTGTCGGAGGCCAGGTGCGGCTCCACGCGCGCCTTGCCGGACACGGCCCGCACGTCATCCACCGCGTCCAGCGACAGCGGCGCGGGCACGGCCAGGTGCAGGACCTCCTTGTCCTCGCGCGTCTCCAGGCTGAGCGGCACGACGCCGTACTGCCGGGCGATGCGTGAGGGCACCAGGGTGGTCAGCGAACGGTCGAGCGGATGCCGGTCCAGGTCCACCGCCTCCACGTCGAACTGGATGGCCAGCCCGCGCAGGACGTCCGCCTCCGTGCACACGCCCTCGCTCACCAGGGCGCGGCCCAGGGGGACATGGACCTCGTGGTGGTGCACCAGCCCCAGGCGGAGCTGGCCTTTGTCGACCACTCCCAGCTCCAGGAGGATTTCCCCCAACGGGCGTCTGGATCCGATTTCCATGCCCACTCAACGTGGCAACCGCCCCCGCACGCGACGACGGTCGGACGGGGGCTCGTCCGCCCGCCCGCCCTCAAGACGCGTGAAGGGGGAAGAGCGCCTCGTAGGCCTCCGGCTTGAAGCCCACCGTGACGGACTCCTTCGTGACGAGCACGGGCCGCTTCACCAGCTTCCCGTCCTTCGCCAGCCACTCCACCAGCTCCGCGTCGGAGGCCGCGTCCACCTTCTCCTTGCCGAGCGCGCGGTAGCTCTGCCCGCTGGTGTTGAGCCACTTGCGCACGGACACGCCGCTCCTGGGAATCCAGTGGCGCAGCTCCGTCACGGTGGGCGGCTGGTCCACGATGGCGCGCGTGCGGTGGGGCACGCCCCGCGCCTCCAGCCACTTCAGCGCCTTCCTGCAGGTGTCACAGCCGGCGTACGCCAGCACGAGGATGTCGTCGGACATGCGCGGGCTTCTACCAGACCGCCCTCGCGAGCAGGCAGCACGGCGCCTGTCTCCTCGCACGGAGGGCAGGCGGGCCGCCATGCTCCAGGACCTGCCCCATGGGGCCAGGAAGCGCATCCTTTCCGAAGCCATCCCATTCCCAGGAAGGAGACGCATGCAGGGCACTCGCGCCGGACCCATTCCCACCCTGGAAGAGCCGCTGGAGGTGCCAGCGAAGCGCCGGCGGGGTTGGTGGATTCCAGGGGTGTTGGTGCTCGCGGCGCTCCTGGCGTTCATCCTCTCGCGCCACAACGAGGAGAGGCAGTTCCTGGAGCTTCTGCGGCAGGCCCGGCCCGCGTGGCTGCTGGTGGCCGCCGCGTGCCAGGTGGGCACGTACCTGTGCGTGGCGGGCATCTGGTGGATGGTCCTGCACCGGGCGCGCATCAAGACCTCGCTCTGGTCGCTGGCGCGGCTGTCGCTGATGAAGCTCGCGTTCGATCAGGTGATTCCCACCGGCGGCGTGGGCGGGTCGCTGCTCGTGGGCCGCGGGCTGCGCCGTGAAGGCGCGAACCCCGGCATCGCCGCGGGCGCGGTGCTGCTCACGGTGCTGTGCTTCTACATCGCGCAGGCGCTGGGCGTGGGCGTGAGCCTCTACTTCCTCTGGCGCAAATCCGAGCTGAACGATTGGATCCAATGGCTCGTCACCGGCTTCGGCGTGGTGGCGTTGATCATCCCGCTGGGCATCCTCTGGGCCACGCGGCACCGCGAGTGGAAGCCGGGCCGCTTCGCCCGGCGCATCCCGTCCCTGGGCACCCTGCTCAAGGCCATCGCGGAGGTGCCGCCCGGCATGCTGCTCAACCCCGGCCTGCTCGCGCGCGGCGTCCTCCTGCAACTGGGCGTCTACGTGCTGGACGCGGCCACGCTGGGCGCCATGCTCCAGGCCCTGGGACAGGAGGTCCCCCTGAGCACCGTGTTCGTCAGCTTCATGGTGGCCTCCATGGCGGAGACGGTGTCCATCATCCCCGGCGGCGTGGGCACCTACGAGGCCGCGTCCGTGGGCATGCTCAACCTCTTCGGCGTCCCGGTGGAGGCGGCGCTCGCGGGCACCCTGCTCCTGCGCGGCTTCACCCTGTGGCTGCCCCTGCTTCCCGGCCTGTACCTGTTGCGCCACACCTTCCGCCGCCGCCCCGTGCCCGGGGGGCAGGCAGGCTGACTTCACCGGAAGTCACGGAAGGCCTCACGCCTGCGCCCCCGCTTCCCGTGGCGGCCCGTCTTGCGCGATGGTTCGCCTTCGCGTGGACGCCACCGGAAGCGAGAGCGACGCACTCATGAACCTGGGCCCGGCGCTGTTCCTCTACCCCGGCGTGAAGGTGCGGCCGTGTCAGTGGGGCATGGGCGTCTTCACGGACACCTTCATCGCCGCGGGAGAACTCATCGAGGAGTGCCACTACCTCAAGGTCCCGCAGCAGCAGTTCCGGGGTGAACCGCTCGACGACTATGTTTTCGAGATTCGCTGGCACCGCAACGAAGAGCCCCGCGAGGGTGACTGGGTCGCGCTCGTGATGGGCTACGGGATGATCTACAATCACTCGAGCGAACCCAACGCGTCCTATAGCCGCGCGGAAGATCTCGATGTGTTCCGTTATCACGCACTGCGGGACATCCACCCTGGTGAGCAGATCTGCATCAGCTACGGGGAGAACTGGTGGAAGGCGCGAGGTGAGGAAGTTCCTCCCTGAGTCGTGCACGCACCGTGTGCGCACCTGACAGGTGCGTTCGCACTTCCTGCTCCGTGAGGGTGGCTTCTTCCTCGGGGAAGCTTGGAAACGCTCGGAAATGAATTCCCCCGTGTCCGCGTGGGGGGCAACCAGTACAATGCGGGTCGCCTGTGCGCCGGTGCTTCAGGCCGCGCGGATGCGAGGAATGCCAGACATCATGCCATTGCGTCGTTTCTACCTATCCTCCGCTCTCGTGCTGTCCGCCTCCGCCTGCACCGGCAACATCGGTGGGCAGGACGCGGAGCCTGAAAGCGCGGCGGCGCCCGCTCGGGTGCGCCGGCTGACGCGCGACGAGTACAACAAGTCCGCCACCGCGGTGCTGGGCACCGAGGTCGACATCGCCCAGGGCTTCGCGGCCGAGGACACCATCCTCGGCTTCTCCACCCACGAGCGCCTCCAGGTGACGTCGCTCCTGGCGGATCAGCTCGACACCGCCGCGGTGACGCTGGCGGAGCAGGGCAAGTCACAACTGAGTGACCTCTACGCGTGCCCCAAGGGCAAGACGCAGGACGAGTGCGCGCGCGCCTTCATCCAGCGCGTGGGTGAGCGCGCCTTCCGCCGGCCGGTGACGGCGGACGAGGAGACGGACCTGCTGGCCCTCTTCAACGAGGGCAAGAAGGGCGGCACCATGGCGACGGGCGCGGAGCTGGTGCTCCAGGCGCTCTTCTCCTCCTCGTCGTTCCTGTACCGCACGGAGCTGGGGCCGGAGACCGCCCGCAAGGGACAGGTGGTGGAGCTGACCGCCTACGAGGTCGCCTCCGAGCTGTCCTTCATGGTGACCGGTGGACCGCCGGACGCCACGCTGCTCGCCTCCGCGAAGGCCGGCACGCTGTCCTCGGCGGACGAGCGCGAGACCCAGGCGCGCCGCCTGCTCAAGACGGAGGCCGCGCAGGTGAAGCTGCGCCAGTTCTTCGTGGAGTGGCTGGGGCTGGGCGGCCTGGCCAAGGTCAACAAGAACAACCTCGTGTACCCGGACTACAGCGTGGACTTCCGCGACTCCATGGTCCGCGAGCGCGACGCGTTCATCGACTTCATCGTGAAGGAGCACTCGGGCTCCGTGGCGGAGCTGCTGGGCGCCAACTACTCGTTCGTGGACGAGACGCTGGCGAACTTCTACGGCGAGCTGGAGCGCACCAACGTGGATGACGCCACGGGCCTGGGCCGCGTGACGCTGCCGCCGGAGCGCCTGGGCATCCTCACGCAGGCGGGCGTGATGTCCACGTACGCCCACTTCGACTCGTCCTCGCCCATCAAGCGCGGCAAGTTCGTGCTCACGCGCCTGTTGTGCCGCACGGTGCCCGCGCCGCCGGCCAACGTGTCCACCATCCCCCCGGCCCTGTCGGAGGACGCCACCACCCGCGAGCGCTTCGCGGCGCACACCAACAACCCCGCGTGCGCCAGCTGCCACAAGACCATCGACCCCATGGGCTTCGGCATGGAGGACTTCGACGGCCTGGGCCAGCACCGCACGGAGGAGAACGGCCGCAAGGTGGACGCCAGCGGCGCCGTGATTGCCAGGGACGGCACCACCAACCTGGGCGACTTCACCGGTGGCGCGCAGCTGGCGCGCTACCTGACGACGAGCGAGGAGCTGGCCAACTGCGTGCCACTGCAGTTCGTGCGCTACGCCATGGGGCGCGACGAGCACGCCTCGGACGCGGAGCTGCTCGCCGCCATGCGCACGGGCCCCTACCGCACGGACCGCCTGAAAATCACCGAAGTGCTGGTCAGCCTGGTGCGTTCGTCTTCCTTCACCCAGCGGCGTCTGCCCACCCGTTGAGCTTTGACTTCCATGCCCCGCGACTTCTCCCGACGCAGCATCCTGAAGCTCCTGTCCGGCACGGCCATGGCGGCGCCCTTCGCGCACCTGCTCACCAGCTCCGTGGCCGAAGCGGCGGACGCCGCCCCCCTGCGCTTCATCGCCCTGTTCACCCCTCACGGCCTGCTGCCGGAGTACTGGGTGCCCAAGGGCAATGACACCAGCTTCAACATCGACTTCGAGAACTCCGTCCTCCAGCCGCTCCAGCGCCACCGCGACAAGCTGCTGGTGCTGGACGGCCTGGACTACCGCGTCCTCTACGAGCACGGCCGCACCGGCCACGAGGGCGGCCCCGTCACCTTCCTCACCGGCAGCCAGGTGGAGGTGTCCAGCGGTGACGAGCTGCCCAACAACGCGTCCCTGGACCAGGTGATTGGCAACGCGGTGGGCGGCTCCACGCAGTTCCGCTCCCTGCAGCTGCACGCCTTCGAGCAGTTCGGCGCCCAGCACGTCTACAACAGCATCTCCTTCACGGAGAACGGCTCGCGCGTGCCGTTCGAGCTGAACCCCGCCAACGTCTACAAGCGGCTCTTCGCCAGCATGGGCGGCTCCGAGGCGGAGGCGCAGGCCCTGCTGACCAGGCGCAAGAGCCTGCTGGACTACCTCATCAAGGACGCCACCCGGCTGAAGTCGCGGCTGGCGGCCGCGGAAGGCACCAAGCTGGACACGCACCTGGCGGCGCTGCGCGACATCGAGCGGCGGCTCACCAGCTCCGGCGCGCTCAGCTGCTCGAAGCCGGCGGCGCCTTCCGGCGCGGTGAACGACCTGGGCGAAATCAACAACATGCCCGTCCTCACCGAGCTGCACATGGACCTCATCGCCCGGGCGTTCGCGTGTGATTTGACGCGCGTGGTGACCATGACCATCCCCGGGCCGTCCATGCCGTGGATTGGCATCGACGAGGACATCCACAACGACATCGCCCACCGCACGGACACCCAGTCCGAGCCGGCGCGCACCGAAATCCGCCTGCGCATGGTGGCGGTGCAGCGGTGGTACGCCGAACAGGTGGCGCGGCTGATGGACACGCTCAAGTCCATCCCCGAGGGCAGCGGCACGGTGCTCGACAACACCGTCATCCTGTGGGGGAACGAGCTGGGCGACGCGGCCGGCCACATGAACGTGTCCATCCCCACGGTGCTGGCGGGCGGCGCGGGCGGGAAGTTCCGCATGGGCCGCATGCTGTCCCTGCGCCCCGGGAAGGACCCGCTGGGCGACTGGAAGGGCCCGGGCAAGCCGCTTCTGGGCGCGGTGGAGCACAACAAGCTGCTCACCACCATTGCCCAGGCCTTCGGCGTGAACGTGGACCGCTTCGGCCACGAGGACTACGTGGGCACGCTCAACCTCACCTGAAGCCTCCGGGCGGCCTGAAAGGCCCCGGAAGAGACAACGGGAGCGGACCTTCTCAGGCCCGCTCCCGTTTTCATTTCAGCGAAGGACGGAGGGGATTACCCGCCGAGCGCGCCGTTGATGAGGGGCGCGAGGATGCTCATGCCCGCGTCCTCGTTGTTGTAGTTGTTGGCCGGCTCGTAGATGCGGACGCGCTGGTTGCTGTTGATGAAGCGCGACAGGAAGACGTCCATGGGGACCATCTCGCCGTGGCAGGCCCAGGACTGCCAGGGGCTGGAGACGTACTCGTACCAGTACTTCTTCTCCATGCGCTGGCAGGCGTGCGCGCCCACGAAGGTGATGATGGTGCTGCAGTGGCTGGCGTTGATGGCGCGGTGGTGCGGGATGAAATAGCTGAAGTTGTTGTACTTGTTCAGCTCGTTCACGAACGCGTCCTGGTCCGTCTTCCAGTACGCGTGGACGGACGCCTCGTCGTTGGGCGTCTTGAAGCGCTCATACGAATAGCGCGAGTAGTTGTAGTCCATCGTGTAGCCCGTGTACGCGAGCTGATCGTTCGGGAACTCGGTGGCGACCATCTTGTTGATGGAGCCCATGTCGTTGATGCTGAAGCTGGCCGGCAGCTGGCTGAACACCGAGTCCAGGTTCCACGACGAGCGGATCTTGTCGTGCAGCGGGCGCGACAGGGAGTTCGCGTTCGGCGCCATGAAGATGGGGCCGGAGTCGTTGATCATGTACCCCTTGGCCGGGTTGATGGCCTTGCGGATGAAGTAGTAGCCAGCGGAGGTGGACGTGCCACCCGCGCTGTAGCCCGTCACCAGCAGCTTCTGCACGTTGGGGAAGTTCTGCTTGGCGTAGTTCGCCGCCGCCAGCGTGTTGGTGTAGCCGGAGTGCGACCAGGTCAGCGGCGCCTGTCCGCCCGTCGTGTCCGTGTAGACCTTGGTGTTGTTGCCGATGTGCACGTCGCCCGTGCAGTACGGCATGTAGACGATGTTCCAGTCCTTCGTGACGATGTCCTTGCGGTCACGGAAGGGAAGGCCCGGGTCCGCCCCGTTGACGATGGGGGACACGTACTTGGCCGTGAACTGCGTCATGTAATCGTCGGAGATGCCGTTGGGGTTCGCCGCGCCCAGGATGCCCGTACGGCCGCTACAGGAATCGTAGTCCCAGCACGCGCCGCCACCCTCCATCATGAACAGCAGGTTGGGCGAGTTCGTCTTGTGCACGAAGAACTTGTACTGCGAACCGTTGCCACACTTGGTGCCGGGCAGCGTGACCTTCTGCCAGGCGTAGTTGTTGCCGCCGTCCACCAGCACGTCGACGATGCCTTCGACCAGCACTTCGGCATGCGCGGCGCCCACGGGGGCGGAGAGGGCCAGAAGGCTCATCCAGAGAAAACTTCTCATGCGGCTTCCTCCAAAGGGGGAGTGAATGGGGTTGCGGCCGGGGATGATACGTCTTTGTTTATCAGTCGTAAGCGGGGAAACTTCGCTTGCGGTGAAAATAGTGAATTCCGTGTTGGGTGCAGCATTCCATCCGAAACGATTGGGATTGGCGGCGTGCGTCAGTCAGGATTTGAGAATTGACGCGCGAGGTCATGTCTTAATTGTATCAATTGCGCGGTGCGTTGCTGGCGGGCCATGACACGGGTTGCGGCGGGCGCGGGGCGCGGGGTATGGCCTTGGGCATGAGCACGCACGCGCGATGGAAGCTGCCCCTGGGCACGGCGGGAGTCCTGGCCCTGGCGGTGGGGGCGTGGCTTGTCTTTGGCGGGCAGGCTCCGGAGGACGCCGCGCCAGCCCCGGCGCCCGCGCCCGTGACGCAGGCTCCCGCGCCGCCGCCCGTGTTCGCCTCCACGCCGGCGGTGCCCCGCGCGAAGGACGGCGGGCTGGACCTGGTGGGCGCGGCGACGGCCCAGGTGCAGGCGGCACCGGACGCGGAGTCCGGCCCCTATCCGGTGGACCTGGAGGTGCTGCGCGCGAAGCTGCCGGGCAACCTGTACTTCGAACTGGACGCGCCCACGAAGGACCCGGAGGAGCTGCGCCGCCGTGAGGGGGTGAAGGCGAAGTGGAACGCCCTCTTCGGCAAGGTGCAGTCCAACGAGGCCTCGGAGGAGGAGGTGCACCAGTACTACGAGCACCGCCGCCAGGTGTCCGAGGACGCCATCGCCTTCGCCACCACGATGCTGCAGGACTACGGCGACAAGCTGCCCGCGGAGCACCGGGGCCTGTTGGAGCTGAGCGTGAACATGCACCGCACGCGTCTGGCGGAGATTCCGCGCCAGGAGGCGGAGGCGCTGTCGCGCCGCGAGGCCCACGCCCAGCGGCAGAAGGAGTGGCGCGCGGGCGGCGGCCGTCAGCCCTGATTCGACTCGTCCGCGCCGGGGAAGGTGCGGATGAGCGGGGAGCGCACGGTGGAGGAGGCCACCCACAGCTGGTGGGACGAGCGGGTGACGGCGACGTGCAGCCTGCGGCGGGCCTCGTCGTCCGCGGGGTAGGCGCGCGCGGTGACGTCCGGCAGGACGACGTAGTCGAACTCCAGGCCCTTCACGTTGTCCACGTCCGTCACGTCCACGCCGGGCTCGAAGGAGAAGTCGCCCTCCAGCACCAGCCGCGCCCAGGGCATCTCCCGGATGACGCGGTGGAAGGACTGGGCGGCCTCGCGGCTGCTGGCGATGACGCCCACCGACGCGTGCGGCTCGCGCAGCACCAGGTCGCGCAGGGCGTCTCCCAGGAACAGCCAGGCCTGGGCCTCGTCGGGGAAGTGGTGGAAGCCCACGGGCGCGCCCTCGCGGCCGGCCTTCGCGGCGTTTGCCGGGGACTGCTTGCCCAGCACGTGCTGCGCCAGCACCACCACCGGGCGCGGGCAGCGGTAGGACACCTGGAGCCGGCAGGTGGCGGCGTCGCGGATGCCCAACTCGTCCAGGGCAGCGTCCCAGCCGGCGAAGCCCGCCGTCGTCTGTTGCACCTCGTCTCCGGCGAGCGTGCAGCTGCGGCTGTCCGCGAGCAGCTGGCTGACGACGAAGAGCTCGAAGAGGGAGAAGTCCTCCGCCTCGTCCAGCACCACGTGCGCCAGCCGCTCCGCGCCCAGCGCGCCCCGCTGCGCCTTGAGGAACATCAGGACGGGCAGGTCGTCCGCGTCCACCGTGCCCGCGAGCGCGTCCGGCGTGTCCGCTTCAATCGCGCGCCCGTCCACGGTGACGAGGCGGTCCTCGTCGAAGCCCTTGTACTGGCGCGACAGCGGCGTGGCGGTCTGCTGCCGGGTGTGCTCCAGCACCTCCGCCACCACGGTGAGCGGCAGCTCTCCCTTCGCGTCCGCCACCACGGCCTCTACGAAGGCGCGGTCCAGGTACGCGTCCGCCAGCTTGAGGCGCAGCCGGTCCAGCGTGGGGGGCAGGGCCTTGCCCTTGAACACGGGCACGCGGCCGGCCAGCGCGCGGCGCAGGGCGGGGTGGCGCTTGAAGCGCGAGACGAGCGCGGGCGTCTCCGGGGACAGCTTGATGCCGGGCACGCTGAAGGCGGAGCGCGCGGTGGCCAGCGACCAGGCCTCCAGCGTCTCCACGGACACCTTGCCCAGGCCCAGCGGCGCGAGCAGCCGGCGCGTGAGCCGGGCCAGCCCCGCCTCCGGGACGACGACCTTGGTGCGCGCCTGCGGGTACGACTTCGCGTCGTCGAAGATGACCTTGGCCAGCCGGTGCAGCGCCACCGTCGTCTTGCCGCTGCCCGCGCTGCCCAGCACCAGCAGCGGCTGCTCCGGGCCGGTGCTGACGGCGGCGTACTGCTCCGCGTCCAGGAGCGCCGTCACGCCGAAGGCGTCCTCCACGTGCGTGGCGCCCCGGCCCACGCCCAGGAAGCCCGGACGCGCGGCGGTGCCGCTGCCGCCCGCGAGCACGGAGGCCGCGTCACGGCCGCGCGAGTGCCAGCGGCCCTGTGAATCGCGCTGGAGCAGGTAGGGGCCGGTGCTGATGCGGGTGAGCACGCCCTTCTCGATGATGACCAGCCGGCGCGCCTCCACTTCTCCTTCGGAGAGCCGGTCTCCGAAGTACTCCTCGAACGCGTCGCCCTCCTCGTAGTTGTAGAAGACGCGGGCGACGGGGGCGAACCTCCAGTCGATGACGCGCACGCCGGCGGAGAGGTTGGCGAAGCTGGTGCGGCCGAGCAGGTAGTCGCGCGCGCCCGTGGGCCCGGCCAGGCGCAGGTGCGCGAAGTAGGGGGCGTGCGCGTCCGGCAGCGGGATGGCCTCCTGCCGCTCCAGCATGGAGCGCACCTCGTTCATCTGGGTGAAGACGTGCGGCAGGTCCGCGGCGTGCGCCGTGGTGGCGTCGTCGCGCAGCACCGCCAGCTGGGCCATCAGCCCCTGCGTGTCCAGCGTGCGTTCCGCGGCCTGACGGCGCGCTTCCGTCAGCGCCTGCTGGACGCGTGACAGCAGGGCCTCTTCCTCGGCGATGAGCGCGAGCGCCTCGGGCGACAGCTCCTGCTCCTGGCCGGCCATGAGGTCTTTCCTTTCCGCCCGTGGGCGTGCGTGGAGCGGGCAAGGTGAACGCTGGCCACCGCCGGGTCAACCCGTTGGATTTTCGGGCCGACTTGCTAGATTGAGGATCGCGGTGGAGGCGCCCGTCCCTTCTCCCGGGTCCTCCCGCACGCGCGCTTCCCATCCACCCCGCCAGGTTGCCTCCCCAGAGGGTGGGGTGGATGTCCGCGACTGATCGCGGACGGGGGTTGTCTGTCGAATGGCGGCGCGCGCTGGAGGCGGGTGGCTTCTAACGGCACGCGCGGCTTGCTTCCTTCCGCATCCATCCCGAACACGGAGGATGTACCGGATGACCTCGATGAATGCGCCGTTCCGCTGGACGCTGTCACTCGCCGCCGCGCTGGGAATCGCCACGTCGGCGGGGGCGCAGGAGCCGGAGCCCCCGGCGGAACCCCAGACGGAGTCGGAGACGTCCACGACGACCACGACGACCACGACCCCCACGATGAGCTCGGAGGAGACGCAGAAGTCGGGCGGACACCACCCCGAGGGGCGCATCGGGCCGCAGTTCGCGGTGAGCGGCAACGTGGGCTTCGGCCTGGGCTACGTCTACACGGACGGCCCGGCCCCGGGCGGCGGCATGCAGGACCTGAAGATCACCCAGTCCGCGAAGATCTCCTTTCCCATCATCGCGGAGCTGGGCTTCCGGGTGACGCCGCGGTTCTACCTGGGCGTGTGGGGGAGCTGGGAGCCGGTGCTGACGAAGACGAACGAGGTGTCGTGCCCGGAGGGCTTCGACTGCAACACCTACCAGTGGCGCGTGGGGCCGGAGGTCCGCTACCACCTCCGGCCGGGCGCGAGCTTCGATCCGTGGATTGGCCTGGGATTGGGCCTGGAGATCCTCAAGAGCCACGTGGAGGGAGACACGCAGGTGCAGGTCGCCCCGGGCGTGTTCCTCCCCACGCACGTGGACACGCACGTCACGGACCGGGGGCCCACCATCGCGCGCCTCACGCTGGGCGGCGACGTGCGGCTGACGCGGGCCCTGGCGGTGGGGCCTATCATCACCGCGTCCGTGGGCCAGTACACGGTGCGCACCGGTTCGCAGACGCTGGACATCACCGGCGTGGGCACCCGCGACCAGGGGCTCGATCCCGTGAATGACGGCTTCCACGCGCTGTTCACCCTGGGCATTCGCATCGCGTTCCTGCCCCTGTAGCGCTGCGTTGCGGCGGAAAAACGCGAGACGCCCCCTTGGAACCGGGGGGCCGGGTGAGGTGTCTTGGGGCGCGGCTCCCCACCTCCCCCGGAGGGTGCATGTCGTCTCGCAAGGTGTTCGTCGTGGTGGCCGGGCTGGCGCTCCTGCTGGCCGGCGTCTTCGTCTGGATGCGCGCCTCCGCGCCCGCGGCGGAGGTGCGCGCTGAAGCGGTGGCATCCCCTGAGCGGCCCGCGTCCGTCCCGGCGCGGGCCCCGGTGCGCAATGGGGGCGGGGCGACCGCGCCCGTGGAACAGCCCATGCGGGACGCGGATGGAGCGCTGCGCGTGGAGACCGCCACGGCCTCGGGGCCGCTCGTGGGCGCGGAGGTAACGCTGTACCTGCCAGGTCCGGCGTCCCCGGGCTCACGGCTGCCGTCGTGGCGTGTGGCGGGGCAGGGCCGGACGGATGCGGCGGGAGCGCTGGTGCTGCCCGCGCGTCCGGGGCCCTATCTCGTCACCGCGCATGCGGAAGGATTGGCGCTGGCGCGCGCGGAGGTGACGCGTCCCCATGGCGAAGCGGTGACCCCGGTCCGCCTCCTGCTGGAACCCGGTGTGTCGCTGACGGGCCTGACGGTGGAGCGCGCGGGCGGCGCGCCCGTGCCGATGGCGGAGCTGACGCTCACGCCGCATACCGGCTTCGAGGACGCGCTTCCCGTGTTCCTCCAGGCGGGCGCGTCGGTGCCGGACGAGGCGCGGCATGAAGCGCTCAGCGACGCACGGGGCGCGTTCGGGTTTCATGGGCTGGCGCGCGGTGAGTATCAACTGGAGGCGCGAGCCCCGGGCCACGCGCCCCGTCGCATCGCACGCGTGCTCGTGCCTGGGGCGGACGTGCGCGTGGAGTTGGACGGCTCCGCGTTCATCGAGGGCTTCGTCACCCGCGCGGATGGAACTCCCGCGCCGGGAGCGCGCGTGAGCGCCTGGGGCGAGGACGGCGCCGTGGAGGTGGAGGCCGGAGACACAGGGAGCTTCTCGCTGGACGTGCCGCCCGGGTCGTTCCAGGTGACGGCCCGCCACGGAGAGGAGACGGGCGCGGCCGTCGTGGGGCCGGGCATGAGGGTGAAGGCGGAGCCTGGCGCGGCCGAGGGCGCTGCCGTCGCGGGGCCGGGCCTGACGATGAAGGCGGAGACTGGCGCGGCCGAGGGCCCGATCGTCGTGGGGCCGGGCATGACGGTGAAGGACGTGCGGATCCGCCTGAGCGGCGCGGCGTCGCTCGTGGGCGTGGTGCGGCGCAAGGATTCGGGCGAGGCCATCGCGGGGGCCACGGTGGGCGTGCGCGCGCATGGCGACCGGGCGGACCTTCTCCAGGCACATTCGGAGGCGGATGGACGCTTCGAGGTCGGCGGACTCGCGCCGGGCGCCTACGACCTTCAGGTGCGCGCTCCGGGCTTCCAGCCGCTCACGCGCACGGGGTTGGGCGTGCTCGCGGGGCAGCGCTTCGAGCTGGTGCTGGAGCTCGCGGCGCCGGGACGCATCAAGGGCACGGTGGTGGATGGCACGGAGGCGCCGCTCTCCGGCGTGACGGTGGTGGCCCAGCTCAAGTGGAGGCCGCTGCCGGACGCGCTGCCCTCGGTGACGGATGCGCAGGGGAGCTTCACGCTGGAGGACGTGCCGGAGGGCACCGTGTACGTCGCGGCGCGCCGCGCGGACAGCGAGGACGAAGTGCGCCAGCCCGTGCGCGTGGAGGCGGGGAAGACGGCGACGGCGCGGCTGACGCTCGTGGGTGAAGGCGTGCTGGAGGGCACCGTGCGCAAGGAGGACGGAGCGCGGCCGTCCGGCGCGGTGACGGTCACCGCGCACCGGGTGGGTGCTCCCGCCTCCGAGTCCGTCGACGTGCCCGCGAAGCCGGATGGAACGTGGTCGATGCGCGTGGGCGCGGGGCGCTACCAGTTGAGCGCGTGGCTGTCCGCGCTGCGCTTCCAGAACGGCGACCAGCAGCAGGTGGTGGAGCTGGAGGCGGGAGGCCGGCGCCACGTGGACCTGGTGGTGGGCGAGCCCAGGAAGCCGCTCCGCGTGACGGTGCTGGAGCCCAACGGCGCGCCGAGCGTCCACGCGACGGTGATGGCCACGGAGGCGGGCCACACGGACATCCAGGCGGAGGAGATGTCGGACGCCTCCGGCCGGGCGGTGCTGGCCTTGGACGGCCTGGGTTCGGATGCGTGGCGCGTCTGGTCCACGAATGGCGGACGGCAGGGCGAGGCCGCGAGCGTGTCCGCGTCCCAGAAGGAGCTCACGCTCCAGCTGAAGCCCGCGGCCCGATTGAGGGGCACCGTGCGTTCGGCGGGAGGCCGCGAGGTGCGGGGCTTCACGCTGACCGTCACCGCGGCGCGCGGCGAGGACGACTTCCTCTCCCGCGTGGAGCGTCAGTTCTCCGGGGACTCATTCCAGGTGGAAGACGTCTTCCCCACGCGCGTCACTGTCACGGTCACGCTGCCGGACGGGCGCGCGGGCAAGGTGGACGTGACGCTCGCGTCCGGCGCGGAGGCCGCCGTGGAGGTGGTGGTGGACGCGGGCGGCGGCGTGTCCGGACGGCTGGTGGATGCGCGCACGAACGAACCGCTGGCGGGCGCGTATGTGGACGCGGACGGCATCGCATCTCCCACCACGGGCGCGGACGGACGCTTCGAGTTGAAGGACCTGGCCCCGGGCGCGCACCGGCTCACCGCGTGGAGCCGGGGGCGCGAGCTGGTGGACCGGCGGGTGTTGCTCGCCGCCGGGAAGACGCAGGCCTTGGGGGACTGGCGCCTGGGGCTTCAGCGCGTGGAGCCGGGGCGGCTGGGCCTGACCTTCGGCATGACGGGACGGGACGTCGTCATCAGCGGCATCGCGGAAGGCGCGGACGTGGCGGGCCTCCAGGTGGGGGACGTGTTGCGCTCCATCGACGGGGCGGTGGTGCTGGACATGGGCGAGGCCCGGCGGCGTGAGCTGGGCGCGCCGGGCAGCCCCGCGGTGCTCGCGCTCCTGCGGGGCGGCCAGGCGTTGTCCTTCACGTTCATCCGCGCACGCTGACGGAGGCGCGGCTTGAAAGCGCGGGGCCGGCCCTGACAGCATCCCACCCCATGGATGAGCGCTTCACCCCGGAGCACGAGGCGTTCCGCCGCACCGTGCGTCAGTTCGTCGAGAAGGAGCTGGCTCCGCACGCGCTGGAGTGGGACCAGGCCGGCGAGTTCCCTCGCGACGTGTTCCGCCGCTGCGGCGAGCTGGGCTTCTTCGGTATCAGCCACGACCCTGCATATGGCGGCAGCGGGCTGGACTCTTGGTATGTGGCCGCCTTCGCGGAGGAGCTGGCGCGGGCGCGCAACGGGGGCGTGGCGATGTCGCTCCTGGTGCAGGGGCAGATGGCCACGCCGGTCATCAACGAACTGGGCACCGACGAGCAGAAGCGCGAGTTCCTGGCCCCCGCGCTCACCGGCGAGCGCATCGCGGCGCTGGCGATGAGCGAACCGGACGCGGGCTCGGACCTGGCCCGGCTGCGCACCACCGCGCGAAGGGACGGCGACGACTACGTCATCCAGGGCGCGAAGACGTGGATCTCCAACGGCGCCCGCGCGGACTTCCTGGTGCTGGCGGTGCGCACGGGCGGGGAGGGGGCGCCGGGCATCTCGCTGGTGACGCTGCCCACGGACGTGAAGGGCTTCTCCGTGTCGAAGAAGCTCCAGAAGGTGGGCCACCGCTCGTCGGACATGGCCATCCTCTACTTCGAGGACTGCCGCATCCCCGCCCGCTACGTGCTGGGCCGGGAGAACGACGGCTTCTTCCACATCATGAACAGCTTCCACGCGGAGCGCCTGGTGACGGCGCTCTACACGGTGGCGGTGATGGACGACCTGTTGCGTGAAGCCATCCGCTACGGCCGTGAGCGTCAGGCGTTTGGAAAGCGGCTGCTGGACTTCCAGGTGTGGCGCCACACCTTCGTGGACCACGCCACCCGCGTGGAGGCGGCAAGGCAGCTCACCTATCAGGCGGTGCAGCTCTTCAATCGCAAACGCAAGCAGAAGCCGGTGAAGGAGATTGCCATGGCCAAGCTCCTCACCACCGAACTGGCCCAGCGCGTGGCCTATGACTGCCAGCAGTTCTACGGCGGCATGGGCTACGTGGAGGAGTCACACGTCGCGCGGGCGTGGCGCGACGTGCGCATGCTCACCATTGGCGGCGGCACGTCCGAGGTGATGAAGGAAATCATCGCCGGGACGATGGCGCTGTAGCCTCAGGCGGCCTGCTTCTCCGGGGTGCCCTCCAGCCACCGGGCCGCGTCGGCACCATTGCCCGTCCACGTCGTGGGCGTGCCGTCCACGGTGCGCCGCGCCACCTCCAGCTCCCAGCCCACCTTCACGGGGCCGACCTTGAAGCCAGGCGCCATGGAGACGCCGCGCTGCGTGTAGGACGTCTCCTTGTATTCCACCTTCGCGTCCTCGCCGGCCTTCTTGAACGCCCCTGGCACGTCCCCCTCCAGGAGCTTGCCGAACGCGCCGTTCTTCACGAGCGTGCCGGGGTTGCCCTCGATGCTGACTTCATAGGACGTGCCCTTGCCGTTGCCCTGGACCAGGCCGGCGCCCTCCACCGTCAGCGTGACCTTGCTGCGCGAGTTCGCCGTCAGGTCCTTGAGCGCGGGGCCGAGCGCGGCCTTCGGGTCCTTGAGGATTTCGTCTGTCTTTGAGCCGGCGGGCAGCGGGATGCGCGTCTCCACCTCCAACTTGCCGCTGCCCTTGAGCGACGTGCCCACCTTCACGCCGCCCTTGATGGGGAGCTTCATCCGGTCCGGCCCGACGATGGACTTGTCCACCTCCAGGTTCCGGTTCGGGCCGCCGCCCACCTCCACCTGGACGGCGTCCTTGATGACGACCTCGGGCGGCTTGCCCTCCGGGAACTCGATGCGGACCGTGCGGTCCGAGCGGGCCTTGCCGCCCACGTCCAGGTTGTTCACCAGCGGGCCGCCCGGGACGGGGATGTCCGCGGCGAACTGCGCGGCGCCCGTGCCACGGAGCTCCACGGCGGCCATCTTGCTCTGCAGCCACTCGATGTCTTCCTTGGGAGGCATGTCGGCCGCGCCCGCGATGTTGGCCTGCATGCCTGTCTTCATGCGGTCCATGATGCGATTGGCCCGGGCCACCTCGGCGGGCGTCTCGAACTTGAACTCCACCTTGCCGCCACCCCCCGCGAGCAGCTTCGCGTCGAGCTTGCTGTTCTCGAAGCCCACGCCGCCCAGGACCTCCGAGTCGATGCTCAGCCGGTAGTTGGGCCCCGGCTCGCGCGCGCCCGTGGACGGGTGGGTGCGCATGCCCTCCTCGCAGCTGACTTCAATCTGCGCGCGCGTCTGGAGGCGGCCAATCTTGTAGCCGCCGTCGAAGCCGCCGGACGTGGAGAACTTGTCCCCCGGCTTCATGGACTCGATGTCCGCCTGCGAGCCCGTCACGTCGGTGCCGGCTCCGAGCACCTTGAGGGCCCCGTCCACCTTGGACTCCAGCCAGGTGAAGCCGGGCACGTTGTCGCGAGCGCTCTGCAGCAGCTGCTCCATCGCGCCCTGCGGCTGCACGGTGCCGCCCACGCCGCCTGTGGCCAGGACGTCGGGCTGTACCTGTCCCGCGACGCCACCTTCGAGCCCCAGGGCTCCAGGCCCATCACTCCCAGCCCCGCCGGTCACGGGGCCCGCCTGCGTGCCGCCGCTGACGCCGCCCGCCGCGATGCCTCCCGGACCTCCGGCCGGAGCCGCATGGCCTCCAGCTCCGGCCGGAGCCGCGCATCCACCCACCCCGGCCGGACCCGCGCGCCCACCGCGCACCTCGAACCCGTCTCCCGGCCGCCCGACTGCGGGCCGCTGCGCCGGACGGTTCGCGGGGCCCTGCGACGGGGCCTCCGGAAGCCGGCGGGGGGCGATGGGAGCGGGGGAGGGCTGCATGCGGGACAGGAAGGTCATGACCGGGGCTCCTGGCGGGTGTGAGCCCGCCGTTCCCCTTCAAGTCACCGCGAGCGGAATTGTTTTGCATTCCCGCACGACGTTTCCCCCAACCCCCTGGAGTGACAGGCCCTTGCAGGGGCTGCGGCGCTCCTATTTCCCCAGGATGCCGCCGAGCATTCCGCCCAGTCCGCCGCCGCCCTGGGGGCCGCTGCCGCCACCGGCGCCGCCCGCGAGCATGGGCATCACGGCGAGGATCTTCCCCACCAGGCCCGGGTCCAGGCGGGACTTGAGGAAGTTGAGGAGCAGGGGCGCGACCAGGGTGGCCTTGCTCGCGTCCAGGTTGAAGCGCTGGAGGATGGCCACCACGCCAGCGATCTCTCCCGCGTGGGCCGCCGCGCCGCCCAGGGCGCCCATGAGGCCGCCACCGCCACCACCGCCACCACCGCCGCCGAGCATGCCGCCGAGGGCGCCCATGAGGCCGCCGCCGTCACCCGCGGGGGCCTGTGCCTGCTGCTGCCAGCCCTGCATCTCCGGGATGGCCTGGTCCATCTGCCGGGCCGCGTCCGGGCCCACCTTCTCCTGCACCGAGCCCTGCACCAGCTTCAGGAGCGAACCCGCGAGCCCCTGTGCCTGCGTGCCATCCACTCCAAGCTGCTGCGAGAGCTGTCCGATGAGGTCCATGCGCCGCGCTCCTTCACGTGAGTCCCAAGTGTGAGGCGGAGGTTCTAGCGGTCCAGGCCGGAGCGCTGGTTGGAAAACGGCCGTGAGCGTTGGTCGGAGGACGCCCGGAGGGAGCCCTACAGTCGGGTGAAGGACCAGCTCACCGCGCGACCGCCCTCGTAGGGCATGACGCCGTGGAAGGGGCGCGGGTCCGCGTCGAACACGAGCGGCAGGAAGTGCCGGTCTCCATCCCACAGCGACAGGGACAGGATGGAGGACACGGGGACCCAGGACAGGGAGCCCTCGGGGTTCTTCTCCAGGGGCGTGCCCTCGAAGGCGTCGATGCGGAAGATGAAGCCCAGCCAGTCCTCGCCGTGCTTGCCGAAGCCGGGCCAGGACAGGGTGCCGCGCAGGGCCATGCGCGTGCACTCGATGCCGGCCTCCTCGCGAATCTCGCGGCGCATGCACGCGGCGATGTCCTCGTCGCGGTCCATCTTGCCGCCCAGGCCGTTGTACTTGCCGTAATGGGCATCCTCCGGGCGCGCGTTCCGGTGGATGAGCAGCACCTGCTGGCCGTCCGGCGACATCACGTAGCCCAGCGTGGCGACGATGGGAGTGTAGGGCATGGGCCCGGTTCGTCGCCTGATTCGGGCAGGGCGTCAAGACGAACTCCGCCCGCGTGCGCCTGTTCCGCTGCGCGGGCCGCCCGGGCTGTGCGGGGTGTCATTCAGCGTCGGGGCGTCCCGGTACCGAGCGCACCTTCGTCCGCCTTGCTCACTGGCACGTCCACCCAGTTCATCTCCAGTGCGCGGGCAACCTCGCCCCGGTCCGGCAACGTCACCTCCTGGCGCAACGTCCGGACGACGCTGCCCCTCGGCTCGAAGACGAAGAAGGTATAGGTCCCGCTCTTCAGGGACTTGAAGACCCAGGTGCGCTCGTCACTTTCGTAGATGGGGTCGGCGTCCATGAGGATGCTCTGCCGTTCGGCTTCACTTCTCGGCATGGGCACCTTCCCCGGAACCAGCGCTGTCTCGAGGTGCTCCAGGTTGATGGGGGCACGAAGGCGCAGCGTCACCCGCTTCATGTTCATGAAGCTCAACGTCGCTGTCCCTCCCGGCGGGAGCGTGACGGTCTGTGACTTGATTTCGAACGGGGGCGCCCTGTCACTGGAGGCTTCGACGGAGACTTCATAGGTGCCCGCGGGGATGTCCGAGCGTGAGAAGTGCTCTCCCTCCAGGCGGATGTCATCCGCGAAGGGTTCTCCCTGGCGGGACAGGACAATCCGGAGCAAGCGAGTATGCACGTCACGAACCGTGCCCTGCACCGTGGCCCCGGGCTCGAGCCGCACGGAGACGCCCTGCTCGGCAAGGGGCACGCGCGCCTGCACGAATCGGGGATGCGTCACGAGCAGAGTCCCGGGGAGCTCCCCCACCTGCGTCAGGGTGAAGGTGCCATCCACCGCCGTGCGCACCCCTCCCTCGGCGGCTGATACGTCCACCCACTCCGTCCACGCTTGTGCGTCCTCGGGAACTCCATCCAGGTGCACCCGCGCGCCAACGACGGCGGCCCCCGTCACGGCGTTCGTCACCCGCCCCTTCACCACCCGCCCCTGGGCCGCCACCACCGCTCCCAGGTCCACGTCTTCCCCCCTGCTCGCTGTCACCACGCGTGACACAGGCACGAGCCCAGCCGCCTTGAACACCAGCGGGGACGTCCGCGGCGCGTCCTCCGTGGAGAGATAGAACGCGCCCTCGAAGTCCTCGACCACCTCATCGCCCAGCCTGAAGCGTGTGATGGGGGAGCCATCTTCGCGGGTGAGCCGCCCTCGGATGCCGGGCGCATGGCGCAGCACCAGGCGCACGCCCGAGCTTCCCGCTTGCACGACAACGGCCTTGGCGTGCTCGGATGCCGATATCCCGGTGCTCGCCTGGGCATCCAACGCGTAGTCCCGCGCGCGCACGGTGAGCTCGTGTGGTCCGGAGTCCAGACGGAGCACCTCGAAGCGCCCATCATCTCCAACCCAGGCGCGTGAGGTGGACAGGTGCGAAGGACATGACACGGAGCCTGGCCCTTCCCCCCCCTGCGACGTGCCATCTCGCTGAAGGCTCACCTCCATGCCCACCAGAGGTCTCCCCGCGGAGTCCACCACGTGCCCCGAGACACGCAGCCCCTGGTCAAGCCGCAAGGACTCGTGCTTCGCCTCCGTACCGGCAACCTCCAAGTCCCTCCCCACACACCGCTTCTCGAGGGAACTCCATGCCTCCGCCTGGAGCCGGTACTTCCCTGGGGGAAGCCCCCTCAAGGTGAAGGAGCCCTGAGCATCCGTCATCGTGGCCAGTTCGGGCAGGGAGTCCGTCGGGTCATGGACAGGCAACAGACTCACGCGGACGTTCCGGGCGGGCGCTCCTTCCGAGTTCGTCACCTCACCCCTCACGCGCGCGCCCTCTCCGAGCGTGATGCGCAAATCCGAACCCGGCGACGTCACGGGAAGGACGATGTCCTGGAAGCCCTCCCGCTGGACTCGCAGGAACCAGGGGCCCGCCGCCGTGGCGTTGAGCAAGAAGGCTCCATCTTGACGGGACGTCGTGGAGCCCCCCGACTCCAGTCCCAGGTACCACGGAGGCCCCAGGTGGCGCAGGTCCGAGGGGACCATGTCGTCCTTCCTGGACCACAGTTCGAGTCGCGCTCCGCCCACCGGCCGGCCCTCCGTGTCCACCACGGCCCCCCGCACCACCGCGGCGTCGCGCAGCACGAAGGTCTTGGGCTTCACGCCGTCCACTCGAATCCACGTGCCCCACTCACCGAGGAAGCCGTCGGTGAGGGCCTGGAACAGGTAGCGCCCAGGCTCCAGGGGGCCCAATTCATACGTGCCGTCGGCGGCGGACTTCGTCTTCCTCCTCGCAGGCCAGGCGGAGTCGAACTCCGTGCCACCCCGGATCCGCGCGTACACGGTCGCACCGGGAATGGGCTGCCCCCTGGCGTCCACGACCCGGCCCCGCTGCCGCACGCCTGTCCCCAGTGAGAGCTCGACTGACGGAGCCTCCTCTCCCTCTCGCACTTTCACCTCCGAGAGCGCGTCCAGCCCCTGGTGATGGGCAGCGAGGAGATGAAGCCCCGAATGCACGCCTTCGAAGGTGAAGCGTCCGGCACTGTCCGTCGTCGTCTCCCTGCTGGGAAACGGGCCGTGGAGTGACACCCGGGCCCCCACCACCGGCTTCGTCCCCCGCAGCACGCGCCCTGGCAGCGTCCGTGAGCGCGACATCGTCACTTCAAGAGGAGGAGGGGTCGCGACGTGGAGCTCCTCGAACCTGGAGAGCAGCCCCTCCCGCTGGAAGAGGATGACGTACTCGCCAGGAGGAAGCGGAGGGAGCCCGAACCGGCCCGCCGCGTCGGTGCGAGCCTCGAAGTATCGGCGGTGCGTGACGTGGATGGCGGTGACCAGGACGTCCCCGGCGAACTGTCCTCTGTCGTCGCGTACCCGCCCCCGCAGCGGACGCGGCTCCGCCAGCCGCACTTCCACGTCCTGCATTCCGGCGGTGATGCCCTCCCGAAGGCCCGCGCCCGAGGGGCTCTCGACCCAGAGCGTGAAGCTCCCCGCCCCCAACCCCGTCAGCGTGAAGCGACCCTCGCGGTCCGTGGTGGTGCGCACCAGGACACCTTCCTCCTCGAACCGCTCCGAGCGCCACGACTCCAGCGTGAACAACGCCGCCCGGCAGTGGGGTGAGAGGAGCCCGTAGTCCTCCCAGTCGTCGCGGGATGGACAGGGAATCATCTCCAGCGGCTTCGGTGACCGGGCGACCGTCGCCAGCACCACGGCATTCGCGACGGCCCCCCGCGGGCCCAGCACCTTTCCTCGCACAGCTTGCGAGTCACCCGCGGACACGGCACCCCCGTCTCGATGCGCCAGAACGAGGTGCTCCTGCGGTGTCGAGCACCCGAGCACGAATACGAGCACGCACGAGGCCAGCGCTCCTCCGAATCCGTACCTCATCGCCTCACCTTTCCACCATGAGCCTGCTGGAGGATATCAACGCGTCGGGCCACTCCGAGGTCTACCCGCCTTGAGCACGCTCTCCACACTTCCTCAACATCTCGACGCGATGGTGGAGGGCAGGTCGACACGGTCGCCCATGGGGGCGCAGTGAACGCATGGGGAATCGACCTGAGGGGAATGCGAAATCATGAAAGCCTTTTGGGTGGCCACCGCGGCCATGTGCCTTGCAGTCAGGGCCTGGGCCAACGGCGTGGACATGCCCACCGACGAGTCCACCTCGGACCCGCGGGGAAAGACGTACACGGGCAGCGTCCGCTTCAACATGATGAATGAAGAGTACGCGCTGAAGTACACGGTCCTGGTCGGTGACAAGAAGAGCGACAAGGCCCTGGAAGACACCTGCGCGGCGACCCTGAAGAAGATCTGCATACGCAAGTCTCGCTGACGTCCGCGAGTGGCATGGGGTGACGAGGCACGAACGCGCCACCCACGGCCCTCCGCCTCACGACTGGGGGCCCTCGATGACCACCCTCAACCCTCGCGGCATGTTGCTGGAGAACTCCAACGAGAAACCGACACATTCCTCGCGATGGGTGGACTGGATGAGCGAGGTGGCGAAGCGCGTGCTCCGCGGCAACGCGGTATCCACCCCCATGAAGGTCGCCAGGTAGGAGGTCCCGAGCGTCCCCAGGAGGCCCAGGAGCGAGGAGGCCGCGAGGATGCGCGGTGCCAGACGGTTGTACAGCCTCACGAAGACTCCTCTGGCGGGGCGAACTGGTATCCGATGCCCCAGGACGTCCGGATACGCGCTCCCGCCGGCCCGAGCTTCTTCCGGAGGCGTGCGACATGGGAGTCCACCGTCCGGTCATCGCGCTCCTCATTGGGCGGGAGGGCGTGCTGGGCAATCTGGGCCCGCGTCATGGCCCTGCAGGGGCGCTCCACGAGATACGCCAGCACGTTGAACTCATGGCGGGTCAGCGACACGGGGCCTGTGCTCTCGATGCTCACCTCGCGCGCATCGAGGTCCAGGCGTACATCGTCCCAACGCAGGACGCGGCGCGGTCGCTCCTCCAGGAGCAGCAGCCTGGCGCGGATGCGCGCGACCAGCTCCTCCATCCAAAAGGGCTTGGCGAGATAGTCCACCGCCCCCAGGCCAAACGAGCGCAGCCGGGGCCCTTCCACGCGTCCAACAGTTCGAAGCCGTCCTTCCCGGGGAGATTCAGGTCCAAAACCACCAAATCAGGCCGCTCGTGTTCGGACGCCTCGAATGCGAGCTCCCCGTCGGTGGCGAGCATCACCTGGAACCCCGCCTGCTTCAGGCCACGTACGAGGCCCGCGGCGATGGGGGCGTCATCCTCGACAACCAGAATGCGAGCCGGAACTGTCATCGACGACCTCCGTTCCGGCCCACTCGTGGGCGCGACCGCGGCGAGTCCATGACCTGAAGGGGCCGGTTTCGACGCCCAGGGCGTAGGCTCGAGACGCGCCAACGACACGAAGCTTTCGGTATTAGAAGCAGGTACAGGCCGCCTTGACACATTTGCCCAGGCGGAAGCCCTTCGCCACACAGCTGGCATTGCACTCCTCGGCGTAGCACTCCACCTGAGATGCTTCCGCGGTCGTGGGCGTGGACAGCGCCAGCGTGGCCCCAAACGAAACGAACGCACCCGCGCCCATCGCGAACAGCACCCGGCCCGCCTTCTTCAACGACGTCATCATGTGTGTCTCCCGGTGAGGATGTTTCGGCTTGAAGCATATCTCTCCTGGGAATTCATGGAGTCCCCGGGGTGAGCTTCCACAGGCGGCCGTTCGACGCGTCCGTGAGCAGGTAGAGCGCACCGTCGGGCCCCTGGACCACCTCGCGAATCCTCGCGTTGCGCTCCGTGAGCAGGCGCTCCTCTCCGACCACGAGGTCGTCCTTCAAGACGAGCCGCACCAGCGCCTGGCTGGACAGGCCGCCGATGAAGAAGTTCCCCTTCCACTCCGGAAAGAGCGCCCCCGAGTAGATGGTGAGCCCCGAGGGGGAGATGACCGGATCCCAATAATAGACAGGCTGCTCCATGCCCGCGGCCTGCGTTGTCTTGTGGATGGGCTGGCCCGAGTATTCCTCGCCATAGCCAATCGTGGGCCAGCCGTAATCCTTGCCGGCTTCCGGGCGGTTGAGCTCATCGCCTCCGCGCGGTCCCATCTCCACGATCCAGAGCCGCTGCTGGGCGTCCAGGGCCGCGGAGAGGATGTTGCGGTGTCCGGAGGACCAGATCTCCGGCCGGGCGTCCTTCCTGCCCACGAAGGGATTGTCCTGGGGAATGGAGCCATCCGGGTTGATGCGGACGACCTTCCCGAAGTCGCTCTTCAGGTCCTGCGCCTGGACGCGGCCGGGGAGGATGGAGCGCTCGCCGAGCGTGACGAAGAGCTTGCCGTCCGGTGTGAAGACGAGCCGTCCGCCCGCGTGCAGCGTGGACTCGAGCGTGGGCTGCATGCGGAAGATGACCTGGAGTCCCTTGATGCGCGGCTTCGGGCCATCCACCAGTTTCGCGCGCGCCACCGCGAGCCCGTTGCCGCCCTCGCGCGGCTCGTAATAGGTCCAGTAGATGAGCCCGCTCTTCGCGTAGTCGGGCCCCACCTCCACGTCGAGCAGCCCGCCCTGTCCGCGTCCGTCGACCTTGGGGAGGCCCGCCACCGGGGGCGACTTCTTGCCAGCGGTGGTGACGATGAAGAGCGAGCCCGTGGGCTTCTCCGTGACGAGGAAGCGCCCATCCGGCAGGAACGCGATGGCCCACGGCTTGTTGAAGCCGGAGGCGATCTCCGTCACCACGATGGGCGTGCGCGTCTTCACCTCCGGGGCGCGCGTCTGCTGCGGGAACGCGGGCTTGAACTCCGGGACGTTCGGGGGCGCGGTCTCCACCGGCTGGGCTCCGGAGACGGCGCTCAGCAGGAGGGCGGAGAGGAACGAGGTCACGAGTCCATGGCGCATGGGGTGACTCTCCGCCGGGACGGGCGGGACGTCACCCGTCGCCCGGCACGCATCGCCGCCTCGGTTGCCCGGGTGAACAGTCGCGGCGCCCCTCGGCGGTGCTGACGCTCAGGGGTTGAGCGTCAGGTTCAAGGTGGTGCCCAGTCCACCCCGGACGACGAGGACGTGGGTGCCCGCGGGCAGTGCGCTTCGCGTGAGCACCAGCGGGTCCAAGGAAGAGTCGGGGCCGCGGCACGCCAGCTCTGGACCTCCGCAGCCTGCGAGCAGCCCCATGGAGAACGGCTCGCCCGTGTACTGATTCGGACGCAGGAGCGTGGCCGACAGGTTGAGCACCCGGTCCGTGGTGAAGGTGAAGAAGGTGTCTGGCCGGCTGCCGGAGTCACACGTCAGCGTCGCGTCCGAGCCGTGCGTGGCCGGGTTGAAGGTGGCGGTCGCCGTGCCGCCCGCCGCGCCATTCGAGAGGGCCAGGGGGAGGGCGCCCGCGCAGAGGTCGCCCGGCCCGAAGTCGTCGACCTCCACGTCCAGCTGGAACGTGCCCGCCGGGGTGAGCAGTCCCGACTTGACGAGGAGGTACGACGTGCCCGCGGGCAGGTCCGTGGAGACGCGGGAGTGGCCGTTCTGGGCGAGCATGCAGGCAAGCTGCGACGCGGTGTCGTCACAGGGGCTGCGCCGGACGGACAGCGCCGGCTGTGTCTCCGCCCGCGAGCCCGAGACGCGGGCATGGAGGCGCCGTGGACGGTCGGTGGTGACCGCGAAGACGGCATCGCTGCCATCGCTCCTCCCGCAGCCCTCGTGGTCAGGAAAGTCCCCGAACGCGCGGGTGAGCGTCGCGCGCCCGTAACCGCCCTGGGAGAGCGTCAACGGCTCCGGATTCGCGCAGCTCTCGCCTGGCTCCGCATGGTCCAGCCGGGACAGGCGCGCCACCAGCTCGAAGTCACCCACGTACGCGGTGCTGAATCCGTCGACGACGACGTAGTACGTGCCCGCGGGCAGGTCGCGGTAGCTCGTCCAGGTGTCGGGCGAATTGTCGGGAGTCGCCGCGCACCGCAGGTCGGTTTCGGCGCCGCCACACGCCCGGCGCAGCGCCACGGTGGGCCGGAAACCCGGGGTGAGGGCCTTCGTGGAAAGGCGCAGGTTCATCGGCTCCGTGGTGGTGAAGGTATAGACGGTGTCCGGCGCGGCGCGCCTCTCGTACGGTTCCCCGCAGGAGGGCGTCAGGTCGTGGAAGAAGCGCCCCGTGTCGCCCTGGACGGTGACCTGGCCGGGGCCGCTCGTCGGCAGGCCCAGGGGGAGCGCGTTGGCGCAGACGTCACCCGCCGGTATCGAACCCAGGGACACCTTCAGCGAGTAGTCCGTGGTCCCTTCGTAGGCCCTGTCCACGAACAGGTAGTAGGTCCCCGCGGCCAGGTTCGCGTCGCGGATGGACGCGCGCGCCAGACCGCCCACGGCGCAGCTGGCCTCCGGGCCGTCACAGGTGCCGCGGCGCAGGGTGAGGGTCGGGGCCCTCGTGCCCGCGGTGGCCTCGGCGATGAAGCTCATCGGCACGGAGGTGGTGAAGGTGTAGACGCGGTCCTCGCCGGAGAGGCCCGAATACGTGCAATCACCCTGGTGGTTGTCGAAGGCGCCCGTGAAGGTTCCGGAGAGCACGGTGGTGCCTCCCTCCGGGGGAAGCCCCAGCGGGAGGGCGAGCGCGCAGGTGTCACCGGGGGTGGGCGGTGTCAGCAAGGCCTGAATCGTCACGGGCCTCTCCGACTGCGCGGAATAGAAGTCCACGGCGAGGATGTACGTGCCCGGCTGCAGGCTGCCCCGTCCGAATGGACCCGTGGTCAGAGAGACCGGCTGGCAGGAGAGCCTCTCGCCGCAGGTCCGGATGAGCGACAGCAGCGGCGCCCCCTTGGACTCGTCGTGCGACACGTCCACGTACAGGTCCAGCACGCGGTCGGTGGTGAACGTGAAGTACGCGTCCGCCCCGTCGACGGAGCAGTCGGAGAACGGCTCATCGAAGAAGTCACGCGCGTCGAACGCGAGGACCGCGGTGCCTCCCGCGCCGCCCTCGGAGAACACCAGCGGGCGCGGATTCGCGCAGGTCTCTCCCGGCTGATGCGGGGTCGCGGAGAACTCGAGCGAATAGGCGTCCGGGCCTCCGGAGGTATGGTCGACCGAGAAGAAGTGGGTGCCGGCCTTGAGGCTCCCCGCGCGCAGGGTCGTCACCCCGTCCGCGCCTTGCTGCCCGCACACGCTCTGGGACACCTGGCACGCGGCGTCGGCGAGCGACACCATGCCCCGGGCCGAGGCCTGCGCGGGCGTCATCTTCACCTTCACGTCCAGCTCGCGGTCGAGCGTGAGCGAATAGACATGCTCTGGGAAGGAGGCGGTGCTGGCCGGGGTGCAGTCGCGGAGGTCGTCCGACATTCCCTCGGTCGTCCCCGTGAGCGTGGCGAAGCCGCCCGCAGGCCCTCCGGACAGCGTCACCGGGGTCGCGACCGCGCAGGTGTCGCCCTCCGGGGTCGGCGTCGCGGAGACGTCCAGGCGGTAGTCGGCCCCGGCCTCCTTCGGGCTCTTCACCCAGAGGAAGTAGGTGCCCGCGGGGAGGGCCGTCTTCCGCAGGACGCGCGAGGCCTGGACCGTCGACTCGCAGTTCTGGACCACGGGTGTGGTGCCCAGGCAATCCGTAACGAGGAGCAGGGCCGGGGCCTCGTTGTTCGCGCCTGTCGCGGTGGCCGTCACCACCAGGTTCGAATGCGGATCGGTGAGCGTGAGGCGGTAGACGCGGTCGGGCAGGTCGAGCAGGTTGGCGCCCATGCATTCATAGACGTAGTTCTCCTGCGAGCTGCCCCGCGTGCTGGCCTGATGCGTGAGCGTGCCGCCCCCCGCGGGAAGGTCGAAGCCGACAGGGTTGGTGCACGACTCCCCCTCGGGTGGGGGCACCGCGCTCACGTCGAGCGTGTAGTCGATGCCGGTGGCGGACTCGACGACGAGGACGTACGTGCCCGCGGGGAGCAGCTCCTGGACGGTGGCGGACGTCGCTCCCCACTGGCAACCCGTCGAAAAGGACGTCCCGCAGTAGCGGGCCTCCTGTACGCGCACGGAGAGCGCGCCGCTCGTTCCCAGCCGCGTGGCGGTGGCGTTGACGAGCATGGGCTGGTCCAACGTGAACGAATAGATGCGGTCGGGAGCGTTGATGGAGTCGCTGCAGCGCTCGGGAACGTCGTTCGTCGCGCCGCGGAGGGTGTCGGTGAGGTGGGCGGTGCCGCCTGAAAGCGTGAGGGGGACGGCACGTCCACACGTCTCGCCCTGGGGGCGTGCCCCGGTGAGCTGTGCCGTCACCGTGAGGGGACTGCTCGTCCCGTCGAAGGCTGAATCGGCGAAGAGCAGGTATTCGCCCGGCGCGAGGTCGGCGACGGAGAGGGCAGGGCCGCAGCCCAGGTCCACTCCGTCACACGCGGAGCGCAGGGCGAGCATGCTTCCTCCCCAGAGGTCGCCGTCGCCGAGTGTCGCGGTGAAGTCGCTCGGCTGGTCCACCCGGAAGCGGTAGACGGAGTCGGGACCGGGCGGCCAGGTCATGCAGTCCAGCGTGAAGTCGTCCGCGCGGCCCTGGGTCTGCACCTGGACGGTGGCCTGGCGGTGGGAATCAAACGGCAGCAGGGCGGCCTCCGCGCAGCGCTCCCCGCTGGGCGGCGGCCGGGTGCCGAGCGCGAGGTCGAACTCGCCGGCGGTGAGGGTCCGCGTGGACACGACGACGAAGTACGTCCCCGGGGCCAGCACGCCTTCGAAGCGGGAGCGCTCCAATCCGGAGGCATTGCAGTCCGGGCGCGCGCAGGTGTTGCCCACCCTGAGCACGGGCTCGAACCCCGGGGTGCGCGAGACGACGGAGAGGTCCACCTCCGCGGGGGCCGCGAGCGTGAAGGCGTACACCGCGTCGCGCGAGCCCGCGACGCAGCCGAGCCTGTTGGGCACGTAGCGGCGCAGGTCGCCCTGGAACGTGGCGCTCCCCTCGGTCAGCGCGAGCGCGTAGGGCGTGGCGCAGGTATCCCCGATGGACTCCACGGGTGTCTCACACCCACCGGTGACGCAAGCGGCGGTGACACAGTCGCTGCACGCCGCCCCCGCCATGCCGCAGGCGGTCTGCTCCGTGCCCTCGCGGCACTGACCGGCGGCGTCGCAGCAGCCTGCGCAGTTTCCAGGGCCGCAGACCCCGCCCGAGTCGGGCTCGCCAGCATCGGGGCCGGAAGAGGGCGCCGAGGAGCAGGCGAGGAACGTGACCGCGAGCAGAAGGAGCAGATGGCGCATGAAAGGTGTTCCCGGGGGGGAGGCTTCATGCCCATTGGATTGTCCCCCCGTCGTCGGCGTGGACTCTACCGGACGTGGGGGTGAACCGAAAGACAGACAACGCGAGGCGGGCGGGACGTCACCCGTCGCTGGACGCGCGTCGCTCCTCTTCCTTGCCTGGGTGAACGGTCGCGGCGCCGCCCACCGTGAAGTCAATCACCCGGTCCCACATCGCCTGGAACTGCGGCTGCTGGAAGTGGGAGCCCGACTTCAGCCAGCTGATGTGCTCCGGGGGCTGGTCGAAGTGGCCCATGACGTCCAGGTGGTCCGCGGTCGCGACGTGGAGGACCTGTCCCCAGACCTGGGAGCGGCTCGGGACGATGCCATCGCTCTTGGACTCGAACCTCCGGCCAAGGACATCCTGGAGGGCCTGGGTCTGGGCCGGCGTGCGCTCGGGAATCTGGAGCTCCCGGGACTGGGGCGCGCTCTTCGCATACAGGAAGGCGAAGAGTCCGTGGAGGAGCGCGTCGGGGGTGAGCAGCAGGGGCAAGGACCACCTGGGCGGTGGCGCGCCCGTGACGACGCAGCCGTAGCGCACGCCCTCCCGGTCCGCCGTGTTCGCGTTGAAGGCCCGCATGCTGATGGGCATGAGGTCCTGGATGAGCACCTGGTTCTCGCCCACCTGGCTGAAGAACTGGATGAGCTCCTCGCGCTCGCCCTCGGAGAGGTCCGCCGTCAGCCGGACGATTTGATTGAAGAGGTTGGGCGGGAGCTTCGCCTCTTCGCTCCGCAGGACGAGCCAGTAGCACGCCTGCAGCGCGGCGGTCCGCAAGGGCATGGCCTTGCGGTGCAGGGTGAGGAAGGTGAAGAGCCACAGGTAGCGCAGCAGCGTCTTCCCCACGCCGCCCTGGTTGGAAAAGCTGGCCAGCGGGGTGCCTTGATGCGGGGTCGCGATGGTCACGACCGAGCGCACGCGCTTCACGAAGTCCGGAGCCTCCCGCGCCATGCGCGGTGAGACGACACTGCGTGCATCCAGCCCGCCCGTGGAGTGCCCGACGAGGTGGAGCTGCGCGTCGTCCTCGTTCGCGGTCCGAGCCATCTCCCGGAACACGTCGCGGGCCCGCGCCTCCAGCCCGGAGGTGGGGGCGGAGGCGATGGCATGCACCCGCGCATCGATGCCTCGCTCCTGGAACCGCTGCTCGAGCAAACGGGGGACGTTCTGGAAGTAGGCGATGCGCTCCGTTTCCTTGTCACCCATCTGCGTGAAGCCAAAGAAGCCGGGGACCAGATAGACGCGGTGGCGGTGGGTCATGGGGACAAGCCTAACGTGAGGACCGCCCCAGACGCCGGGGAGGGGTCAACGTGAAGTCCCGAACCCTTTGCCCGGAATGTCTGTCCTTCCACCGGAGCGTCTCGGGTGGTGATGCGCCCGAGACGCGCGGGGCTGCCTGGGACTACTGGGTGATGATGTCCGTGTACTCGCTGCCGCTGATGGAGTTGCGCCACTTGGAGGAGAAGCCCAGCGCGTGCTGCGGATCCACCACGTGCGGCGCGGCGATGCGCGCGACGTCCAGGCGGACAATCTCATTCTTGAACAGGTCCAGCACCATGCCGAACTGCATCGCGGTCAGGTAGACGCGCTTGAGCATCTTGTCCGCCTTCTCCTGGCGGACGATCTCGTTGTTCTCGCTCTTGAGCGACTGGTAGAAGCCGCTCCAGGTGGAGGCGTCCATCGGGAACTGCCCATCCCGCCGCATCATGCAGCCTTCGTCCGAACGCGTGCCACAGTCGCGGTGCGAGGGAGCGGCCTCGGCGGCCACCGGCATCTCCGGGCGCGAGTGCATCCGGGGCTCCCGCCGCGTCTCCGTCGTCCGCGACTCCGAGTAGCTCTCCGACTCCGTCGTTCCACCCGTCATCTGCACGTCCATCCGGGCGCCGCCGCCGCGCACCTTCACGGTGGTCGTCTCCTCGCCATCGACGTTCGTCGTCGTCTTCATCTTGATGCGCGCGGAGGGCACGTCCTGATCATTGATGTCCACCTGCATGTTGAACTCCGCGTCCTGCGCGAAGCTGGCGGACGAAACGAACAGGGACGAAACGAGTGCGGCACGGACGATGCGGTTCATGTGAAGTCCTGGTGGGAAACGGGTTCGGTGCGGCCGGAGCGCTGTGCGCTCTCGCCGCCGTGCCCTCTCCACGCACCGTTCGTGCATTTATTCACATGAAACACATGGTTCGGCGGAGCGGACCCAGACTCATTGTCTGAGAGAAACGGGGGCCCACCGGGTCGGGGCGGTCCCAGGGGCGCTCCGGCATCGCCGCACGCCTTTCCTGGGGCTGCTTTGCGTCGGATGCGCGCCGCCGCTGGCGCATCCCTCCAGGTTCGAGGCCGTCGAGAAGGGGACGACCCGGAACAGAGAGTCCTGCCGGCAAGGTCTTCGACTTCAAGGTCAAGCCGGGATGGAGCAACCTGTGAGCGCCCTCAAGCCCGTGACGTTCCATGCAACGGAGCCCGATGAGTCCAGCGCCTGGTGGCGATCACGGCCCTGGGGATGTGCCGTGCGCTGCGCGAGGACGCTGGCCCGCCAACGTATGCCAGCAGCCGGCTGGTCCTCACTGGATGCCCGGTCGCCGCTTCCGGTCAGGCTTCCTCGTCGGGAAGGAGCGTCAGGAGAAGTTCGTCGTCAGGACCGAGCGGACGCCACCCAGCAGGCGGAGGACTGGCGAGAAGCACGGTAATCACCTGCCTCGCGCGCTCCGAATACGCCTCTGGAGTGGAACCGGACCACAGGCTCAGTGCTTTGGCGACCTGGAAGCGGTTCACGTCGTCAAGCGCTGCTGGCCAACCATTAGGAAGACCGCCGGCCAACTCACGCACGAGCAAATCGCGAACAACGCGGGTGAGCTGCCTGCGGCGCTCCCCCTCGACAAGTAGACCATTCATCACCTGCACCCCTGCGATGTCGTCTTTGCCAAGCTCCTCGGCTAGCTGATCCAGAGGAATCGCAGGACGGGACTCGGCGAAGGCCGTCAACGAGTCAAACCCTCGTTCGCGGACCCGTTCATACAGGCGTGCCTTCCAGTTCCCCAGCCACGAACGCCCGTCGGTCATCGGCGGCTTCCAGGAACGAAGTTCATCGGGATGTCGTAGCGCTTCATACGCTCAGCAACGATGCTCAGGATGTCGTTGCGGGTCAACATCCGGCCTGCCGCCATCTCCGCATCACTCAGGGTGCGCATGATCATTCGATTCCACTCGTCGGGCCATGTACGCCCCAGTTTCCAGTCTCCCCCGCCGTGGATCGCCTCGTGGTGGGCCTGCTCCATCCGGACGCAGAACTGATCGATGTCCATGTCACCCTTGAAGCCGCGCTGCTCGAACCACTCGCGGTGCTCCTGCGGAAGTACATGGTGCTTGGGGGCGTCCGACATGCCCGCCCCCGCTCTGCCCGTCACCTGCATGCCGCGCACCTCCGGGCTGTCCCCCAGCGCTTCGCGCACGCCCTTGGGCAGGTCCTGGTGCGCCTGGGCCATCGTGACCTGTCCGCCCTGAATGAGGACGGCCGCGCCGACGGCAGGCACGGAGATGACGCCCGCCTGCACCAGCCTTCGCATCATCTCCACCCACTCGGCGGAGACCACCAGCCGCGAGCCCACCATGACGCCGCCTGAACTCATTGCCAGTCCCACGCCCAGTGTCACAGGGGCCGAAGGCGGCACGCGTGGCATGGCCATCTTCATCGTGGAGATCATCGTGACCATCTCCACCGCCTGCATCGCCGCGATGACCTGCCCGCCGAGCTTCAGGGTCTCGCGGGTCTCCCGCTGGAGCGTGTCGAATTCACGCGTCAGCTTGCCCATCAGCTCGGGCATCGCGGTGGTCGCTGCCTCCACCCGCTCCGGGTCCAGTGAGGCGAGGTCCGTCAGCGTGGGCTCCATCAGCCCCTGCACGCGATACAGGTCCGTGAAGAGCTTCTCGACGCTGCACATCGGACAGTTTCTGAGAATGGCGTCAGCGAGGTGGAGGAAGTCCACCCAGGTGGCCAGCAGGAGCGTCCCGAACTGAGCCGCCTGGAGCTTCGGCCCCGTCATGCGCAACAGGCCCAGCTTCATGTCCGTGTCGCCAACTTCCGAGGCCGCTTCCGTCAACGTGGTGGCGCTCCCAAGCGCGCCATGAAGCCACGACACCTGCTTGGAGCCCTGGTCGAGGTAGCGCGTGAAGACGCCGGTGAGGCTCCAGCCCCAGAGGTCCGGAGGGCGAGCCGCCAGCTTTGTGAACGCGGCCTCGACGCTGCGCAGGGAGCCCTTCACCTCGTCAGTGGCGTCGAGGACTGCCTGCCGCGTCGATGCAGCGCTCCGGGCCACGCCCCCAACAGCGCCCTCCCTGCTGACGTCTCCCACGGCTGTCACGTCGTCACGCGGCTGCTGGCGGCGCAGGAGCCGCTGCTCGGGGCCGGAGAGGGCACGCGGGAGAGAGTTCCAGGGGCGCGGGGGCTCATCGTTCGGGGGTTCCCCCCAGGTGGGCGGGGAGTCCTCTCGCGGCGCGTAGCTCAAGCTTCGGCCACGCCCAGGCACCTGCGACACAGAGGCGCATCCCGTGGCCAGCAGCACCAGGGCCAGCAAGAGGACGTCAGCGCGCATTGTCCACCCCCAGGCCCACCGAGGCGAACACGCCAGGCCGCAGCGTCCCCTCCCGCGTGGGGAAGAGCAGCGTGCCGCCCGTCCCCATCGCGTAGAGCTTCCCGCCCAGCAATCGCCAGCGGGCTTCGGCGGCCCCCAGGAAGCGTGCCCCGGGCTGACCCATGCCTACTCCGAGCCCCTTCAACGCCACTTCGAGGCTGCGCGCGAAGAGCTGCACCGCCACGCGCCCGTCCACGTCGAAGCGGCCCCAGTTGAAGGCTTCCGCGCCCAGCGACAGCTTCAGGTGCTTGGAGAGGCCGCCATAGCGGACCGCGTCCCAGCCCACCTCCGCCTCGCCATAGGCGGAAGTCCCGTCCGGGAAGTGGGCCTCCGCCAGTGGCACGCCCTCCGGCCCCGCCGCGTGGAAGCGCGCCAGTTCGTAGTCCGGGCCGAAGTATCCCTGTCGGAAGCCGCCATGCTGCCTGCGCACTTCCAACCGCAACCGCAGGTCCAGCGTGGGCGTCACCGCATCCGCGCCAGCGCCCACCACCGCCCCCCATGCGCCACTGGTACCGGGCCGTCCTCCCCAACCGGCAAGCAAGTGGGCCTCGAAGCCCGGCCGCACCACCACCACGGCGGTTGCGTCCAGGTGCGCCAGCGTCACCGGGGGCGCGTCTCCTCCAGCCATTCCCCAATCATGCACGGCGGAGAGGGCCAGCGTGTAACGGCCCGGCTCACGGGGCTGGCCGAAGAGGATGTGCTCCAGGTCCAGCGCGATTTCCGCCCCCAGGAGGCGCGCGCCCAGCACATCCGATGCGAACGCCTGCGCGTAGATGGGGCCCAGCGAGCCCGTGAGGAAGCCGCCCGCTGGGTGGTAATCGGGATTGCTCCGGTTGGAGTAGCGCCGCACGAGGTGCGCGGACAGCAGGCTGTAGGACTCCAGCGCGCCAAACCAGACGCCCACGGGCGCGTCGTTCGAGCCCAGCTTGAGGCCGCGCACCACCTGCCCGAAGTCCGAGAGGCTGTCCCAGTCCTCCTTCCGCACGAAGCCCGCGGCCCCTCCACCACCCCAGAGGCGCAACCGCACGGGCGTGCCCAGGTTGAGGCCGAAGTCCTCGCCTCCGTCGAGAATGAGGGTCGGCTCCACCTGGAGGAAACCCTCGTCCGCGCCGACGCCCGCGTGCGGCAGGAAGGCCAGCGTCGTCGCCTCCACGCGCAGCAGGTTGCGCCAGGCCTCGTCCCGTGGGCGCCGTTCCTCCTCCACGGGCGGCACTTCCGGGACGTCCTCGGCCCATGTGGCGACCGGCAACAGCAGCCACAGCCAGACAGCCCCACTTCGCGTCATTCGCATCCACGCCCCCTGGGAGAGACACCTCCGAGGAGAGCAAAGTGTCAGGGACCGGGGTCATGGACCGCAAGCGGGTCGGCCAAACGGATCGCGAGTCTTGAGCGCATGGGATCGGCCGCTCGCGTCCGTGTGCCGCACGCCTCACAGCGCCGCCCACTGTCGACCTTCACCTCCCGGGTGGCTACGGGGCGAGCCGTCGTCCGAGCCATGGCGCTCCTCCCTCAGAGGGGTGACACCTGGCGCTCAGGCCATGGTTGCTGCCGTAGAAAAAACAAAAGCCCAGCAACCCCGTAGGCTTGCTGGGCTTTCATTGGCGAGGAGTACGGGACTTGAACCCGTGGGCAGGGCGATAGGAAACCTCAAGCAGGACGCGCTGTTACCCGCTATCGCCCTGAGTTCCCTCGGGTTCATTATTCCTCCCCGTCCCAACCCGTTCCGGGGTGTGCCCCGTTGAACCACGCTGAAGGGGCACACTGGGGGCACATGCAGCCCAATCAGGTCAATCCGCTCACGGACGCAAGCGGCCAGGGTTCCCCGGTCTCCCAGGGTTCATGAGAAGCCCGTGGGAGGCTGACGGTAGCGTGTGCCCTGGCAAGGCGTGACTGGTGGGGAGGGGCAGGTGAAGGATCGCGGGTGCGCGTACCGGCGGAGACAGCCGGAGGGGGCGGTGCTGTACGAGGCAGTGAGGGACAACCTCGCCACACTGCTTTCTCGTCGCCGTATGTAAGGAGCGAGGGGTGTTCCCTCCTGCAACGCGATGGGCGCACAGGTGACGGCGGTGCACTTGGTGGAGCGGGTGCTGCCGCACGTGCCCTACCGGAAGTGAACGCTGTCTTTTCCGCACTGGGGCCGGTGGGGGCTACTCAAGGATATGGGACTGCTCTCGGACTGCAGTCATGTGCGGAGAGGTTTATTTGCAGTCGTCCGCCGGGCGCGTACCCTTTTGGCCTCCCCGAGCGCGAGCCCGTGCCATGAAGCCTGACATCCGCGTCCTCGCCGTCGAAGCCGGCGATCTGCTGAAGTCCGAGACGGCCCTCAACGAGATTGACCGCTTCGGCGCAGCCGTGTTCCGGGTTGCAGTCGAGCCCTTCCCCATGGTGGGCATCACCTCACAGCGGGCGAAGAGCATCTTCAACTGGCTCTGCACCGTTGGGCGCACGGAGATGGAGCCGACGGCTCGCTCTCAGGCGGTGCGCACCTTCCTTCACCAGCTGGCCCACCACAAACCGGAACTGTGCACCAGGCTGGACGATGCACTTCGCCGAGCCAGCTTCGACGTCCCGGGCACCACGGCCGCCCCTCCGGATGTCACTGCGCTCCAGAACGAGGAGCGGGCGAAGCGGCGCGCGCAGTTTGAGCGCACGCGGGGGGCCCTGCTGACGCGCTTCGAGGAACTGGCGACCTCGGGCTTCGCCCAGACGCGCGGCTACGCGCTCCAGGACTTGCTGAATGAGTTGCTCGCCCTGCACCAAGTGCCTGCGGCGAAGAGCTTCACCCGGAGCGAGGGTGGGGAGCAGATTGACGGGGCGTTCGAGTTGGACGGCTGGTACTACCTCGTGGAGTGCCGCTGGCGCCGGAAACCGGCCGATGGGCGGGACCTGGATGGCCTGCTCGGCCAAGTGGCGCGCTCGGGCAGGCAGACGATGGGGCTCTTCCTGTCGATGAACGGCTGGTCGCCGAACGTGGTGCCCCTCCTGAAGCAGAACCCAAACAAGTCCATCCTGCTGACCGACGGGGTCGACCTGCACGCCGTACTGAGCGGTGGCATCTCCTTCCAGGACCTCCTCAGGGCCAAAAGGAAGAGGCTGAACTTGGCGGCCGAGCCCTTCTACCCGTACCGCGAGATTGCGTTGGAGCACGAGGCGTAGGGCGCCCCTCAAGCGAGGGCGGAGCCGGGGCCGCAGGAGGAGAGCGCGTTGGTGGGCGCCAGAGTGGAGGAGTTGCAGAAGGAGCGCACGCCCCACTTGGATTGGGCGGGACTGCTACACAGGCCGTTCGTGCTGGACGTGTTGACCTGCGTTCGGTGTGGAGGTCGGCGCCGGTTGCTGGAGTAACTGACGGCCCTCGACAGGGTAAGCGCCATTCTTGAGCACTTGGCTCTGCCTACGCGGCCGGGGTTCAGATGGCGCCAGCGCAAGGGCTGCCCCAGAGCGCATGGTGTTGCGCCCCAAGCTCTCACGCTGCCGCACAAGCCCACGCCACTGCTGCCTGCCACCTGAGTGGGCCGCATAGGCAGGTGTGTACCCCAAGGGCTGCTCGGCTTCTGAACCGGTTCGGCGCACAGCCAGGAGGCATCCAGCCGCAGCTCTCCTTGGCGTCTATACACCTGCCCACCACCCTCAACACAGCGCGTTCCTCGATTAAACACACCTCCATCACATTGGGGGTGTCCACGGAACCGGGGAACTCTCAAAAGAAGGAGCGGGCGCTTATTAGAACGCTCGGGTAAGTTACGCCGCCATGGCGGAAAAGGACTCTAAATACGATCCCCTTGTCATCGAGAAGGTGTTTCCTGCCCCAGCAGCCCTTCTGGTGGACAAGCAACCGGCAGTGAACGTCATGGCGAAGGAATGTCTGTTCGTCTTGGATGCGAACACGCTACTTGCGCCATTTTTAATCGGGAAAGAAAGCTTAAAAGACGTAAAGAAGGTCTTCGCAAGCCTAGTTAGCCAGGATCGCCTATTTCTGCCTGCGCAGGCAGTCCGTGAGTATGCCAAACATCGGGCATCGAAGATCGCGGACATCTACACGCACATTCAGCAGAAGCTTTCCTCTTTGCCGTCCAATCCTCAACCGCTGGCAATTCCCATGTTCGAGGATGTTCCGGCATACACAGCGGTTGGGGAGGGGGCCGACAAAGTGCGCAGTGCGGTTAAGGAGTACAAGTCAAAGCTGCAAGAATTGTTATCTCAAGTTCGGAATTGGCACGGTGACGATCCGGTCAGCACGCTATACGCGAGCATATTTCTTGAGTCTCATGTCATCGAACATGGTAAGAGCTTGGAAGACTTGTCAGCCGACCTTGAGCGTCGCACAATCCATGGCATTCCGCCGGGTTTCAAGGACAAGGCGAAGCCGGACGGTGGGATTGGCGATGTGGCCATCTGGCATACAATCCTGAAGTTGGGAAGTGATAGGAAACGTGATGTCATCTTCGTGTCCAACGATGCCAAGCCTGATTGGATGGTCAGAGGGGGGGACGAAGGACTGTTTCCGAAATTTGAATTGATTGCAGAATTCCATCGTACGACAGGACATCGCTTCTGGATACTTCCGTTCGATCGGTTCCTTGAGTTGCTTGGTGCTGCGCCAGGAACTGTAGTTGAGGTCGCGTCCACCACGGATGTCCCGAGCACGTCTTTCGCAACTAAGATAGCCAGTGACTTCCTCGCGGCGATTGCGAATGTAGAAACACTAGACCTGGATGCCGTATTTCACCGACTCCATGGTTCAATTATGGCCTTTCTCGGACCTGATGAGTCCGATGAAGACGCAGAGTATGAGTATATACATGACCAGCGTTTCAGTGCACTTGTGAAGCGATTCGGGGAGCTTCTATCTGTGTACTTGACGCAAAATGATCTAAAATTTGGACAGCCCAAAACCCTCAAGAGGGTTCTGGCATTGCTGATTCGTATGGATGAATTGAATAGAGAAATCGCCTATCACGCTGCGCGCATGAAGAGGAGTACAACTGAACAGCAGCGTGAACTGCGCGAACTAGCCGAAGAATTCATTGAGCTCCATATGAAGATTACAACTGGGCTTCACTTTTAGACGTCTATACTGGAGGAGCACATTGGGAGTACATGGCGGGCCTTGTTCAATGCTCCGTCTTCGACCCGGCCGGGAATGTGACGCTCCTGTGAGTGACGGTGCGCGGCCCCTACCTCCCACAGCTTGAGGGTACAGGGGCAGCCGAGTTGCGCGCGCTCCCCTTGATGCCCACCACTTTGCCACCGGGTAAGCTCCACTTCTTCCCCGTGGAGTCTACCGGCGACGCCCCCGCCAGCCCCCGGTGTCAGGGAAGTTGTCGCCTCGGATAACGTGCCGAGCTAGCGACGCACTGGGGGTGAGAGCAGGCAGGACGAGGTGCCGTGCACGGATGGGTTCAAGGCTCAGCTGGTGAAGCCGATGGTGGGCTCGGCTTCGGTGAGTGCCGCAGCCTTGCCCCGCCACGCGGTAGTCTCGCAGTTGACGCTGTCGCAGTGGCTGCGCGAAGCAGATGGAGTGGCGGCCATAACGCCTCGCCTTCAGAAAAGAGGCCTGCGCCGAAGAAGTGGACGCCAAGGGAGAGGCTGCGCGTGCTGGCGGCGGCACAGGGCATGAGCAGCGAGGAACCGTGAGCGGTGCTACAGCGCGAGGCGTTTTCCGGGCTGTCCCCACGCCTGATGAAATTCACGCATCCTCTGTTGGAGTTTCGTCCGGGCTGCGCGTCTCGGCGACGGGAGGAGTGATGCCACCTTCGTCGTCCGGTACCTCCAAATCCCAGAGCCTGTCACCTGCCTCTACGAGCGCCCGCTGAACCTCCCTCACCGCGTCTTCACCCGTGTATGGCCCCAACTGCGCCAGCCGCGCACGTAAGAGGCCCTCCAACTCCGATGCCGTGGCGAAGCGCTCCGAGGGCTCGGGCTTCAGCAGCATGTGGAGGATGTCGCGCAGGGGCACAGACAGCCCTTCCGCCGCGTGCTCCACGTCCACGGAGCGGTAGGACATGGAACACCGGATGAGGTCCTCCGCGAAGGGAGGCAGCGTCAGCCCCAGGGAGGCAACGGACGCCGCCAGCACCTTCTCCCGCTCCACCCGCGACAGCCGCGCCTCCACCCCTTCCGCGAGCAGGTGGCCCGGGTCGTAGAGGTGTCGGCCGGTGGCGAACTCCAGCAGCGTCAGCCCCAGGGAGAAGAGGTCCGCCCGCGCGTCCACCTCGTCGCCCAGCAATGCCTCGGGCGCAGCATAGAGGACTTCGCCTTGGGGCCTGGGGAAGGACGTCGCCACGCGTCCCGTCAGCCGGGAGAGGGCCACGCCGAAGTCCGTCATGCGCACCTCGCCGCGTGGCCCCAGGCGGATACGGCCCGGGTTGACGTCGCGGTTGACGATGCCCAGCGGCGTGCCCGCTTCATCCGTGCGCGTATGCGCATAATCCAGCACTGCCGCCACCTCCGCACCCACGTAGAGGACGAAGGACTCGGAGAAGTAACGCCCGCAAACTTGGGCCACCGACAGCAACGTGTTGAGGGACAAGCCCTCCAGTTTCTCCATCACCACGCACAGCCCATGTGGCATCTCGACAAGACAATGGACGCGCGCGATGCGCGGGTGCTGAAGGTAGCGCGCGAGCTGCACCTCCTCCTCCAACCGTATCCGCGTGCGCTGGAAGCCTTCGGGCGGCTCTTCGCCTTGCGGCAGCGGGATGCACTTGAGCACCACGCAATCACCCAGCCCTTGGGGCGTTCTGACGAAGGCGAGCAGAACGCGCTCTCCGAGCCGCCCTACTCCCAGGTCCCGGAAGAATTCGTAGGAGGTATCCCCCTGCGTGAAGAGCACGACACCGCTGGAGAGCGGCGGATCAGATGGGTGGGCCATGCGGATACCCCCTTGCGATCGCGCGATAGGAGTTCGCGCGAAGGAATGTGCAAGGTAGGGCTCGCACCGCCCAAGGGGAACGACGCGGCGGGTTCAACGTTTTCCGAAATCCCTCACACTCTGGGTGAGAAGGACCGGGCCTGAATCGTAAACAGGCGTTACGTCGGGCAGACGCCTCAACGCCAACGTTCGACGGCGATGCCGGCCAAATTACGGCGGGTCACGATCTCGCCCGGCTTGGACTCTTCTTCGAGAGTGGGCCAACCGGACTCATTCCGATCTCCCAATTCGATGCAGACCGGCACCCTCTGGCCATTCGGAAGTCGGGCTTCGGTGTAGCGAGCTAACAGCCGGTCCTTGTTCCCCGTCCACAGGTAGCCGGAAAGCAGCGTGCCCTTGGGGAGTGCGGTCACTTCGTCGGTATACACCTCGCCCGTCACAGGCCCCTCGCGGTAGACCCCAAAGTCCCCCATGCCCTTCTGCCGCGCGTCCACCCAGAAGGGGACAGTGGCCTCCCTCTCCATCGCCAGACCGCCGTCCTTCTTCCTGTTGAACATCGCCCGGCGTGCGGCCTCGGGACATTCCGCAGGCTCGGGCCGAACCTGGGCTCCCGGGCACCCCAACTGGAGGGCGGCTGCGGCCGTCAGGCCCGCGCACGTCTTGAGGAAGCCACCCCATTGCACCGAGGGCCAGCCCTGAGAGACGGCCAAAGGCCTCGGTTTCCCGGCGGAGGGAGCGGGCGGAGACGACATAGGAGCGGGAGCGCGCTTCACGGGAGGACTTTCCTTCGGCTCGGGTGCAGACACGGGAGAGGCTACTTCAGGGGGCGTCATGGCGGGCGCTGGAGGGGGAACAGGTGGCTTCGACGCTGGGGCCTCCTGCCGTGCGGAGGAGGGGGTTACCAGCGCTTGCTGTAACGCCGGACGAGACTCAGAGGGAGTCATGAAGTGCCAGAGCATGAGGCCGCCCACGAGCACGGCGAGCGCCACCACGAAGGCCCCTCGCGTGTTCGCGAGTCCAGGCCGGGCAACCGGGGCGGGCTCGTCCTGCGACAGGGCGGAGGAGGGCGCCTCAGGGGCGAGTTGGATGGGAGGCTTGGGAACGTGGAATGGTTCCCTCCACGCCACTCCCACCTCAGGCAGCAGTGCCGCCAACTCGCGCTTCATCACCTCCGCCATGGGGGCACGCTTCTCCGGGTCCCGGGCAACGAAATGGAGGACAGCCGCGCCCAGAGCCGCGGGCACCCGAGGGTTGAGCGAATGCGGCGCGGGCAACTCCAGCCTGCCCCCCAGGAACATGGCCGGAGATTCACTCCAGGGGCGCGCAACCGTCAGCAGGTCATAGAGGCAGATGCCCAGCGCGTAGACATCATCCGTAGCTCTGAAAGCGTAGCGCGCCTCGGACTCCTCGCCATGCTCGCGCAGGAACTTCGTGGCCTCGGGGGAGCGGTAGCGCCGGGTGCCGGGCGGCAGCGGGGAGTCCGTCAATTCGGGCGCCTGCGCGTAGCTGCCCACCCCGAAGTCCAGCAGGAAGGGCTCGCCGTCGGAGGCACGCACGAGGATGTTGCTCAACTTCAAGTCACGGTGGAACACACCCCGCGCGTGCACGTGGGCCAGGGCGGAGGCGAGCTTGACGAAGAGGGCCACCACCTCGTGCGCCGTGGGGTGCATCTTCTCCATCCACTCGCCCAGCGTGTAGCCCTCCACGTAGTCCTCGACGACGTAGAGCCAGCCCCGTGTCGCGTCGTTCCATCGGCCGTGGGCGTACGTGCGCACGATGTTGGGATGGCCGCTCACCTGGGCCAGGCAGACCATCTCCCGCATCAGGCGCGCGTCCGACTGCTCCGCGTCTCCACTACTGGCGCGGTGCATGGCCATCTTCAGCGCGAAACGCTGGCCCTCCTTCTCCACGAGGTAGACGGCGCCGAAGGAGCCCGAACCCAGGGCCTTCACCACGCGCCATCCATCCACCATCTGCCCGGGCTTCAAGCTGGCGGGAATGAAAAGCAGCATGGCCCGCGCTTCTAGAACACCACGGAGGGGATGAGAAGGCGCCGCCCTCCCGTGCTGTCACGTAGCTCCACCCGGCGTGCGTCGCCCTTGGGCCAGTCTTCGCCACGGAATTCCACTACGACCCGCGCCAGCCCTCCTGGGACGACGTGCGGCTCTCTCATCGTCACCGTGACGGCACTGGAACGGACTGGGGACAGCCGGGCCTCCGTGGGTGTCCAGGGCGCCAACCCTTCATTCGTGACGTCAAGCGAGAGCGCGACCCACCCTTTCCCTCGGAAGACGATGACACGGTCTGCTTTCAGCCCGTCAGTAGGCTTCGTTGGCTGCAATGTGGGCTCGTTCGTCTGGACGCCTTCAGGGCCCATCGTCCCGGCCAAGATCATGCCTGAAGGCCCTGTGGCCGCGCCTCGTGCCCGCAACGAAGCCAATTCGGCATCCTTGCCCGCGCACGCGGAGCGCACCTCGTCCAACTCGGCCTGCACCGCCTCGGCTGTGCGCGGCAACCGGGACACCTGAACCTGAGCATCCACCTGCGTGGCATTGGTGACGAGCGCGAATACCACACGTGCCGGGGACATGCCGTCCGCGAAGGGCACAGTCAGCAGGACGCGCTCACTCGCTGCCACATCGGCCATGGGCTTGATCATGATCAGCCGGTCAGTGGCTACGAGCAGCTCCAAGCGGTCTCTTGCGTCCCCCATCTTCACACCCGCGCGGTCAACAGAGGAGTCGAACTCCAGTGCGGTGAGTGAGCCTGACGCGACATGCAGTTCCACCGGCATGCCGGTTGCGGACTGGGAGAGCGCGACGCGACGCTGCACCAGCTCACGCCCGCGTAGGATCTCCTGAGCCGTGACGTTCGTTCCCAGCAAGAGAAGGGACAGCAGCAGCAACGGACGGGAAACCAGGAGCACCGGCGGGCAACCTCCGAGAAGACGGCGCCGACCGTAGCAGGTGCCATGGGGGCGCAGGTCTCCGCGCATTCTTCGCACGCGGTCGTTTCGGCAAGGAATCAGGTGGTACGCCGCACATAACGAGGCCCCGCATTTTTCCTGAGAATTTTTCGAGCGTGTGGGACCGCCGAGCAAGCCTTGAAGAGGCCGGGCTCCGGAAATCCGAGCCGGGGGGGAGCCACTCCCGCCCCCCGCCAGGCCGGGCAAGCCGTCCCGCTCCTGAGAAAACGACAGGGCACGTGAGCCAGTCCCAAAAGCCGCAGGCATTTACGCGGGTACGGGAGATTCGAAACATGCTGGAGCTGGTTGAGCAGTACCGGCCCCGCATCATCGAAGCGCTCGCCCGAGAGAACGACGGAGCGAGCGAGCCACTCCCAGGAGGCGCCCCCATTGAACAGGGGAAAGGGAGATTCGAACCATGCTGGAGCTTGTTGAGCAGTACCGACCCCTCATCATCGAAGCGCTCACCAAGGCCTCGCCGCAGGGGCTGACCGTGAAGGAGCTGTGCGCCGCGCTTGGAGCCGGAGAGCAGGTGGTCCGCCGTTGCCTCGCCGCCCTCGTGCTGGCTGGCGTCCTGCGCGAGGCCGCGAAGTACACGCCCGGAGCGCGCGGCGTGGTGCCTCGGGCCTACAGCCTCACCGACGCGAATCGCGAGGGTGAGCCGTGAGCGCCCCCCCAACGCATCCAGGACGCCGCTCCGGCTGTCGGCTCACTGCCCCGCCTCCCTGCATACCGGGGCACAAAGCGGGGCACCCTCGAACGCGAGAAACGCCCAAGAAATCAACGGCTTGGCGAGCCCCTTTTGCTCACTGCCCCGCCTGCCCCGCCTGTTTCAAAGAAGAGAGAGAAAGAGAAGAACATACCCCAGAGAGCAATTGCAGACATTCAACTCCTCTCATTCTCTCCATGCACCACTGCGTGTGTTCCGCTGAAACAGCGGGGCAGCGGGGCAGGTCGCCAGATTCTCTAGTGATTCTCGCTGCTTAAGCCCGCCCCGCTTTCCGCCCCGCCACTCAATCCGCCCCGGTCTTGCACCGGGTGGCCAGCGCAGCAGCCCTTGGGCTCGCCGCGATTCCCTTCTTTTGCCCTCGGATGTCCCTTGGAAGCCTCTGACCCGAACTCGACTCCCTCACTGGAAGCCGCCGCCCTGGAGTACGCGGGGCGCGGTTGGCATGTCTTCCCCTGTTTCGAGCCCGTTCGCGCGCCCTCCGGCGCCCTCGTTTGCGCTTGCCCCAAGGGAGCGGAATGCAGCCAAGCGGGTAAACACCCACGCACACGCAACGGAGTGAAGGACGCCACGACGGACGAGGCCCAGATCCGCGAGTGGTGGCAGCAGTGGCCGTTCGCCAACGTCGCCATCGCCACGGGTGCCCTCTCCGGCGTGGATGTTGTGGACGCGGACGCGAAGGCCGACGGAGTGGCGACCCTCGTGAGGCTGGAGGAGGAGCGAGGCGAGCTGCCCGATACCGTCACGGCCCGCACCAGTGGCGGCGGCTGTCACGTCTACTTCCGCCACGCGGGCATGGTGTCGAAGGCTGGCAGCCTCGCGCCCGGTATCGACACCCGGGGCAATGGTGGCTACGTCATCGCTCCCCCGAGCATCCACCGCACGGGAGAGCGCTACGCATGGCTTGAGGGAGCGTCCCCCTCCGAGGTTCCACCCGCCGAAGCGCCACAGTGGGTTCGCGATGCAGCCCAGGCGAAGCGCACGCGGCCCACGCTTGCGAAGGGGGAAGCCGCGGTGAGCATGTGGCAGTCCCCAACCGGGGATGGACTCACCGAATCCCAGCTCTGGACGCGGTGGCACGCGACAAGCGCCACGGAGCATGCGGCGGCGGTGAAGCGCATGAAGCAGGGCCAGCCCTTGTTCCCCACTGGGCATCATGAAGGGAACCTCTGGGCCTTCCTCTCGTACCTGCGCTTCAAGGCTCCCGAGGCATCGGACGCAACCCTGTTGCGGCTCTTGGCTCCGTCCGTGACGGCGATGAACTGCGCGAAGCACGACACCGCGCATGTTGCGGAGCGCCTCCGACGAATCAATGAGGATTACGGCGCCGCGCTGGCCGAGTCCGTGCTGATCACCGCCGCACTGAGAGGCACGGCCGATTCCCGCCCGTCAACCGGGGCTCCTCCCACCCTCGATGCGCCCTCTGGCGCTGATGGCTGGATGGCAGCTCCGGGCTACGCCATCTACGATGGCCAGTCGCTCGGCATCTTCAAATTCACCGACAAGGGCAACCTTTCCACCATCGCCGCCGCCCCCATCAACATCACCGAAACAGGGGAGGACGAGCACGGCACCTGCTACGTGACGGCGCGGTGGATGTACGGGCACCGCGAGCGAGTGGAGACGATGCCGCGCGCCAAGGTCTCGGGAAACGAAATCCTGGAACTGGCCGGTCGCGGAGCCCCCCTCACCAGCAGCAACAGCAAGAAGGTCCAGGACTTCCTCCAAGCCCAGGAGCAGCACAGTCACGCGAGCTTGCCCCGGGTGCGCATCTTCACCCAGAGCGGCTGGTCCCACGACATGAAGAGCTTCGTCGTGGGACGGCAGGTGATTGGCGAGCCCGGCCGCGTCATCATGCCCGGAGAAGCAGCCTTCCTCGATGCGCTTGAGCCGCGGGGCTCGGCGGATGAACACCTGCGCTTGATGCTGGCCGTTCGTGACAGGAGCCCCTTCGCTGAAATGGCGTGGGCTGCTGGCTTCGCGGCACCCCTGTTGCGCCTCTTGGGCCTGCGCAGCATGTGCCTGTCCATCTGGGGTGCCTCTGGAACGGGGAAGTCCGCCGTGCAGGCCACCACCACGTCGGTGTGGGGGCGTCCTTCTGGCCTCAAGGTCAGCGGGGACGTCTCGTCAGCCGCGTTGCAGGGAGAGCTGTCCCGTCACCGCGACCTACCCACCTGGATTGACGACACCCAAGTCACGCGCGAGGGGATGACGAACCTCATGGCCTACATCGTGGGGACGGAGACGAGTGGCGCGCGGGCGACGCAGACCGGAGAGCTGCGCACGCGGAAGACCTGGCGCTCGCTGGCTTTCATCTCGGGGGAGAAGCCGCTGTTGCAGATTGGAGGCGCGGCAGGGGCGAAGAACCGGACGCTGGAGGTGTGCGCCCAGCCATTGGGGGACGCGGGCCTCGCCACGCTGACGCATCAAGGTTTGGAGAAGCACCACGGCCACGCGGGGCCCGCCTTCATCCGCGCTCTCATGGAGCACTACGCGGGCGCGGAACGACTCGACGAACTCCGCGAGTTGCACCGCAAGCTTGCAGCCCAGATGGTGACGGAGACAACGGAGCAAGCACGCTACGCCGCGCTCCTCGTGTTGGCCGACTTACTCGCGCGCATCCACATCTGCGGCGAGGCCGATGCCCACGCCCAGGCAGCCGCGCTCGAAGCGGGGCACGCCTTCTGCGCGGCGGTGTTGAAGGAGTCCCGCGAGACGAGGACGACAGCCGATGCGGCCTATGACTTCATCATGAGCTACGTCGCCGCGAACTGGGCTGGCTTTGAAAGCCCTGTCCCCATCAAACGCCCCGGGATGCTGATGGACGACAGGGACTCCAGCGGGAGACGTGTCGTCGCCATCTTCCAGACGACGATGCACGACATCGCGAGGGAAGGACGCTTCGACACCCGACAGGTGATGACGGAGCTTGCCGCGAAGGGATTGGTGTTCAAGGAAGAGGGCCACCTGACGCGCAAGGTCTCCGTCGCGGGCAAGCGTGTGCGTGCCTATTGCTTGGTGCTGGATGACGAGAAGGCAGGTGCGGAGAACGTCCAGCGGATCCATGCGCTCCCGTCGCAAATGGGGAAGGTGACGTCATGAGCCGTCGCGCCTGCCAGAACGGGCCCAGGTCACCAGCGGACGCGCCCACCCATGCGGCTTTCGACTTCCTCACCGTGGACGAGGCCGCAACGCTCCTGCGCGTGAACCGGAAGACGCTCTACGAGTCGATCCGACTGGGGCAGGTGCCGGGAGTTCTCCATCTCCGCAGATCCATCCGCATCCGTCGCGACGCGTTGTTAGCATGGCGGCCGGGTAACAGCGGTCCTGCGCTCGGAGAGAAGCCATGAGCGTCAGGCAGCGGAAGTGGAAGACGAAGGAGGGAAAGGTGCAGGAGGCGTGGTGGGTGGACGTGAAGTACCAGCACCCCAGCGGGAAGGTGGAGCGAGTGCGCAAGGCATCGCCCATCAACACCCGTCGGGGCGCTGAAGAGTACGAGCGTCAGGTCCGTCACGCCCTGCTGACTGGAACCTTCGGGAAGGAGAAGCAGCACGAGCCGGGCCGCATCCTCACCTTCGGCGAGTTCGTCCCGCGCTTCATCACGTACAGCGAGAACAACAACAAGCACTCCAGCGTCATCACCAAGCGGCAGATCCTTGATGACCACCTGCTCCCCGCGTTCGCGAACACGCCTCTTGATGCAATCGGTCCAGCGGAAATCGAGGACTTCAAGTCCGCGATGCGGAAGAAGCCAGCGGGCATTCCCGGCAGGAAGGACGCCCCCTCAAAGGATGCCCTGCGCAAGCGCAAGGGCGCCGGGGGCAAGCTCCTGAGTCTCAAGTCCGTCAACAACGTCCTGACCGTGCTGCACAAGTTGCTCGCACTGGCCCAGGAACAGGGCGTGCTCGAACACGTCCCGCGCGTGAAGCTGTTCAAGACGGCGAAGCCCGCCTTCGACTTCCTCTCCTTCGAGGAAGCCGAGCGACTGATCGACGCGGCGGAACCGGAGTGGCGGACGCTGATCCTGTTGGCGCTCAAGACGGGACTTCGCCACGGAGAGCTGATCGGGCTCCAGTGGGGCGACCTCGACTTGCCGCGCGGCAAGCTCCAGGTGCGCCGTTCCATCTGGCAGGGGGTGACGGGACTGCCCAAGGGAGGTAGGGGACGGACAGTGGACCTGCCCACATCGGCCGTGGACGCTCTCAAAGGCCACCGCCACCTGCGCGGCCCCTACGTGTTCTGCCAGCCCGACGGCCAGCCCCTCACCGCCAGCATGACCGAGCACCGGCTGACACGGGCCGTGGGCCGGGCGGGCATCACCCGCGAACAGGGTGCCATCACATGGCACGACCTGCGCCACACCTACGGCAGCCACCTCGCGATGCGGGGCATCCCCCTCAAGGTCATCCAGGAGCTGATGGGGCACGCCACCATCGACATGACGATGCGGTACGCGCACCTGTCACCCGAAGCGCGGGAGAGCGCGGTGCAGGCGCTTGACCGACCCATCCCGCAAGCGCACGCCGTTCCGGGCTAGCCACGCCGGAGGGGCACATGGGGGGCACATGACGGGACGCAGAAAAAGCGAAGGCCCAGCAACCCGTTAGGATTGCTGGGCCTTCTGTGGCGAGGAGTACGGGACTTGAACCCGTGGCCTCCGGCGTGCACCGAGGCTCGATGCTGCCTTACTGGACGGCGCGGAGCGCGGGCTGCTCGTCCGTCAGCGACGTCAGGAGGCGATCTCCCTCGGCCTCGTCGATGGGCACGAAGCGGCCGAGGTCGTCGCGGTAGGCGTGAACCTGGGCCGCCCCGATGTCGAACCACCAGCCGTGCAGCCGCAGCGTTCCCGCCGCGAGCCGGTCGCGCACGATGGGGTAGGTCTTCAAGTGCTCCAGCTGCACCAGGACGTTCAGCTGGGAGAGGCGATCCGCGTCCGGCAGCCCCTCGCCCACCTGGGTGTTCTTCTCGCGCAGCGCCTTGAGCGAGGGAGAGCCGTGAGCGAGCCACTGCTCGAGGTTCGGCGCTCCGTCCACGGCGCCTCCGGCCAGGATGGCCTTCATCGCGCCGCAGCTCGAGTGTCCGCAGACCACGACGTCCTCGATGGGCAGGAAGCCCAGGGAGAATTCGATGGCCGCCGCCTCCCCGCGGTCCGCCGAGGGCTGGCCACCGGGCCTGGCCGGCGGAACGAGGTTGCCCACGTTGCGCACGGTGAAGAGGTCACCGGGGTCCGTGGAGACCAGCAGATTGGGCACCACGCGGCTGTCCGAGCAGCTGATGAAGAGGCAGTCAGGGGATTGCCCCTTCGCGAGCCGCGCGAAGGTCGCCCGGTACGAGGGCAAGGTGTGGCGCTGGAAATCGAGCAGGCCTCTGATGAGCTTCTTCACTGCACACCTCCGGGGGAGAGAGTCGAAACGTGATGAACGGGGGAGGAATGGGATGGAGCGGCAGGCCCCGCCGTGGGGGCCGCACGCGCGCTGCGTCGAGTCCAGACATCCTCGAGCGGCTCCATGGTCACGGTGCCGCCCGTCTTGCGATACGTGTCCGCCCAGCTCTCGAGCGCCTCGAAGCCGGAGTGGTCGAGCGTGTTCACCGCCACGTCCACCTCCACCCTGGAGCCCGCGGGAACCTTCGCGAGCGCCGTCGACAGCTTCGGCACGCCGACGAACGTCAGCGCTCCGCTGATGCAGACCTGGTGAACGCCATTGGCGGCGTGGATCTCCACGCGCACCTGGCCGAGCTGCCACAGGAGCCGGAGGATGGCCGCGCCGAGTCCCAGACCGATGCCCGCGAGCAGGTTGATGCCCACGACGCCGGCCACGGTGATGAGGTACACGGGCAGCTCACCGCGGTGCCGCAGCTCCCGGATGTGGGCGAGGTTCACGAGCTTCAGGCCCACGTGCACGAGCAGGCCGGCGAGCACCGTCAGGGGCACGTACGCCGCCAGACTCCCCAGCAGCGTGATGAAGGCGAGCATCCACACCGCGTGGAGCACCGCGGACCAGCGCGTCTTCGCGCCGGCGTTGATGTTCGCCGCGCTGCGCACGATGACGCCGGTGATGGGCAGACCGCCGACCAGACCGGAGAGGGTGTTCGCCACGCCCTGCGCGAGCAGCTCGCGATCCAGGTTCGCCCGCGGGCCCGTGTGGAGCTTGTCGGTCGCCACGGCGCTCAGGAGCGACTCGGCGCTCGCCACGACGGCGAGGGACAGCACGGCCACGAAGAAGGCGCCCCACATGGAGCCTTCCGGAAGGGCCGGCAGCTTGATGGCCGACAGCGCATCCGCCGCCAGCTGCACCCGCGCCACGTCCGCGTTCATCACCGCCGCGACCACGGTCCCGCCCACGACCGCCACCAGCGGCCCCGGGACCTTCTTCAGCCGCCCGTTCGGCAGGAACCCCCAGGCGATGAGGACTCCCAGCGTCATCAGGCCCAGCAGCGTGGCCGCTCCATGAAGGTTCAGCACCTGCCCGGGCAACTCCCGCAGGTTGTTCCAGGCATTGCTCTGCGGAGAGCCACCCAGGACGATGTGGACCTGCCCCAGCACGATGAGAATGCCGATGCCCGCGAGCATTCCGTGGATCACGGCCGGCGAGATGGCCAGCGCCGAACGCGCCACCTTCAGCCCGCCGAGCGCCACCTGCACGAGTCCCGCCGCGGCCACCGCCGCGCACGTCACGGCGAAGCCCAGCTGCTGGATGAAGCCAAAGACCATCACCGCGAGTCCCGCCGCGGGGCCGCTCACGAGAAGCGGCACGCCACCCATGAGGCCCACCACCAGGCCTCCCACGACGCCGGCAATGAGGCCCGCCATGATGGGCGCTCCAGAGGCGAGCGCGATGCCCATACAGAGGGGCAGGGCCACCAGGAACACCACCAGCGAAGCTGGCAAATCCGAAGCGAGGATCGCCTTCAACGACGGCTTCGCCTCTGCTGCCTTTACATCCGAAGTCATTGCTTGAGCTCCCCTGTCATCCGCCGGGCCTCAACCCGGGCTCGAGGTGACAAGGGGAGCTACGCAAGCGTTGTGCCAGCCCGTCCCGGGCACTCCCCGTCGGGGGCGTGGCGCTTCAAGAGCAGGCGATGAAAGAAACTTGAAGCCCGCGGCCCGGACGATGAACGAATTTTAAAGTCCTTCACTCCGAGGGCGGGTTCTCCTCCAGACGGCGGAGGAAGGTCGGATAGGAAAGGCCCAGTGCGCGGGCCGCCTCCATGCGCCTGCCTCCGAGCTGCTCGAGCACGTGGCGCACATAGAGCCGCTCCACTTCATCGAGCGACCGGGGTGGGCCTGACACGGAGAATGCGTTGGGGTCGACCGCGGCCGGCGCGCCGCCTCCCTTGGCGAGCGACTGCAGCTCGAGCGTGGGCCCGCCTTCGAGCACGAGCGCTCGCTCCAGCACGTTGCGCAGCTCCCGGACATTGCCGGGGAACGGATAGCTGAGCAGGCGCTCCTCGGCGGCGGGAGAGAAGGGGACCGGGCGCCGGCCGAGCTCCGAGGAGAGCTCCTGCACGAGCGTCCGTGCGAGCGGCAGCACGTCCTCGCGACGCTCGCGCAAGGGGGGCACGTCCACCCGGAACACGCTCAGCCGGAAGAGGAGGTCCTCGCGAAAGCGCCCGGCGGCGACCTCCGCTTCGAGGTTCTTGTTGGTGGCCGCCACGATGCGCGCGGTGCTCGTGAGCTCCGTCGTCCCACCCAGTCGCCGGAAGGCCCCCTTGTCGAGAAACGTGAGCAGCTTCGCCTGGAGCGCGAGCGGCAGCTCACCCACCTCGTCGAGAAAGAGGAGCCCATCGCTCGCGAGCTCCACGAGCCCGCGCCTCGCTGTCTTCGCATCCGTGAAGGCGCCGCGCTCGTGCCCGAAGAGCTCGCTCTCCATCATCGTGTCCGGAAGCGCGGCGCAGTTGATCTGCACGAAGGCGCCCTGCTTCTGGCGCAAGGCGTAGAGGTGGCGGGCGAGCACCGCCTTCCCGGTCCCGGTCTCTCCGAGCAGCAGGACGGGGCTTCGCGGAGTGGTGGCGATCCGCTCCAGCATCTGGAGGGTTCGCTGCATCGCTGGCGAGCGGGGCTCCGCCATCCGATGCCGTCCTTCGAGGACGCTCTCCGCCTGGCGCAGCCGTTCCTGGAGCTGGAGGTCGCTTGCCGCGCGGCGTGCGCGCAACACCAGGTCGTCAATCTCGACCGGCTTGCTCAGGTAGTCGCGAGCACCCGCGCGGATGGCTTCGACGGCGCTCTCGATATCTCCGTGCGCGGTCACCATCAGCACGACGGTCCCCGGAAGCTGGGCACGCAGCTCGGGCAGGAAGACGAGCCCATCTCCGTCCGGCAGCCTCCGGTCCAGCAGCACGAGGTCCGGCGCCTCTGCGGCGAGCGCGGCGCGGGTCTCATGCAGCGAGCGCGCGACCCGGACGCGAAAACCCTCCTGGCTCAGCATGGACGCCGCGAGCGAGGAGAAGGTCCTGTCGTCATCGACGAGCAGCAGGGAGGTGCTCATGAGGCCATTTTCTCAAGCGGAAGGCGAACCGTGAAGCGGCTGCCCCCGGGCACGCGTGTATAGGAGACGCTTCCGCCATCATGCGCGCGGATGGCCGTGCGCACCATCGGAAGCCCGAGCCCGATTCCCTTCGAACGGCCCACCGCGAATGGCTCCCAGAGCCTGGGCTCGAAGGCCGGGGGCACTCCTCCCGCGTTGTCCTCCACGACGAGCACCACCTCTGTGTCTTCGCGAAGGAGCCGGACTTCGACGCGAGGCGTCGGCTGCTGGCCTGTGTCATGGGCCACGGCCCCGGCTTCGACGGCGTTGCGGATGAGATTGTCGACAGCGGAGACCAGCAGCGTCGGGTCCCCCTTCACGAAGAGCCCCTCCTGCAGTGTGGTCTCGATGGTGACATCCGCTGCTTCCGGCAGGAGCCGCACGGCTTGAAGCGCGTCCTGGACGAGCAGGTACATCTCACAGCTGCGCCGCTGCGTGGACTGGGGGGAGGCGAAGCTCAGCAAGGAGCGGGCGAGGTGGCCGAGCCGGTCCGCCTGGGAACGCAGCGCCTGGACAGGCAACGTCGTTTCCCCTCCTTTCGCGCGAATCATGCTGAGCGCGGCCTGCATGCTGTTGAGCGCGTTCTTCACCTCGTGGGCGATGAGCGAGGAGGCGGTGCCGAGCGCCGCCATCGTCTCCTGGCGCCGCAATTGTTCTTCGGCGGCCATCAGCGAACGGTAGGAGCGGCGCAGGAGCACCGTGAAGAGGAGGAGCACTCCGCCGAGCAGCGCGGTGTGAAAGCCGAGCTGGCCCAGGTAGCGGCGCTTGAGCAGCGCGCGGTCCCGCGCCTCGTCCTCGAGCACGGCGAGCAGCATCTCGGTTCCGGGGACGAGCGCCGCCGCGCCGAGCAGCCGCGTGCCTCCGAGCGTGATGGCCCCGGGAGTCTCCACCAGCGGGCGAAGGTGTGCGGCGAGCTCCGGCTGGCGCAGGAGTGGCGGGGGCGTTGCCGGCAGGAGGAGCCGGCCGCGCTCGCCGAGCAGCGCGACCATGGACTCGTTCGTCCCGCGATGGACCGGGAGCAGCTCGCTCGCCGTCGCGAGCTCGCCCACGAGGAGGCCCACGACGCGGTCGTCGCGCACGATGGGGACCGCGACCGCGATGAGGCCTCCACCTTCCTCGTCCAGCAGTCCGACCGACGCGGCCCGCTTCTCCACCATCCGCCGGAACCACGGGCGCGAGGTGAGCGGCGTGCGCCCGAGCGGCATGTTCAACGGGTCGCTCCAGATGCGCTGGCCGTTCGCTGACACCAGCGCGACTCCGGCCGAGAAGAGCGACGTGTGGCCGAAGGCGTTCTCGAGCAGCGCCACCTCGGGGCCTGCTGCTCCGTCCTCGGGTCTGAGCGACGGGTGCTCCGCCAGCCGTTGCAGCTCCGAGCGCAGCAGTCCGAGATGCGCGCCCAGTGCCTGGGCCTGAAGGCCCGCGCGGTCCGACAGGTGAACGAGGAGCTCACCCTCCGCCGCCTTCACGTCCGCCTGGTAGGTCACGAAGGGACTGACGAAGGCGGCGCACCAGAGGAGCATCAGGCCGACCACGGCGGACCGGCCCGCTTTTCTCTGCGTGCGAAGAAGCTCGCCCGGTGGGGGTACGAGAGAGGTCAGGGAGGGATGGGCCGGGGGCGGCGACATGGGCCCATCATCAACACATTTCGACCGGCTCTGCGTGGCCGCGGTGAAGGCCTCTGCTCTAGACGCCCAGGGCGACGAGTAGCTCGTCCAGCTGCTCGAACGTCTCGACCATCCCACAGGTGCTCCCGGAGGCGATGGCACCGTCGAGAGCTTCCTTCGAGGGATAGAGGTCGTGCACGACGACCCGTGTCTTGCCGCCTTCCTCTTCGAAGGTCACCGTGGTGACGGCCCCCTCAGCACTTTCCTCATTCGTCCAGGCGAGGCGCGAGTGCGGCGTCACTTCGATGTACTTACCGAAGAACGCCATCGGCTGCTCCGAGGCAGGGTGGCCGAACACGAAACGGTACGTGCCCCCGACACGAACATCGGCCTCGCAGGAAATGAAGGAAATCCCAAACGACTTCGGTGCCCACCACCGCTTGAGCAGCTCGGGCCTGGTCCACGCCTCGAAAATGATGCGCGCCGGGCCGTTGACGGTTCGCGTGACGACGAACTCGCGCTCGGATTTCCGTTCCGTCGTGGTGACGTTCTTCACGGGTTCACTCTCTGTTCTTGCGTCCATGGACCTTCTCCTGTTGTTTCAGTGAAGCATGAGGCCCAGATTTAGTAGGAGTTGTAAGACTCCGAGCGCACCCAGAAGGTGGCGCTGTAGTTGAACGGCTCGGCCGCGAAGTTGGTGACCGCGTACCGGGGCCGGCGTGCCGTGTTCGGGTTCGCGAGCGTGATGCCGCTGCTGGACACCGCGCCGAACTGCACGAAGGTGACTGGATCCTCCAGCGATGCGGACGCGCTGCACGTCGTGCCCACGCACGACACGTAGATGCCAATGCGCAGCTTCCATACGCCGTTCAGCGCCGCTTTGTCGAACGACACGCAGTGCAGGATGTCCGACCCGTAGATGTCATTCCAGGCGAACCGCTCGATGGCGAACTCCACCTTCGAGTCCGACGGGTCCACGGGGCGGCTCGGGTGCGACGCGGTGTCGATGCGCCCCAGCGCGATGCCGATGCCACCGTTCGGTGCGTTGGTGCCGAACGCACCGCTGGAGGTGAAGGGGTGGCCGTTCGCGAAGCCGCTGATGGCGATGTGCTCACTGCTGGACTGCAGCAACTGCGTCGCCGCGACATCCACTTCGATGTACTGCGAATCACCCACCGCGCCCGCTGGCTTCATGGCCGCTGCACCCAGGCGCGACGCGCCACAGAGCCCCGGTGCGCAGGGTGGGGTGAGAGAGAAGCTCGTTTGCGCGGACGCGGACGCGCCCCAGGACATCACCGCCACGACAAGACCCCGAATCAATGACATGCGCATGGACGTTTCTCCGGTGAGCTGGCCGCGGGATGGGGGCATGACTCCGGGATAGCACGGGCTCCAGGCTCAATTCCTCCCTACGCATCGCCACCGTAGGTTTCCCGCGACAAGGCAATGCGAGTACGCTCTTTCTGAATGAGGAGCGTAAAGCCATGCGAACCCATCTGAAGAAATCCGCTCTGCTGTCCTTGTTGTCCGGGCTGCTGCTGGTGGCCTGTGGCGACGTCCGCGACTCGAGCCCCACGCCCGTGGGCACCTCCGAGGCCGCGGTGTGCTCCGACGGGAGCTGTACGTGTATCGCGCCGGATTGCGACGCCCTGAACTTCACGAACTGCGGGAATGGCGGCGGCACGACGGCGTGCTCCTGGTACGACGGAAGCACTTGCAGGACCGCCACCTGCAGCTGTTCGAACAGGCGATGGGTCTGCCCTTGAGGTGACCGCGCCCCTCAGCCAGGCCCCGCCAGGCGCGACAGCTCACGCCACTTCAGCATCGAGCGGCGGAGGTGTTCCTCCGGTGGGTCCTCGATGCCGAAGGTGTGGAGCATCACGGGGCCGTCGTAGCCGGCCCGGCGCAAGGGGAGCAGGTATTTGGTCCCCACGTCGAGGCTGCCCCGGTCCAGCGGTTGGATGACGTCGGACCAGGTGGAGGCGTTCGGGTCGAACTCGCGCGCGGCGCCGTGGATGCTCACGAGGGCGAGCTGGGGGGCGGCGGTGGTGATGATCTCCGCCAGCCGGTCGCGGTTGCCCGCCCTGAGCTCGTGGCAGAGGTGGAGCGAGGTCTTCAAGCGGGGACGGTCGACCGCGGCCATCAGCGCGAGCGACTCCTCGACGTTCTCGATGGCCTCGCCGTCGTGCGGGTACAGGACGACGTCCACGCCATGCGCGGTGGCCAGGTCCACCACGTCACGAACCGAGGCGACCATGGCCGTCTTCGCGCCAGGAGGACCGATCAGGATGAGCCACAGCGCGGTCCGCCTGGGCGCGAGCGCCGCCAGAATCCCGTTCAGCTCCTCGCGGTCCCAGGCCGTGTCGAAGGGCAGGCCGAAGAGGACGGCGGGAAGCCGCACCCGCCCCGCCTCCACCGCGGGCTGGCGGGCGTAGCTGTCAAAGGCCTCGCGGCCCGGCCAGAACAGCGTCACCCCGGAGTATCCGAGCGAGTCGAGCAGCTCCACCTGCGCGGCGACCGGCCGCGACTCCAGCGTGAAATTGAACGCACCGAGCGGAGCCTCGGGTGGCTCGGAGCGCCGTGGTTCAGCACAGCCCACGAATGCCAGGAGCATCAGGAAAGCAGTCGTCCGCATCGTCACGGGATTGAACTTCGAGGGAAGGGGGACAATCCAGGTCTGCATTTGCGCTTCAGCGCCAGTGGTACAGGAAAGACGCTCCGGGAACGAAGGCGGGGGTGTCCTGGTGCTGCAATTGCGTTCCGGCGAGGATCCCCAGGTCCACGGACCACCGCGGCCCCATGAACCGCGCGCCCGCCGTCGCGAAGGCGAACGCGTCGGACATGGCGGGCACCGGTGAGATGGCGACTTCCCCCGCGAAGCCCCAGTGCTCGCTGACTCGCAGGAAGCCTCCCAACATGGGCAACACCATCAAGCCCCCGTTGTCTTCCCGGGCCCAGACGTAGATGGGTTGGACAGTAAGGGAGAGGTTTGCGTCGGCCGTCCCGTAGGTGAGGGTGCCGTAGGCGGCGGCGGCGTTGTGAAGCCCCTGCGAGCCAGGGAAGTCGCTGTCATAGGTGCCGCCCTGCATGCCGAACGCCAGATGCAGCTTCTCGGTCAGCGGCGTGGACACCTTGATGCCCCCCATGAGGCTGAAGGCTGTGTCGCCATACACCAGCTGGAACGGGGTCGACGTGGCCAGGTGCACGGACACGCGCTCGCTCAGGCCCACCTGCGCGACGGTGGCGAAGAACGCCTGCTGTCCGACGAAGCCCTCTCCCGCATGCAGCGGCAGCGCCGTTGAACCGAGCAGTCCGCGCGTGCGGGTGGGGTTCTCGAACCAACCCCGGGCCGATGCCGGAGCCAGCTCCTCGGCGCTGACGGAGGCGCCAGGGAGGGCCAACGACAACATGAGCAGGCAGATGCGATGTGGCGTCATGGGTCCCCCGTCGTGGTGGCGGCCCCATACGCAACCACCATGCCAGGGAAGCCCTACACTGGAAGCGGGGAGGCGTTGCCCTACCGTGGTCCGCGGATGGCTGACAGGCGAGTCATGCCGCCACGGATTCCCAGCACGTGGCCATGCTGACCCGGGCAGAGGCTCTTCCCAGCGCTTTCCGTCTCTGGCGAATCAAGGCACGTAGGCGATGCAATCAATCTCCACGCGCAGGCCCGCGTCCGGAAGCGCGGAGACCTGCACGGTGGTGCGCGCGGGCCGGTGACCGGCGAAGACGCGCTCGTAGACGGCGTTCATCCGGGCGAACTCCTGCATGTCCACCAGGAAGACGCCGCAGCGCAGGACGTGCTGGAGGCTGGAGCCGCCGGCCACGAGGATGCGCTCCAGGTTGCGCAGCACCTGCTCCGTCTGCGCTTCGATTCCGTCGGCCTGCACTCCGGTGGAAGGGTCCCTGGCCGCCTGGCCGGAGATGAAGAGCAGCCGGTCCAACTGCATGCCGGGAGAGTACGGGCCCGCGGGCTTGGGCAGTCCAGGCGCGACGATGGGCTGATGCTTCGCTGACGTCATGGGTGTGTCTCCTTTGTCCGGCAGGGGCGCCTGCCCGGCCTGCTGACGCAGCCCGTTCTCCCGGTGCGGCTCCCCACACCGGGCGGCGATTCCCGGCAGGACAATGGCACGTCTAGATTGCGCGTCCATGCGCGGGTGCTTGCTCATTCTTTCAGTGCTGGGGCTGTTGTCCGGATGCAGCCACTACGGCCTTCCTCCTCCCAACGCGAACCATGGTCACCTGACCATGGCGATGGACGCCTACCTGAGGCACAAGGCCTCCTATCCGTATCTCCTGGATGCGGAGAACTTCGGGGTGCCCGTCCTCCGCATGGCGCAGACCGATGCTCCCTCCCTGGAGCTGGATGCCGCACAGGCGGCCCTCGTCCACGAAGAGGTCGTCCGGACCTTGAAGGGCAAGCCCACGGAGGGCGAGGTCCTCCGGGCGCTGGGGGACCTGCGGGCCGCGTGTGACGCGGGCCATGAGCCGGCATGCACGTACCTGGAGGAGGAGTTCCAGGAGCCCAAGCGCAGCGAGCACCCGTTGAGGTATCCGGATGTGAAGAAGCTCCCGGGGGGCGTCGAGTTCGCGGTGGTCATCGTCCAATGCCACATCTCCGCGGACGGGCGGATGCGGGGCTGCGATGTCATCGAGGACGGGGCGGGGGAGTTCTCACGGAGCTTCATCGAGCAACTGGGCGCGCACCCCTTCCAGCCCGCGACGCTCGCCGGCCACCGGTTCGCCTCGGAGTACCTGTTCGCCGTCACGTGCAGCAGGGGAGGGAATTACAAATACAAGCTGCCCCTGGAGCAGAAGATGGGATGGGCCCGGCTGAGGGTGTCCCGCTTCCCGGAGAGCCCGGCGGCCTGGATCAACCTGGCCATGCAACTCGCCCTGCACGAACCCCAGGCTCCGGAGTATCCGGAGGTCATCGAACGGGCATACGCGCTGGCGCCCCGGGCCCGGTGGGTCGCCACGGAACATTCATGGCGGCAGGTCCAGGCGGGGCAGTACGCCGCTGCCCTTTCGGCCATCCGCCCCGCGCTGCATGACTCCGAGCAGCGGGAACACCCCAATCCCTACGTGCTGGAAACCGCCGCCGCAGCGCACTTCGGGCTTTATCGGTGTGCCGAGGCACTGGCCGCGCAACGGCAGGCCGTGGACGAGCTGCCCAGCGAGTGGCCCTCCCCTGAACGTGAGCGTTTCAAGCACAGGCTCCAGGAGTACGAAGCCACGTGCGGTGCGGCCCCGGCCGTTAGCGCAAGATGAAGCGTGACAGCCAGTCCGCCGCGTCGCGGGTCGCCTCCTGCCAGTCCGCTTCTCGCATCATGTGGCCGGACTCCGGGAACTCGCGGTGGCGCAGCCGCTCCGGTGCCTCGGCGTAGAGGGGCGTCAGCTGCACGTGGAGCGCCTTCGCGGGACCGGGAGGCACCACGTCGTCCTTCCCTCCGGTCTGGCTGAAGAGGGCCGTGGGGAAGAAGCGCTGCGGGTGGTGGTGCGGGCTGGCTGGCCTGGGCAGGCCCCACTCTGGTGATCCGAGGAACGGCACGGCGGCGCGCAGCCGCTGCTCCCGCACGAGCGCCGCGTAGGTGATGTATCCGCCCAGGGAGACACCGCCGATTCCCAGGCGAGCCGGGTCGGCGCCGTGTTCCCCTATCAGCGCATCGATCAGGGCGGGCACCTCGTTCGCGGTGGACTCGACCACGTCGAGGAACTCCTCCAGCCAGCGGGGATTCCCATCGGCGAAGCGCGCGTCGAAGTCCGGGAAGCGGCGCTCGCCGTGTCCCACGGCGTCCACCCCCACCGCGAAGAGTCCCTGGTCCGCGAAGAGTCGCAGCTCGCGCTCGTGGACCTCCTTGCCCCCGCCCAGTCCGTGGAAGAAGAGGACCACGCCCCGGCGGAGCGCTTCCTGCCTCGACCCCTGGTGGACGCCCAGCACGGGAGCCCGGGCCAGGACGAAGCGCGACGTGTGGAGACTCATGGCCAGACTCCTTTGTGACGAGGGCACTTGCCGCGAAGTGCTAGACCCCAGGATATGCTCCCCGAGAAGATCTACCTCATCGACCGCTCACCGCAGTTGGTGCGGGCCTGGACGGAAGCCTTTGAACCGTTCGACTTCGTCGCCGCGCGGGAGGAGGACTTCTTCGCCATTCCGACGGACGCCATGGTCAGTCCAGCCAACAGCTTCGGCATCATGGACGGCGGACTGGACCTGGCGATCCGCGACACCTTGGGCCTCCAGGTCCAGGAGGCCGTGCAGCGCGCCATCCTGGCGGAGCACCACGGCGAGCTTCCCGTCGGCGCCGCGGTGGTCGTCCCCTCCGGAGATACGCGCTGGCCGTTTCTCGTGGCCGCGCCGACCATGCGCATCCCGGAGAGCATCGCGCAGACGGTTCACGCCTATCTCGCGTTCCGCGCCGTCCTGCTCGCCGTGAAGCGCCACAACCAGTCCGCGGGCGCTCAGGCCATTCGCACCCTGGTCTGCCCGGGGCTCGGCACCGGCATCGGCGGGATGGATGTCCGGCGTTGCGCCGTCCAGATGCGGATGGCGTTGATGCACGTCCTCGACCCCGCGCGCATCCCGTCCTTCCGGGACATCCACCTCGTGCACCGCGCGATGCGCTCCGTCTAGCGCGGAGGCACGCGCCGCGAGGCTCACGCAGGGAGCCTCTTTGAAATCCGCGTCACGATGACCAAGACCGTGCCTCCAGGCGCGCGCGGCACTCACACCGTGGACCTGATCATCAACCAGGATGAGTTCGGCATCGTGGCCAGCGCCACGGCCACGGTGAATGTGGTCAGCAATCCGCCGCGCGCGCGGTGACGGAAGAGGGGGCCGCGTGCACCTCCCAACGCGGACCGCCTGCCCTCCCTGTTGCCACCCGGCGCGTGCCGGGTTCCTCCCTACGGGCCGAAGCGCTGCCGGTACTCCGAGGACGTGATGAGGCCGTTGACGACGCCCCTGTAATCCCCCGTATCGAGCAGGTACCGGTACCAGAAGAGGACGCCGTCGGGGTCGCGGGTGCGTTGGAGGAACTTCCAATAGACGTGGTTGAGGAAGGCGTCGTCGTAGTTGGGCGATGACGGGTTGAGCTCGGGGTACATCGACTGGCTCTCCGGCGACCGGAGCATGTCGAGCGCGATGGTGGCCCGGGTGGAGGCCACGCACGTCGGGTCGCCATTGCACGCGTTCAGCAGACCCAGGTGGTAGTTCCACCCGGAGGTGTCTGGCTTGCGCTTGAGCACGTCGTAGTAGAGCTGCTGCACGAAGAAGCTCGATTGGGCGAGGGGGTTGGCCGCTCCGTAGCTGATTGCGGCATTCACGGCGGCGGTCGCGTCGACGATTCCAACGCCGCATCCCATACAGTTCGCCGGGAAGGGCCTGGCCGTGGAGCGCAGCAGCGAGGTCACCGCGTCGACTCGCAAGGATGGGTTGGCCGACAACATCAGCGCTGCCACGCCCGCCACGTGCGGCGCGGCCATGGAGGTGCCGGAGCTGTAGTCATACGTGTCGCTCCCCGGGACGGTGGTGCCCGAGTTGTACGTCGAGAGGACATTCTCCCCGGGCGCCGCGAGCGCCACCGTCGGACCGTGATTCGAGAACCACGGCGGTAGGTGTTGCCGGACACGAGGCCCGGCACGGTCGCGATGTGCGTGCCCGCCGGGACGGTGACGGAGCCCCCACCGGGCGACGCGGTGACCTGGTATTCCGTGACGGCATCTCCCGCGGGTGCGGTCGCCGGGTTCCAGAGCACGACGGCGCCCTGGACGGTGGAGGTGACGCGGACATCCGTGGGCGCCCGGGGCTGCGGGCGCGTGATGACGGGGCCAAACGAGGCCGGCGGGCCTTCACCCACCCCACTCAGCGCGCTCACGGTGAACGTATACGGCGTCTCCAGCGCGAGCCCGGAGATGGAGGCGACCAGGAGGTTGGCGGGAACCGTGCGTTCCGCGCCCGCGGGCGTGGACGTCAGCCTGTAATAGGTGACGGGAGCGCCTCCGTCAGAGGCAGGCGGACGCCAATCCAGTTCGAGGTTTCCCTGGTGGAAGACGCCCGTGAGGTTGATGGGCGCGGAGGGGAGGGAGGGGGTGGTGACCGCGCTGGACGTCGCCGCGGTCCCCGTCCCCGTCGAGTTCTGGGCGGCCACGTCGAAGGTATAGGTCACGCCATTGGCCAGGCCTCCGATGGTCGCGGAGGTCACGGTGGAGCCCACGAGCTGGGTGAGGCCGCCCGGTTGCGTGGTGATGACATATCCGGAGATGGCCGCACCGCCATTGCTGGTGGGGGCCGTCCAGCGCACCGTCGCGTAACGGATGCCCGCCGTCGCCGTCACGCTCTGGGGCGCGCTCGGAAGGGCCGCGGGCCGCAGGGGGCCCGTCGAATAGGAAGGCAGTGAACTGCCCACGGCGTTGGTGGCCACCACCGTGAACGTGTACGGCTGCTCATTGGTGAGCCCGGTGACGACAAGCGACGGCCCCGTGGAGAGATACGTCTGCCCTCCGGGGGAGGCGGTGACGGTATAGCCCTGGATGGGCTGTCCCCCGTTCGACGAGGTGTTCCAGTTCAACTCCACCTGCTGGTCTCCCGCCCTGTACGTGAGCCAGTAGGGACTGGTGGGGACGTCGAAGGTGCGCACGGAAGCGGATGTGCTCGAAGTCTGGCGGGTGCCATCCGTGAGGATGGGGGTCACGGTGAACTTGTAGGTCGTCCCATTCGCCAGCCCCGTCACCACGGTACTCCGGGCCGTGGGGCCCGTGACGACCCTGGCTCCTCCAGGCGTGGCCACGACTTCAAAAGAGGCGAGGGGGCTGCCGGTGCCGTCCGGCGTGTATCTCCAGGAGACGGTCATCTCCCGGATGCCCGCGACCGCGGTGACACCCGAGGGGGCTGCAATGGCTTGCTTCTGGACTGTCACTGCGGAGGAAGGCTCCGCTCCACACCCGAGCGTACCGACACCGATGAGGGTCGTCGTCAGGAACAACAAGGCAGTTCGCATTCGCGTTTTTTCTCCTGTCAGGGGGCGTCAGGAGTTGAAGACATTGCTCCTCCCGTCTGACATTCCAGGGGGGCTGGCTTGCCGAACAGTTGGGGCGCGTCTGCGTTTACGTCTCAGCGCCAGTGATATGGGAAGGATGCTCTGGGAGCGAATAGGAGGGTCAGTTCCTCGTGAACGTGAACTTGAATTCCCTCTCAAGAACGTCCATTCGCGTGGCGAGCGAGTAGTTGTCCCGGGTCTCCAGGTCGTACTTTCCGGCGTAAAGCAGCCCAACCGCCTCATTCGTCTCGGCATCGACCCAGACGGACCCCGAGTCGCCATGGTCGGCGACGGCGCCGCCTGCGAAGGGCATGATGACGAACTGCACGCCCTTGTCATTGGTGACAGGGGACTGGATTGCCTGGATGATCAGCATTCTGTCGTCGAGATGATGAACCCGCCCGTAGGTGACTCCGGTCACCGCCCCTGACTTCTTCACGATCATGCCCAGGCGTGGGGCCACTGCTGGCCCAATGAGATACGGCGGATTCCCTCGGGCGTAGAAGCTGAAGTTGACGTTGTCTTCCAAGGGGCAGATGGCGACATCCAGCGCCTTGTTGGCAAGCATCGGCGTCGCATAGGCGATGACACGCGCCAAGCGATTTCCACCCCCGCCGTACTTGGGGTGGAAGATGGGGAGCAACTTGTTGGTCGTGGCCTTGGTCCACCAGGCCGGCAGCGGCCTTTCGTACAAGGTTGCTCGCATGGGCATCCGCTGCTGGAGCTCCTTCTGTTGCTCGGCCTCATCGGAAAACGCGACGTGGTGGTTCGTCAGAAGGCAATTGACGCCTCCAATCTGGACGAACGCACCCAGGGTCCCTTTGTCCGCGATGGTCGCACCACTGATGGACAGCCCGGGCGTCACCTGGATGTGAGTCTCTTCAGGCGGCGCGGGCTTCCTGTTGAGCGTCGTTGGCATTGCGTCCTTGGGGATGGAATGGGGTGCAGGAGGGGCGGCAGCAATCCATGTGCCAGCGCGGGCCGGCTCGTGGAGGATGGGCTCACACCGGAGCGCTGCGTCCGAAGATAACGCAGCGCTGGCCGGGAAGGACGCGCTTCGCTGGGGCGTCAGCCGTACAGCTCACTGAGCGGTCCGGGCGCGATGCGCGTGCTGAACTCCAGCCCGGGTTGAAGTACGAGTAGGAGCTGTCGCTGGCGCGCTGGCCCTCGTCGTCGAACCCGGAGGTCTTCGCGGGGTCGTCCTTGAAGCCCAGGGCCAGGTGCTCGTAGCCCAGCCAGCGTCGCGGTGCAGTGGGTCGGGTTGGGCTCGGGCTCCTGCGGAGCGGGTCTTTCTGGCAGAGTGTGTGCTTTCGCTGGGGGCCCGCCATGCAGAGCAGTGTCATCACGGAAGTGTTCCTGCCGATTGCCCTGGGGGTGATCATGCTCGGCCTCGGGCTGAGCCTCACCCTCGCGGACTTCCGCCGCGTGGCGGTGTATCCGCGCGCGGCGCTGGTGGGCCTGGGCTGTCAGACGCTGCTCATGCCCGCGGTCTGTTACGCCATCGCGACCGGCTTCGGGTTGCCTCCCCAACTCGCCGTGGGGTTGATGCTGCTCTCCGCCACGCCGGGCGGTGCGACCGCGAACCTCTTCAGCCACCTGGCCAAGGGCGATGTCGCGTTGAACGTCAGCCTGACGGCGGTCAACAGCGTGCTGTCGTTGCTCACGCTGCCGCTCATCGTGAACTTCTCCCTGGCGCACTTCATGGGGGAGGAGCGCGCCATTCCGTTGCAGTTCGCCAAGATCGTCCAGGTGTTCGGCATCGTCCTGGTGCCCATCTCGATGGGAATGCTTGTGCGCGCGAAGCGGCCTGCGCTCGCGAATGGCCTGGACAGGCCCGTGCGTATCATCTCGGCGCTGTTCCTGGTGCTCGTGGTGCTCGCGGCGACGCTCAAGGAGCGGGATCAGCTGAGCACGTACTTCCAGAGCGTGGGGCTCGCGGCGCTTGCCTTCAACCTGGCCAGCATGGCGGTGGGTTTCGTGGTGCCCATCCTGCTGCGTGTCGAGCGCAAGCAGGCGGTGGCGATCGCGATGGAGGTCGGCATCCACAACGGCACGCTCGCCATCGCCATTGCCTCCAGCCCCCGGTTGCTCAACGACGGCGTGATGGCCATTCCCGCGGCCATCTACAGCGTCATCATGTTCTTCACCGCCGGAGTCTTCGGCGCCCTGGTCGCCCGGAGACTGGCCACGAGCGCGACCGCGGAGGAGCTGCAGCCGCGCAGGGCTCCGTGAACGTCCTTGCCCGTGCACGGCTGAAGCACTGACACGACAGGCCTGCTCCCCCAGGACACCTCACGAGGGAACAGGCCCGTTCACGACGACCGCTGGATTACACCTGCCGCGGGTCGCTCAGTACGTGCAGCGCAGGACCTGGCGGTAGGTGCCGCACTGGCTGAAGTCCGTCGTGCCTGCGGGCTTCGAGTGGTAGCAGGCGGAGACGGCGGGGTCGCAGGGCGCGCTGGGCCAGACGTCGTAGGCGTCGCCGTCGGTGAGCGCGAACTCCGTCACGCGCGCCACCAGCCGGGCGGTCTTCTGCATCGTCGCGCCGTTGTCGCCGCCAGCGCTGAAGGCGAGCGGGACCGTGTGCGGGTCGATGGCCTCGTGCAGCTTCGTGTACGTCCAGTCGAGCTTGTAGTTGGGCCGGCCGTAGACGGACGGGATGCCGTCCGGCGCCGTGACGGAGAGCCAGTCGGTGTAGCCGGCGACCGAGGCGTGGCCCCGGTAGATGAGGTTTTCGTTGCCCTGGACGACGTAGCGGGGAGTGACCGCCTCGTCGATCCAGATGCCCGAGTCGCCGCGGAAGTCGTAGAAGCGCGGGGCCACCACGATGCGCGCGGTATACGAGCGCGGCGTGCCCGTGTTGGTGGTGACCTTGACGAAGAGCGGCAGGCCCGAGAGCATCGTGTTGAGCTCGTGCCCTTCGTGGAGGACGATCTCGAACCGGCGCTCGCTGATGACGTTCGCGTCGCCGAAGGCGTCGTCCGGAACGAAGCTGAGGACGTCCGCGAGGTAGCGGTTCGCGGTGGCGCGGATGACGAGCGCGCGGACGCCGTCACGCTGCTCGAAGGTGCCGAGCGTCTCGAAGCTCAGCTCGTTGTTGCCCACCGTGGCGTAGAGGCGGGTCGCCGTCTCCGCGGCGGTGCTGACGCCCAGCTCCTCCTGGGACTCGGATTCGATGGGGGTGTTGTCACAGGCCGCGAGCGCGGTGAGGCAGGTCAATGCAAGGGCACGTAGATGCATGGGGGGATCTCCAGGTGAAGCATTATCTGTATCACACGCCCCTGACACCGCCCCTGACTGGGATTGTGCCAGCCTTGTCACAAGACACTCGTCACGGCTCTTCCTCCCGGTGGGGGAATGGGGTCCACTTGGCGCCCCTCCACGAACGGGTGCCTGCTCCATGACGAAGAAGACGGCTGCTTCCGATGTGAACCCGACGGGTCTCTCCCGCCGCACGCTCCTCGGGGCCGCGGCGGCAGTGACGGGGGCGCTGGCCGCCCGTGATGCGCGCGCCGCCACGTCGACCGCCGCCGCGCCCGGGGCCTTCGCGCTCGAGGAGGCGACCGTCGCGGAGCTGCGCGCGGGCCTGGAGTCCGGCAAGCACACCGCGCGGGGGCTGACGGAGGCCTACCTTGGGCGCATCCGTGCGCTCGACCGCACCGGGGACCTGCCGTTGTGTTCGGTCATCGAGCTGAACCCCGACGCGCTCACGCTGGCCGACGCGCTGGACGCCGAGCGCAAGGCGAAGGGCGCGCGCGGGCCGCTGCACGGCATCCCCGTGCTCATCAAGGACAACATCGCCACGGCGGACAAGATGCAGACCACCGCGGGCTCGCTCGCGCTGGTGGGCGCCGTTCCCCCGCGTGACGCCTTCATCGTGGATCGGCTGCGCGCCGCCGGCGCCGTCCTGCTGGGCAAGACGAACCTCAGCGAGTGGGCCAACTTCCGCTCCACGCACTCGATGAGCGGCTGGAGCGGCCGTGGCGGCCTGTGCCGCAATCCCTATGCGCTCGACCGGACCCCTTCCGGTTCAAGCTCCGGTTCGGGCGCGGCCACCGCGGCCAGCTTCTGCGCCGTGTCGGTGGGCACGGAGACGGACGGCTCCATCGTCTCACCCGCGTCCGCGTGTGCGCTGGTGGGTTTGAAGCCCACGGTGGGGCTCGTCAGCCGCGCGGGCATCATCCCCATCTCCTCGACCCAGGACACCGCGGGTCCCATGACGCGCACCGTGGCGGACGCCGCGGCGCTGCTGAGCGTGCTCGCGGGCGAGGACCCACGCGACGCGGCCACCGCCGCGGGCAAGGGCCGCGCCCACCCGGACTACACGAAGTTCCTCGACCCCCAGGGGCTCAAGGGTGCGCGCATCGGTGTGCCGCGCGAGCGGTTCTTTGGCTACCACCCGGCCACGGACGCGGTCGTGGAGCGCGCGCTCGAAGTGATGAAGGCGCAAGGGGCCGTGCTGGTGGATCCGGTGGTGCTGCCCAACATGGCGAAGCTCGACGAGCCTGAGTTGGAAGTGATGCTGTATGAGTTCAAGGCGGGCCTGGAGGCCTGGCTCGCACAGCTGGGGGAGGGCGCCCCCGTGCGGACGCTCGCGGACCTCATCGCCTTCAACGAGAAGAACCGCGAGCGCGAGATGCCCTACTTCGGTCAGGAGCTGCTGCTCCAGGCGCAGAAGAAGGGCCCGCTCACGGACACCGCCTACAAGAAGGCGCTCGCGGCGTGCCGCCGGTACTCGCGCGCCGAGGGCCTGGACGCGGTGATGAACAAGCACAAGTTGGATGCGCTCGTGGCTCCGACGCAGGCCCCGGCGGGGCCCATCGACCTGGTGCTGGGCGACCACTGGCTGGGCAGCAGCTCCACGCCCGCCGCCGTGTCTGGCTATCCGACAATCACGGTGCCCGCGGGCGATGTGTACGGGCTGCCGGTGGGGGTGTCCTTCATCGGCCGGGCCTGGAGTGAGCCCGTGTTGCTCAAGCTCGCCTACGCCTACGAGCAGGCCTCGCACGCGCGGCGCAAGCCTGGATTCGTCCGGAGCGTGGACCTGCGCGGCGCGTAGGGGAGGGCGGAGGCTTCGGCCGCTACATGAAGCCGAAGCCCTTCTTGACGAGCAGCTTTCTGGAGGAGCTCGCCTTCACGGTGGTGAGCTCGATGGTGTCTTCGCTCACGCCGGTGACGTCCTCCTTCAGCTCACCGACGAACTTACCGTACTCCCCCGTCTTGGGATTCAGGACCAGGATGGAGACGATCTCGTCGTAGCCGTAGATGTCGAACTTGCACGACATCCCTCCCATGCTTCCACATTTGAGCTTGATCTGGATCGCCGCGTTCGTGGCGAAGCTGTCCAGGACGCCCCGGGCCGCCAGACAACTGTAGATCTTGATGGTGATCGCCTTGTCGGTCAGCCCGTCCGAGAACACCCGCGCGGCAAGCTCGTGCGGCTGGAGGACTTCCTGGGTGCCACCTTCCGTGGGCCCCCGGTCGACCATGTGGTTCGGCGTCACGTCGCCGTGGCCAATGATGTAGAGCGTGTCGCCGGCCTCCAGCTCATCGAGCGGCTTGTACGGACCGTGTCGCACCCGCACCAGGTCCTTGGTCCAGCCCCGCGTCTCCTCTGCCTTGATCCACCTGTCGATGAGGTCTTCGATGCAGTCGCTCTTGAAGGGATTGTAGAGAAACACTCTGGGCATGTGCGTCATTGCACCATGCGTCCCCCTTCGAAGTCGAGCCGCACCGTCAACCGTACGGGGCAATGCATTGCTCGCGCTACAGGAAGCCATCGTGTGCTCGCTGAATGCGATGCTGGCCGAACTGGGCGAGCACGGCCTCCAGAACCAGGCGCTGTGGGAAGGGGCCGTGCCGGGCAATGGCGGCGACCTTGATGTCGCCGGGATGACCCGGGACTGCGCGGCCGCATGGCATGAGGTGATGCGCCTGCGTGAGGCCGGCTGTGAAAGCCAGGCGCTGGTTTCACCGTATGTCGGCGGTTGGATGGACCCCATCGGTTCGCCGGCCTGGCTGGACAGGCTGCGGCGGGGAGTGGCACGTCGAGACGCGAAGTGGGTCGACCGACTCACCCGAAGTCTTCGCGACGACGAACCGTCCGACTGACGCCGCGCCCACTGACCTGGGATGCGTCTGCCCTTACGTCTCAGCGCCAGTCCTCCTCGGCCCCTCCACTCCAGCTCTTACCCTCAACATGGCTTCTCTCCCGCCTATACGCGTCCCAACAGCTACCTCCAGTCCTGCATGACTCCGTGAAGATCTCACGACAGATACTCCGGACGAGGCACAGGAACCCGTCCCAGGAGGTTCTGGTCCACGCCTTGAATGAAAGGAGTTGAGAGGTGGAGATGCCCGCCCCGAGCAGTGGGAGCCGCCAGGTCATACCCACGCGCCCGGTCCTTCACTGCCGGTGCATCCCATTGAATGGTTCCTTCTCGCACCGGCGGTTCGACGGGAGGGGTCCATGACGATCCGATTCGGTTTCATCGACAACAGCGAAGGCGCCAACATCAGAACGCTTCCGGCTGGCGAGAAGGGCTCCTCTTGTTTGACCCCCGTTCCCCTTCCCCCGGGTACGCGGGTGACGGTGCTCCAAGGCAATGCCCAGACTCCGGGATGGTCCTACGTATCGACCCTGGTGGGTGGATACCTGCTGCGAGGTCACGTGCAGGACTTCCGCATCACGCTCGACCTGCCAGAGCCCGCCGCCACCCTCTATCAGGTCCAGTCAGGAGATCGGCTGGAGCCAATCGCCGCGCGCATCTACAAAGATGCCATCGCGCCGGGACGCGACCTGCGCTTCTACGAAAACGTCATCCACCACGTGAACGTGAAGCACGGCAGGGTTGGAGTCCGGCGCGGTAGGAGCGGCGTGGAGTTGGTTGCCGGGAAACGCATCTGGCTTGTCAGCATCGCGTACGCCAACCGCCTCCAGGGAGAAGTACCGAGCGGCTCCATCACCGGCGGAGCGCTCGCACGAGCGCGAGAGGTCGCCCGGCACCTGGAGGATCTCATTGCCTCCGTCGACAAGTCGGGGATGTACTTCGGAGAAGTCACAGGGCAGTACGCTCAGGCCATCAAGGAAAATTGGCGGGAGATCAGCGCCATTGTCGCGGGCTTCATCGCCGCGGAAGCCCTGTCCACCCTACTGGCGGCAACGCCCACGGGCGTCGGCCAGCTCGCTGCGGCGATCATCCAGCTGGGACTGGCGGCCTTCGGCGCTCAAGGGATCCTCGATGCGGGAGTGGAGGCCCTGAAGCACGCCAAACTGTGGCTCACCCAGGCCTGGGAGGCCAACGGCTCTCCGGATCAGCTCAAGGAAGCCAGCAAGTCCTTCCTCCGGATGCTGATGAGCATCGCCATGGCCGCGCTTGCGGTCATGGGAGCGAAGACCAACCTGGGACGCGGCCTCAAGCTGGCGAACTCAGTAAAGATTACCCCGCCCCGCTTCTACATGATGGCAGCGCAAGGTCCCGGAGGTGCCTATGCGGGCGTCCCCATCTATCAGCCGGGTACAATCACCGCCGCGCAGTCCACCTACCTCCCCTTCAATCCCTGGGGGACTGGCTCGGCCCTGATGTCAAAGGCCACCAAGGACGGCTCGGGCTCCCATGCGGATGCCGAACCGCCCCTGACCGAGCGCACCATCAGTGACGCCGAATGGGAGAAGCTGCTGGAGAGGCTGCCCAACTGGGACAAGCTCAAGGAGCTCGTCGGACGCAAGATTCCGAAGGAAGGAACGCCCGGGTTCAACGCCCTCAAGAAGGAACTGGAGGCAGCAGGCTACCGTCTGGAGAAGATGAGCAAGGGCTCCCAGCCCTACCGGATTCGCCGCCTGGATGGAAAAGCCCTGGGCGACGAGCTCGGAGCACTCACCGTCACCGAGGATGGACTGGTCGTGCTCAAGGTCGGTAAGGGGACGTCCCGCATCAGCATCTACAGTCGCTACCGGAAGAACTACCTGGATTGGGTTGAGAAGACCCACGGCCGGGCAGCTCGAAAGGCGGCGGAGGTTCGCATTGGCAGCGGCAACTCCATGCACCACCTCATCCCGGACGCGGTTGCCCAGAGACATCCGCTGATCCGCAAGGCCCTGGAGCGGATCGAGGGCTACACCATCGACCGAGGCACGAACATCCTCGACATGCCCTGCAAGGATCCGAAGGGGAAGATCATGCACCTGGGCAGCCATCCCAAATACAACAGCTACGTCACCACGCTGCTGGATGATGCACTGGAATCACTGGATGACGCCCTGGGCAAGCGCAATCCTGGCTCCAACCTGACGCCGCGAGAGATCGAAGACGCGCTCCTCGAAATCGAGATGAACCTTCGCGAGGCCATTGAGTCTGGCAACCTCCCCATGGATGTCCTCAAGGAGTTGAGCGAGGATGGAATCGTCGTGGGCAAGAAGCTGGCGCTGCTGGAGTTGCCCTCCCACGAGGAGTCACTCACGGCATGATTTACGCATTGACGGCCGACATCTCGCACATCGAGGAGGAAGGTGTCTTCGACGCTACCCTCATTGAGTTCGACGGCTTCGAGTCCGTCACGTTCCACAAGCCGGGCATCGACTATCAACGGGAGCGAGGCGCTCCCGAGGTCATCGAGTTCGTCGGCAACTTGAAGAACGCGGCCCGGCTCGATCACCTGTTCACCGCACCCCGGGGGCTGCTGCTGCTCTCTCGGCGCATGATGGGGGTACTCGAATCCGTGGGGCCGTTCCGCCACCGACTCATCCCCACGGTCATCTACGCGGAACGCATCAAGTCCCTGGTGCGCGACCGCTTCACCGGGCAACGGACCTGGCACGCGGTAGAAGACCCGACCCTGAAGAACGAGGACTTCGTCATCCTCCAACTGCTGGAGGAGACCGACTGCCTCGACCGCGAACGTACCCTGGTGAAAGGGGTGCCCTTCCACCAGTCCAGAGCGGGATTGCTGGGCAAGGAGAAGGCGCGCCCCCTTGTCCTCAACCCCCCAGTGGGAGGTTTTCCTCCGGTGTTCTCCGTCCCTGAACTCTCCTTCTACTGCTTCTCGGAGGAGGCCCGGCAGGCGTGTGAACGCGCGGAACTGAAGGGGCTCTGGTGGCGTCCCCAACGGTGACGAACCTGCCCTGAGCCGCTACTTCCGCGGGGGCTTCGGCGCTTCCGCGGGCGGCGCCTTGGGGAAGGCGAGGTAGCCCTTCTCGGTGTACCAGGCGAGCACCTCCACCTGCATCCGGCCCGCCTTGACCATCGGGTCCTGCTCGGCGAGCTGCCGCGCCTCCTGCTTCGTGGCCGTGCGGAAGATGCACGCGCCGCGCATGCCCACGTCGTCCTGCTCGTCGAAGGGGCCCGCGAGCACCATCTTCCCGCTCTCCCCCATGCGATTGAGGTGCGCGAGGTGCTCGCCCTGCAGCTTCTGGAGGGCCTCGGGCTCCATCTTGGGCGCGTTGGGCGCCCGCTTGAGCAGGACGAGGTAGTGCTTGTCGAACTCGACCTTCTCCTCGGCCGGGGCCGCGGCCTTCGTTGCCGGCGCGCCTGGCGCGGCAGGAGTGGAGGAGAGGGCGAGCAACAGCAGCGTGGTGGTGAGCATGGTGTGGGGCACCCTAGGGGGCTGACCCGACATCGCGCCATTGTCCCGCGGTGAAACCGGGTGCTCCGCGAGCCGGAACCGTCGAGGCTCCGGCTCGCTTCTGCCGTTGAGCGCGGCGGGCTATCCGCCCCGCCCCTCGAGCGCCAGCCCGCTGCTGTGCGCGGCGGTATACGCGTGCGCGGGGTGGGCGACAGGCTCCTCCACGGGCGCGGGCTGCATGAGGCCCGCCCCCAGGAGCGCACCCTCGAGCGAGCCGTGCATCCGCCCTTCGAGCAGGTGCTTCGAGAGCGGCTCGAGCGCGGCCTCCAGGTGGGGCGGCACCTTCACCAGCGCCAGGTGCGCGCTGCGCACGGCGAGGAACTCCGCCAGGTACTGGAGCGTCGCCAAACCGGCGGCGTCCACCAGCGACACCCTCGACAGGTCGATGACCACCAGCTTCGCCCAGGGCGGACCGTCCACGAGGTCGTAGAGCTTGAGGTGGTTGATGAACAGGATGGGCCCGTCCACGCGCGCCACCATGAGGTCCAGCGCCTCGGGGGCGTTGGTCGCTTCCGGCGCCTGCATGTGCAGGCCGCGCTGCAGCAGCGACGCATCCGTCACCCGCTGCACCTCCAGCCGCAGGGCGCCATGGCGACGCACGTAGAGGAGGCTCGCCAGCGCGAGCCCGGCCCCGATGCCGACAAACACGTTGAACATAGCGATCCCCAGCGCGGTGACGAGCACCACGCTCAACGTCGACTTGGACTGATTCCACATGGCAACAAGGCCCTCCAGATTGAGCAGGCGCACCCCCACGACCAGCAGGATGGCGGTGAGTGCGGCAATGGGGATGCGCGCCACCAGCGGCGCGAGCAGCGCCATGGCCACGAAGAGCCACAGTGCATGCATGACGGAAGCGGCGCGGGTGCGCGCGCCCGCTTGAATGGAAGCGCTGGCGCGCACGATGGCGCCCATCACCGGGAAGCCGCCAATCAGTCCGGCGGTGATGTTGGCCAGGCCTTGCGCCATCAGGTCCTGGTCCAGGTCACTGTGGGTGCTCGCACCCGTGAGCGCATCGAGCGAGCTCGTCGCGAGCAGCGAGCCGAGCGACGCAAGCAGCGCGAGGCCGAAGGCCGCCGGCAGGAGGCTCGCGAGGTGCACGCCCTCGAAGGACGGCAGCGTCGGCATGGGCAGCGAGCGCGGCAGGGCGCCCACCGCGTCGTAGCCCGCCCCGAGCCAGACCATGAGCACGGTGCCAATCGTCAGCCCCACGAGCACCGCGGGGATGCGCTTGTGCACCTTGGGCAGGGCCACCATGGCCAGCGCCGTGAGGGCTCCGGCGGCAACCCCGAGCCAGCCCACGCGCTCGCCCCAGTTGTGCTGCAGCGCGAGCGCCACGGCGTCCGCGTGCGTGTCCTCCACCGCGAACAGCCGCGGCAGCTGCGTGTTGAGCAGCAGCAGACCAATGCCCACCGTGAAGCCCATCACCACCGGCCGTGGGATGAGCCGCGCGAACCGGCCGGCGCGCATGAGCCCCAACGCCACCTGCATGGCGCCCGCGAGCACCGTGGCGATGGCGAGGCCCGCGGCCCCGTGCGCCGCCACGATGGCCGCGGCCAGGGGCAGCAGCGCCGCCTCCGGGCCCGTGACCTGGAAGCGGCTGCCGCTGAACAGCCCGCCCACGACGCCTGACACCACGCCGGAGACGAGCCCCACGCTCGCGGGCAGTCCCGCGGCGGTCGCGAGCGCGACATTGAGAGGAAGTGCCACGCACGCCACGCTCAGGCCGGCGGCCGCGTCGGCTGGCAGGCTGCTGGGCTGTACCATCTCGCGCCAGCTGTGGATGAGCTCGCCCGCACGCCGGGTCGAGAAGGATGGCTTGGAGAGAGCGGTCGTCGAACGCATGGACGACACGCCTTTCAGGTGCCGTGCCAAGGGCCGTCTCAGAGGGGAGCGTGCCCCGCTGTCGGTCCATCCCCTCAGCGCCCCTGTCGGCTCGGACCAACACTGTTGGGACCGACAGACGGCCGTGTGAAGTGACGGGCCGTGCGCGCGGACGCGGGTTAGATTGCGCGCCATGTTGGTGCTTCGACTGCGTGCCCGGCTCCTGTTGTCCTACGCGGTGGTTACCGCGCTGCTGGTGGCCGCCTTCTCCCAGATGGCCGTGGGCCTCATGCGCACCCACGAGGTGGTGGCGAGCGTGGGCCGCGAGGAGCTCGCCTCCTTCGAGCGAGAGCAGCGCGTGTACGTCGCGGCCTGGGCGCTCGAGCTGGCGGTGCGGCGCGGAGTGGTGGCCTGTGAGCAGCACGACAGCAGCGCGGCCTCCGTGCACCGCGCTGTCGCCAGCGCGCGCCACGTGCTGCAGACCGCGCTCGGCACCGGCACGGTGCATCTGGATGCGGGCATCCGCGCGAGCGCCCAGGACTATGTGCAGTACGCCCTGCAATTGGAGCAGGCCGGCACCTGTGAGTCGATGCTGTCGTTTCCCCTGCGTGAGCGGCGGCTGCACCTGGATGAGGTCCTCACCACGGTGTGGTCCGAGCGCACGCGGGACATGCGCCTGGCCATCCAGGCGAAGGAGGACCAGGCGCGCTCCATCGGGTCGGCGGCGCTGAGCTCAGGCGGGCTCTTCGGCCTCCTGGGCATCGTCGCCGCGGGAGTGCTCGCCTTGTCGCAGGCGCGTGCGGTGTCGAACTCGGTGGCGCTGCTCTCCACGCATGCGCGCCGCATTGGCCAGGGTGACTTCAGCCCGCTGCCTCCATTGCGCGGCCCCGAGGAGCTGCGCGCGCTCTCGCTGGACCTGGACCGCATGCGGGGGCGCCTGGCGGAGTTGGATCAGCTCAAGAGCGCGTTCGTGGCCTCGGTGTCCCACGACCTGCGCACGCCGCTGGCCCGGGTGCGCGAGGCCCTCTCGCTCCTGGGCGATGGCAGCACGGGCCCCCTGACGCCGCAGCAGGCCCGCGTGGTGAAGCTCGCACAGGCCGCGTGCGAGCGTGAGATTCGCATGGTGACCTCCGTGTTGGATCTGTCTCGCGTGCAGTCCGGCCAGCCGCTGCAGCGCAATGCCGGGGCCTCGGTGGACCTGATTGTCCAGAATGTCCTTCGGGACCTCGCCTTCGAAGCGGATGAGCGCAAGGTCCAGCTGGTGTACGACGCGGCCTCGAAGCCCGTGCGTGCGCCCATCGATGACCCCCTGGTCGAACGTGCCCTGTCCAACCTGGTGAGCAACGCCATCGCTGTCTCCAGCGCAGGCAAGACGGTGCGCATCACGTGTGAGCTGGTGACCCGCAAGCGCCCTGGCGCCGCCAACCCCGTGCCCGCGGTCCAGCTGTCCGTCGCGGACCAGGGCCCGGGCGTGCCCGCGCATGCGCGTGATTGGATCTTCCGGCCCTTCGCGAGCCTCGAAGTGGGCGGGCGCCGCAGCACGGGGCTGGGCCTGACCATCGCGCGCGAGATGATCACCGCGCACGGGGGTGAGCTGTCACTCGCGGACACGTCCGGGCCCGGCGCCACCTTCACCTTCTGGATTCCCCTTGAAGACCCCGCGTCCCCTGGAGGCCGTCTTGACGCCTGAGTCCCCCGTCCAGCAGCCCCACGTGCTCCTGGTGGACGATGACCTCCAGCTCGCGGAGCTCATGTCCATGCGGATGACGTCACGCGGCTACCGCGTGACCGTGGAGGGCGAGGGCAAGAGCGCCCTGCGCCGGCTCTCGCAGGAGCGCGTGGATGCGATGGTTCTCGATCTGCGCCTGGAGGACATGGATGGCATGGACGTGCTCCGGGCCGCGCGACAGCGGGCCCCCGAGCTGTCCGTCATCATGCTCACCGCGCACGGCTCCATCGAGACCGCGGTGCAGGCCATGCAGGAGGGCGCCTACGGCTTTCTCACCAAGCCGTTTCACGACCACGAACTCATGCAGAAGCTCACGCATGCGCTCGAGCGCTCGCTGCTGCGCCGGGAGGTGGCCGAGCTGCGGCGGCGCATGGGGGAAGAGGGCGAGCCCCTGCTCCTGGGCATCAGCGAGGCCATTTCGCGCGTGCGCGAGGTGATTGCCCGCATTGCCCCCACCGACGCCACCGTCCTGCTCACAGGCGAGAGTGGCACCGGCAAGGAGCTGGCGGCGCGGATGCTCCACGTGCTCTCGCGCCGCAACGCGGGGCGCTTCGTCGCCGTCAACTGCGGCGCCCTTCCGCCAGAGCTGCTGGAGAGCGAGCTGTTTGGGCACGTGAAGGGCGCGTTCTCCGGGGCCGTGCGCGAGCGCGAGGGCCTGTTTGGCGCGGCCAACGGCGGCACGCTGTTCCTGGATGAAATCGGCGAGGCGTCCCCGTCCGTGCAGGTGAAGCTCCTGCGCGTGCTGCAGGAGCAGCGGCTCACGCGCGTGGGCGCGGACGTGGAGGAGTCCGTGGACGTGCGGGTGGTCGCCGCCACCAACCGGGACCTCGCGGAGGAGGTGGCCGCGAAGCGCTTTCGTCAGGACCTCTACTTCCGGTTGCACGTGGTGCCCATCGAGCTGCCACCCCTGCGCGAGCGGCTCGAGGACATCCCCTTGCTCGCGCAGCTCTTCCTGGAGCGCACCGCGAACCGCTATGGCCTGCGTCCGCCACGCCTGGCGCCCGCGACGGTGGAGCTGATGCAGCGCTATGGCTGGCCTGGCAACGTCCGGGAGCTCATCCACGAGATGGAGGCCGCGGTGCTCCTGGCCGGCGCGGACGAGCTTCAACCGCGACATGTGCCGCGCCTGGGGCAGGCGCTGGAGCGGCCCCCCGCCGAGAGCGCGCAGCTGCCGGGTGTTCCCGTCGGGGCCGAGGCCTTGCCATCGCTGCGCGAGGCCCGCGATGCCTTCGAGCGCGCCTACCTCGCGGAGGCCATGCGCCGCAGCAGCGGCAGTGTCAGTGCCGCGGCGCGAATGGCCGGGCGCAACCGGAGCGACTTCTACGATTTGCTCAAGCGGCACGGCCTGTCCGCCGCTGACTTCAAGGAAACACCCTGAGGGCGGGCCCCCACGCTGAAGCCCGCCCCCGCCGCGGCGCCTACGGCGTCCGCACGCAGACCACGCGCTGGGGCGCCGTCTTCAGGCTGAACGAATTCCCGCCCGAGGTCAGGTGGATGCCCAGGGCCGTGGTCGTCGGTGAGGACCAGGTGCTCGAGCTCCAGAAGTAATCCGCGGTGTCGAAGGCGAAGTACGCCGCCGCCAGGCTGGTGCCCCTCACCGCGCGCAGCTCGCTGTCCGTGGGGAGCCGCCAATCACTGAAGCCGCCTTCCACCAGGTCGTGGCACAGGTTCTCCGTTGATGCATCCGGGTTCGCGGGCACCACGCCGCCGGCGTAGTCATTCATCCGCCCGCTGTCCTGGAGGTCCGGCTGCGCGTTGCCCGGAAGCTCCGAGCCCCAGACGGCGGCGTGCCAGCTGCGGGGCGCCACGAAGGCCTTGCTCCAGACGCGTCCCCCCGTCCGCGTGTCCCTGCAGCCTCCGGCCTCCGTCAGGAAGGTCTGTCCTCCGTCCGCCGGCACCCGGCAGACATGCTGGGCGGGGGGCGGCGCGCTGCGCACACACACCGCCAGGTGCTGCGCCGTGCTCTTGTTGCCGTAGCCCCGCGCAGCCGAGGGCAGGTCGCGCAGCACGGCGGTGGTGGCGTCCCAGTTCGTGGAGGTCCAGGCATAGCCCATGGCGTAGGGGAAATAGGCGCCTGCCCGGGCCCCGCTCGCGACCTTGAGCAGCTCCTCCTCGGTGGGCAGCCGCCAGTCGCTGAAGCCCCCCTGGTCCAGGTCGTGACAGTACGCCGAGGGCGAGAGGTCGGGTCCCTGGGTGACCCGATAGCCGCCAGGGAAGTCATTGATCCGGCCGTGGTCGTGGACGTCGGGCTCAGGGCTGCCCGCGAGCGCCGAGTCCCAGACGGCGTCATGCCAGTTCATCCGAGCGGGGATGACCGCGAAGACAAGACCGCTGTCGATGTCCTCGCATCCACCCTGCGCCGAGCGCATGAGCGGCGCCTCCGAGCCGTACACGGGGCGGCAGCCGTAGGCCAACGCCGCGTCAGGGGGCACGCCGGGCGCCGGCAGGTCGATGACGATCTCCGCGCTGGTGAGGGGCAGCTTCAGTTGGCCCGTCGCCGGCTCCATCAGCGGTGAGGTGGGCACCGGCGCCCCGGCCGCGTGGATTTTCACGTCCCGGTTGGTGAGCGCGTAGGACGCCGTGGCTGGCGCCATTCCCGGCGAGGCGTGGAGCTCCAGCGTGACGCCCTTCAACCGCAGCTCGCGCAGCGCCACCTGGTTGCTGTCGTAGTGGAAGGGCTTCAGGCTCAGGGAGCGGATGTCCTTCAGGCTCCGGTTCGTCAGCCATCCGGAGAGCGGCGCCGTGACGGTCGTGTTGTACGCCCCGGAAAGTGCCGCCCAGTGAGCGCCCAGCGCATGGACCTTGCCTTGCACATCCGTTGCGAAGGCCTCCACGCGCACGTATCCGTGCGTGCCCGCGGTGACGGTGGCCTCCAGGTCGAAGCGGACGCGCGCCACGGAGCGCGCCACCGGGACGCCGGACCCTTGCGTGACGCTCACCGGCACCGTCGTCTCACCCATCAGGCCGGACGTGTTGAGGACCCGCGCCGTCACCGTGTAGCTGCCCGCGTGCTCGTAGGTGTGCGACCACGCATGGCTGGCCGGGACCGCCACCGTGTAGAGCCGTCCCTCCACCCGTCCGTCCCCCCAGTCGAGCCGCACCGCGTAGCGCCCCGAGGCGTTGCGGGCCGCATCCGGGTCGGTGATGTCGGGGGAGAGGGTGACCGTGGCGCCCGCCACGGTGGTCGTCGCGGTGATTGACGGCGCGGAGCCCAGGGCCGCGCCGCCCCTCCAGCCCGCGCGGCAGTCCGGCTCGGTCTCACCCGCCAGGGGCACGGTCAGAAGCCGGTAGCGCACCGGGTCCGCGCGCTGGAGCATCCGCAGGCCGAAGTTCCCCACGCAGGATTCCAGCACGGCATCCGGATCCGGCACCTGGGCCAGATACGCGGCAGCCTCCGGCTCCGTCCAGTTGCGCGCGGCGACGGCGTTCCAGCGGGCATAGAGGTTGGGGATGCCGGAGTAGACGCGCTGGACGGCGAGCGTCACCAGCCCGCGCAGGTAGCGCGCGTCCGGGTCGTTGTCGTTGGCGTGGTAGTCGGCGCTCAGCGGATAGCCTTCGGGGAACGCGTCTGGCTTCGCGAAGGGCGCGGACTGGAGCAGGACCTGTTGGTGGGCCTGGGTCCCCACGAAGCTCACGTAATCAACGAAGTCGCCAGGGGACTGCCGGAAGAGCGCGCTGGGGCCCTGCTCGACGGCCCTCGCCAGCATCACGCCCAGTTGGTTGCCGCGCCAGGCCTCCACTCCTGGCGGAGTGACGGACCGGGCCATCAACGCCCCGGACGCGGTGCACTGGGGAATGTAGTCACAGAGACAGCCCGGATCCCCGGGGTAGCGCGTCAGGGGCAGGCACGGGCCAAAGCTCACCGCACTGGTGGCGCTGGGATTGCCCTCGCAGTTGATGGGGCGCTCTGAATTGAAGGCTGAATGGCAGGAGTCCTCGGAGGGGCTGTACTTGCAGCACTTCAGCGGAGGATCGCCATTGCAGATGTCCTCGAACGGGATGCCCGGATCGAAGAGCAGCATGTCGCCCAGCTGCCAGCCCAGCAGCATGCAGGAGCCCTTCCAGACAATGTCCTTGCCGGAGCAGCCGGACTTGTTGAAGCCGGTGTCCATGCAGGCGCTGACGTCCTTGAGGAAGTCGAAGAGGTCTCCGCCCTTGTCCATCCAGTCCATGACGTCCAGGGGCGAAGGCAGGCTGCCCTCATCCGAGACATCCAGGTCGGTGTACCAGTCGCCGGAGCCTCCCGTGAGCCCGCTTCGGGTTGGCGGAGATGGGGTTGGCTCGGGGGTGTCCTGGACGGAGTGACAGCCTGCCGCGACGAGGAGGAGGACCGCGAGCGGGACACTGCGCCAAAGAGGTGGGGAGGTGGACATGAAACGCTACATCCTACCGAATCAGCGCTCCTTCCTCTTCGGGTCGCGGGCATCCAGGACCACCTGCCCGTCCTTCATCACGAACCGGACCTGCTTCAACGCCCGAATGTCTTTCAGTGGATTTCCCTCCACCGCGAGCAGGTCCGCGAGCTTGCTTTGCGCGAGCGAGCCAATCTGGTCCTGCTTGCGTAGCAGCTCCGCCGCGTTCACGGTCGCGGCACGCAGGATGTCCACGGGTTTGAGCCCCGCCTCGGCATAGGCGATGAACCACTTCACGGTGGCCTGTCCGCGCGTCAACCCTGGCATCACGATGTACATGTCCGAGCCGGCGGCGATCCGCACACCCGCGGCCACCGCGCGGCGGAGGCGGGCATTGGCCTTGGCCATGTTCTTCTTGCAGCGCTCCTTCACCTGGCGCAGGCGCTCCGCATTGCCTGTCTGGGTATCGAAGGAGTCGCACACGTCCATCGGGCCATCCGTCGGGACCAGGAAGATGCGATTGCGGACCATGGGCGCCAGCACGTCATCGGGGAGCGAGTACCCATGCTCGATGGAGTCGACGCCCGCCTGGACCGCGATGCGGATGCTGTCGTCGGTGGTGGTGTGCGCCGCCACCGGGCGCTTCATGCGGTGGGCCTCCTCGACGATGACCTTCAGCTCGTCCAAGGAGAGGAGGTTGTGCCCGTTGTCGACGATGACCTTGATGCAGTCCGCGCCGTCCGTGAGCGCCTGCCGCACGGCGCGCCGGGCCTCCTCCGCACCGGAGACTGTGACGTACTCCTGCTCGATGAGGGACTGCGCCGGAGGTTGGAGCGTGGGGAACTGACCGCCCTGGGGCGCGAGCGCGCGGGTGCAGGCGGAGATGCGCGGGCCCTGCACCCAGCCACGCTGGATGGCGTTGCGCAGCGCCACGTCGCCGTTGACCCCTGAGTTGCCCACGTCGCGCACCGTGGTGACGCCCGCCTCGAGCAACTCGCGGCCCAGCTTCGCGCCCATGAGCGCGCGCTCGGTGGTGCCGTTCTGGGCGACGGGGGTGAGGAGGCCGTCGACCCCGTTCTCCGGGTCGACCTCCAGCAGCAGGTGCGAATGCGCGTCGATCAGCCCGGGCAGCAGGGTGACGTCGCCCAGGTCGATGACCCGTGTCCCCGGGGGGATGGGGAGGGCGGTGCCCACGGCCTGGATGGACGAGCCTTCGATGAGCACGACCGCATCCGGAAGGAGCCGCTCACTCTTCCCGTCGAAGAGCCTGGCGGCGCGGAGGGCGATGCGCGGGGGTTCCGAGGGAGAGGGCGTCTGGCCCCATGACGGCAGGGAAGCGCAGCACAGGAGGAGCGCGCCAACGACAGTCGTCAACAGGCGCCGGGACCGGGAGGGCAAGGCGTGGCTCCCCAGAAAAGCGAAAGGCCCGGAACCTTTCGGTTCCGGGCCTCTCTAGTGGCGAGGAGTACGGGACTTGAACCCGTGGCCTCCGGCGTGACAGGCCGGCGTTCTAACCAACTGAACTAACTCCCCACAAAAATCTATATGGGCGGAACAGGGATTGAACCTGTGACCATCGCCTTGTAAGGGCGCCGCTCTACCGCTGAGCTATCCGCCCTGCGCGGCCCCGCCGTGATTCAGTGAGGCGGCTTGTACCGTCCTCGTTCGGCCCCGTCAAGCATCTGTTTTCGGGCCCCCTGAATCACGCTCCGCTCCCTCGGAAGGGGGCGGATCCGACGGGCGCGGATCCGCCTGCTAGGCCCGTACCTTCCACCGACGCACGCGGCGGCGGGAACGGGGAATCATCACCACGGCGCCCACCAACAGGGCCACCGGCACGAACACCAACATCGTCTGCATCATCGCCTCCATGCCCGACACCATACGGAGGCCGTCTGACATCCTGACGGGGAGTTCGTGACTTTCAGGAAACGACACTCCAAGCCGCCGGGTTTCCGGCCGCCCTGACGCGCAGGGGGCCGGACTGGCGGTGAGAGGCTACTCGCCTCGGGGAGGACCGCCGCGGCCGCCGTGGCTGGGGCCGTGCGAGCGGCGCTCCGATTCCAGGAGCGTGCGGGCCTGGGTCTTCTGGGCATCCGTCAGGACCTGCTCGGCCTCCTGGTAGGCCGCCATGTCGTTGGTGCGGAGTTGCTCGAACAGGCCTCGCGCCTGCTCATGGGCGGCCTGGTCCTGGGCGGACGGCGTGCCCTGTTGTGTGCCGCGGTCCGGCGGCGCGGGCGGGCGCAGGGCCTCCAGGGACTGCTTCACGGGCGCGTTCTTCGCGTCGAGCGCTGTTTGAATCCGGGTCAGGCTCGCGGCCTGGGCGTCGGTGAGGGCCAGGTCCTGGCGGTGGTCGATGAGCACCTGGACGGGCGACTTGCGCTCGAACGGAGGCGGGCGGCGCGCGCCCTGGGACGTGTCCTGCGTCGTGGTGGTGGATCCGGCGAAGGAGGGAACGGCGAACAGCAGGCCCAGCATGAACAGATGGCGCTTCATGGTGATGGATGCCTCCAGATTGCGCGTGATGACGGCACCCGGAAGGCCATTGGCCTGATGGCACGGTGGACACCGTGAGGGACCGACTGGGAGGGGTTTGCCCCCACGGCGTCCCGTGCCGTTCAGGCCCGGGGCTTCCGGGCTGACACGGTGCAAGGTGCTCCCGCCATGTGCCGCGAAAATGTCCCGCGCGTTTCCGAATGTGTTTGCAGCCGCTATTCGGACGCGGTCTGGACTTCCTGCGTCTGGGCTGGCTTGTCCGCCGAGGCAGCGACCTTGCCGTCGAGCGCGAGGTAGATGTTGAACCACGCCAGGTACGTGCGCCACGCCGGGTCGCGCTGCTCGATGAGCGTCCGCCGCGCCTGCTCCATCCGCTGGGGCACGTTGAAAGGCATCCGCGTCTTGTCCTCGGATTGCAGCTGCGCCGCGAACCAGAGCACGTCCAACTGGCCCGCATCGACCGGCGCGTGCGTGCGAGCCATCAGCGAGTCGGCGTGCTCCAGCGCCTTGCCCAGCCATTGCGCCGCCTGCGCCGGGTCGCGGCGGTCCACGGCGTTCTCCGCCAGCCGCAGCTCCGCCAACGTCACCGCGCGGATGTCCTCGTCGCGATCCAATTCGTCGAACTGCTCCAGGAACAGCGCGCGCCGCTGCTCCATCGCTCGGGCGGCGGCGTCCATGCGCCCGAGCCGCGTCTCCGCGTTGGCGCGCAGCCCCGCGGCGATGATGCGATACGCGCGTTGGACGAACTTCGGCGTGGCGTGCGCCTGCTTCAGCGTGGCCCGCACGGCGGGCGTCGCCAGGTCCCGGTCCACCTGGTCCAGGTCCTCCAGCGCCCGCTGGGGTTGGTCCGCGCCCAGCGCCGCGCCGCAGCGGGCCAGCCGCAGCACCAGCCGGTTGCGCAGGCCCTCTTCGTCTCGGGGGCCGGCTTCGATGCCGGGCAGCGCGCGGTCGTAGAGCGTCAGGGCCCGTTCGAACCGGCCCGCGGCCAAGTTGTAGAGCGCCGCGCGGTCCATCACCAACGGGATGAACCGGGCCATCTTCGGCACGGACTCCACCGTGGCCAGGGCCTTGTCCGCCGCCTGCGCGGCCTCCGCCTCGCGGTTGACGTGCAGGAGCGCCCGGGCCCGGGCCAAGGCCACGGACAGCCCCGCTCCGCTGTCCGCGTAGGGCAGCTTGTCGCGCTCGTCCAGGTAGCCCAGGGCGATGTGGTAGTTGCCCACCTGCGTGTGCAGCAACCCCAGCGCGCCAAGGATCATGGCCTTGTAGCGCGCGTTGTTGCGCACCAGGTCCAGGGCGACCAGGTAGTGCCGGTTGGCGCGCTCGGCGGCGGCGGGATTGCGGCCGCGCAGGAAGTCCTCGTGGTGGATGGCTCCCATGAGGGCCTGCACCTCGCGCTGGTTCTTGAGCTCCTGCCACGCCGCGCGCAGCTCCGCGAGGCCGGTCTTCACCGCCTGGGCGTGGGCGTCGTCATCCAGCTTGGACAGCCGGCGCGTCGTCACGTAGGCCTTCACGAAGTGCGAGAGCGACACGGCCTTGCTCGGCACCTCCGTGGTGACCTCTTTGATCACCACCTCGGGGGCGACGCCCGCGCGCAGGCGCAGGCTCATGGACTCGACGGCGCTCTCCAGCGAGCCCGTCCGCCGCGTCACGAGGTCGAAGTCCGCGCGCGCCTCGTCCATCCGGTCCCGCCCCATGCGGCGGTAGGCGCGGCCCATCAGTGCTCGGCGGAACAGCCGCTCCGCCCGTCGCCGCTCCTCGGTGCCGGCCGGCGCGTCGTCGACGTAGAGCGTCGCCAGGGCCTCCATCACGCCGTCGGCGCCCAGGCTCGCCGCGCGCTCGGCGGCGTCCTGCACCACCATGCGGCGGCGGAGCGGATCCGTCTGCTGTTTGTAGAACGCGACCAGGGCGTCACGGACGGGGCGGGGAGGGCGCTCCTCGTTCAACGCATTGACGTGGCGGCCCAGCTCCAGGGCGAACGCATACGGTGTTCCGGGGGGCTCCGCCGCGAGTGCCTGGGCCATGGTGGCGTCCGCTTCCGCGTAGGGTCGTCCCCGGTACAGCGCGCGGACCGCGCCGCGCGCGAAGTCCAACTGGTCGTCCTGCTTGAAGACCTTGTTCTGGGAGAGCTTGCGGCCGGCGGTGACCAATGCGTTCCGGTCGTCCAGCTCGCGGTACAGCGCATCCGCCTGTTCGTACCAGCCCTCCAGCACCGCGCGCGGCGTGGTGTCCGTCAGCTCGGCCGCCTCCAACTCCTGCCGGGCGAGCGTGAAGTCGCCGGACGACTGCGCCAGCTCGCTGCGCACGACGTGACGGTAGACGGCGGAGGGCGGGCTGGGCGCGGCGGCGGGGTCCAGGGCCGCCATGCGTTGGCGTTCGCCCTCCTGCAGCTCGTCCACCATGCGGCCCCGGTCGCGCTCCTTCAGGGCTTTCCGGTGGGCGATGAGGATGCGCAGCGGCTCTGACAATCCGGCGGTGACAGGGTCGTCCACCTTCGTCATCTGTCGGGCGTAGAAGTCCGCGGCGTCGAAGTCGCCGTAGGCCAGGTGGAGCTGGCTCAGGCGCATCATCAACAACCGGCGGAGCTTGGGCCGGGTCTCGAGCAGCAGCCGCTGGCGGTAGAGGATGAGCTGATCCGCGCGCCGGCCCACCATGCCCAGCTCCTCGCTGAGGCGCTTCACGTCCCATTCACCGGGCACCTGGCCACCCAGCGGCAGCTGATACACGTCCAGCGACTGGCCCCGGGAACAGGTCGTGATGAGCGACGCGGCGGTGGGGGACGGGTACTCGCAGTTCCACGACTCGCTGGTGAGCTGGTCCGGGCTGGCGGCGGTGGCCTGGGCGGGCGCGTCGTCGCGCTCGGAGGCGAAGGGCACGCGGAACAGCACCCCGCTGTCGCTCGCGTCAATCACCCCGTCCCCGTTAGAGTCGGTGAAGAACTGCACCACGTACAGCGAGCGTCCGTCGCGAGCGAACACCGGCTGGCCCGTCTTCCCCGGGATGTCGAGCGTCAGCGGGACGGGGGCCGCGCCGGGGACATCCAGCCGGATGGCCTCCAGGTGCGGCGACGCTCGCGCGGCGAAGCCCGGCCCCACCTCCTGCACGGAGCGTTGGACCGGGACGTACACCAGCCAGCGTCCATCCGGAGAGATGGTGGGGCTGGTCAGGTTGCGGTCGAGCAGTGGCGTCACGTGCCAGCCGGCCCCCAGCGCCACCTTCGACAGCCGCAGGTCTCCCTGGATGGTCACGCGACTCACCAGCGCGATGTGCGTGTCGTCAATCCACTCCGCTTGCAGCGCGCTGAGGTCCTCTTCCAGACAGCGGCGCTCCTTCGCCTCTGGCAGGTCCCTCACGCAGAGCTGCCCGCCGGCCTGGGTGCGGAACGAGATGTAGAGCAGCTGCTTGCCATCGGGGCTGATGCGCGGCCACGTCACGTCCGCGCCTTCGTCGAAGAGGCGGCGCTCGCGGCCCTTCTCCAGGTCCTGGACGAAGATCTCCGTGGCGATGTCCCGATTGGACACGAACAGCAGCGAGTTCTCGTCGGGCCCCAGCTGCCCCAGGAACTGGTCGCCCATGCCCACGGTGAGCCGCTCGGGCAGGACCATGCCTCCGTCGTTCTCGTCGTCCTGGGCCCAGGCTCCGCTCGAGAGGAGGACGGCCAGGGCCAGGAACCAGGGGCCTTGGCGCGTCAGCACTTCTTCTCTCCCCAGGTGCCGTCCTCGGCCTCCACCCAGCCGCCGCAGACGACGCCCTCCGCGTGCGCCAGACGCCAGTTCTGGCGCAGCGTCGCCTCTGGCACACCGGGGCGCACGGTCTTCATCCACTGCCACAGCTGGCGCCGGGCCCGGTTCACCCGCTCCACCAGGGCGGCGTCATCCGCGGACACGCGCCCGGCCGTACACTGCTTCCGCGTGAGCACCAGCAGCCCGTCCTTGCCCTCGCCCACGCAGTGGCGCCGCACCAGGTCGTCCACGCGGTCCGCCTGCGTCTTGCCCAGGTTCTCCACCAGCGGCGGTGGCTGGATGCCCAGGTCCTCCAGCTGGTTGGGCGTTAGCGGCACCGGCGTGGGGTTCATGCCCGCGCGCGCCAGCCGCTGCTCCACGTCCTTGTACGAGCCCGCGGCCTGCTCCTCGAGCGCCGTCGCCCGGTCCACCATGACGATCTCCGGCGCGCTGATGCACCCGGAAGCCGCGAGGGCGGCCACGAGCAGCAACCCACGATGTGTCATGGCAGAGCCTCCGGAGGGAACATGGTGGTGATGAGGCGGTCGACGATGGGGCCCAGGGGGATGCCCCGGATTTCATCGATGCTGACCAGCTTGGCCAGGCCGCCCATGGTGATGAGCAGGCTGCCGAAGCCCTGCTTGAAGCTCACGCGCACGTGCTCCGGATACCCCAGGCCCAGTGCGTAGCGGACGCGGTTGGTGGCGGGGTCCGTGTGGTGCGGATCCTCCACGTCCAGCAGGTCCAACAGGTGGCGGTTGCCGATGCGCAGAATCTCCGCGCGCCCGTTGATGCTGCGGTCCCTGGCGGAGATGACCATGGCGGCGTTGCCGTCGAAGGGCTCACCCCGGGAGGACTTCACGCCCGTGGCCCGCACGTGGGCCTCCATCGTGGAGTGCTTGCCCTGCCAGTTCAGCATGCACTGGCCGGTGATGCGCCCTCCGCGGACGCCCATCTCCAGCTGGCTCATGGAGAACACGTTCTGGTTGATGGCCAGGTTGCCGGCCAGCGGCGCGATGGTCACCCACGGCGTGGTGATGCGGTCCGCGGACATGAAGCCACTGCGCGTGAGCAGCGGGTGTTGATCCGCGAAGCGCAGCATCGAGTATGGATTCACGTCCAGGTCGTTCAGCAGCCGCACGCCGTCCTGGGAGACTTCCACGTTCTCCGTCAGCGGCACGTCGCCGTTGAGCGCCTCCACGACGATGCCGGACTCGGGCATCCGCACGTTCACGTCCTGGAGCTTGAGGCTGGACGTGGTGCGGAAGACCACCAGGTCCGGCGACGCCACGCGGAAGTCCACCGTGACCTTGCCGCTGCCTTCGACCTGACCGGGCCGCGCGAGGTGGGCCAGGTCCTGCTCCAGCGAGCCGCGGAGCCCCATGCGCTGCTGATCATTGCTCAGGTCGAGCCGCCCCCGGACCTTCAACAGCGTCTGCGTGCCGCCATTGGACAGCCGCAGGTCCGGGATGCGGATGACGCCGGTGGGTTTGCGCACGACGGAGAATGACGCCTCCACGTCCTGGACGGGGTAGGGCAGCGCCGGCTTCTGTTCCATCGAGCGGACCTTCACGAGCTGCTTCAGCTCGATGTCCCCCTTCTCCCATTGGTCGGTGAAGGTGGCGGTGCTGTCACTGGACAGGTCCGCGAAGGTGAACCGGCGGTCGTTCATGCTGACGGTGAGCTTCTCCACCGCCAGGGTCGTGCGGACGTTTCGCTGGGCGCCGTCGGCGTGCGACTCGCCCTCCCAGCGCAGGGCGGGGACGTTGATGGTCTGATCCGCCTGCTTCCAGCGCACGCCGCGCAGGTCCATGTGGGCCTTGCCCTCGAAGCTGGCGGCGCGCGGAGGCATGGGGGCCAGGCGGAAGCTTCCGTCGGAGCCCAGGTGCGTGATGAGTCCGGTCAGGGTGCCGTGCAGTTCGCCGCTCATCGCGAGCTTGGACGGATCCACCTCCGGGGGCACCCGCGCCTTCGCCAGGAGCGGCGACAGGGGGCCCAGCGGCGGGAAGTCGCCCTTCACGTCCATGCGGAGCGCGCGGGCCTTCGGGTTGAACGCCAGCGCCGCGTCGGCGGCGACCTTCAGGCCCTCCTGGCCGGTGAGCCCCAACTTGAGCGAGAGCTTGCGGCGGTCGACGTCGAACGTCAGCGTCTGGTGTTGGGTGCCCGCGTCGGTCTCTCCGATGCGCAGCCCTTCGACCTTCAGGGCAAGGTCTCCCTTGTGCTTCCACTCGTCTCCCTGGGAGCGCAGCGCGAGTGTGGTGCTGGCGGCCGAGATGTCGTCCCAGCCCGCCTTCTTCAGGCTCAGCTCCGTCTGGTGGTCCACGCGCGGCGAGGGCGCGAAGAGGGTCGTCAGCCTGCCTTTGGAGGCCAGCGTCACGGCCAGGTGCTTCCAGGGGAATCGCGCGGCGACGTCATCCGGGATGAAGGGCCGTGCCATGACGAGGTCCGGCAGTTGGGCGTCCAGCGAGTACGCCACGTCGTCGGTGCCCTTCGTGGCGTCCAGCGATGCGTGCAGCGTGCCCACGTCCAGCTCCAGCCGTGCGCGGGCCTTGCTCAGCCGTGGCTCCTCCATCGTGGGGAATGCGTCCGTCACGTGGAGCTGCACTCGCGCGGGACCCTTCAGCACCTCCCGGTCTTCGGCGGTGACTCGCAGCGCTTCCACGGGTACGTCCGCCTTCAGCGCGAACGGGGGCTTCGCCGTGAGGGGCACCTGGAGGTTGAAGCCCAGGCGCTCCGCCATCGCTCGGTATCCGGAGGCACGGACATCCAGTGCTTCCACCTTGGCGGACAGGGCCGCATCCCCCGCGACCCTGAAGGGCGAGGAGAGGTCGGGCCGCAGCTGATGCCCCGTCAGCTCACCGGAGGCCTTCGGAACGCGGAGCGGTGTAGCGCCCCCGACGTCGAGCCCGTGGAGCGCGAACACGAGCTTGGCGGCCAGTCCCTGGGGGGCATCCGGAGTCGCCGTCAGCGAGATGCGTCCATCGCCAAGCTCCACCTTGAGCGCCTCCTGTACGAGGAGGAGCTTCGCCACGTCGACGTCCAGCCCGAGCCGACCCTGGGCTCCCAGCTGGGGCATATCGCTGAGCGTGACCTCCCGGGCCTCCAGGTGCACCTTGCCGCGCTCCAGGGAGAACGGGCGCAGGTCGTCGGGGATCCATCGCAGCAGCCGTCCGAGGTCCACGTCCGCCAGGGCTTGTGTCAGCACGGGCGGGACTTCCGACGCATCCGGAAGCACCAGCTGGGCCTGCACCTCGGCGCTGTCGGTCAGCTTCGTGCGTTCCAAGTCGACGGTGGTGTGTTGCTTGCTGGCGTCGAACTTCGCGGTCACCGCGCCGTGCAGCAGCGAGCGGAGCGTGAAGCGCGGATCGAAGGTCTGCTTCGCGACGTCCAGGTCCACCTTCACGTGCGCGGCGTCCGTGCTCGCTTCCACTGACAGGACCAGTTCCAGCAGGGCTTCGGCGGCGGGCGCTTCACGGTTCAGCGTCAGGGCCAGCGGCTTCCCGGCCTTGCCTAGGTCCACGAGTAGCTTCCAGCTCTTGTCCTGGGGCTTCGCTTCGATGCCGGCTTCGAGCCCGCGCAGCGACCAGCGGTCCACCACCGCGCTGTTCTGGACGCGGACATAGGTCAGCGACACGTTCGACAGCTCGATGCTCGAGACGGGGAACGGGGAGGCGAAGAGGGCCGCGACCTGCTGGGAGGTTCCAGGGGACGCCTCATCCACCGGTTCGGGCTCCGGCGGTCCGGTCAGGTTCGTGAGCGACGTGGTCCCTTTTTCATCCGCGACCAGGACGACGTTCGCGTCGCGCACCGCCACCCGCTCCACCCGGACCGGTCCCTTCAGCAGGGCTCCGAACGACCACGCCGCCTCCAGCGTGCCGACGCGCAGGAACTCGGGCGCGACGTCCTGGAATGGCGGTGGGGTCCGCACCACCAGTCCTTCCAGGCGCAGCCCGGAGAGCACGTCGATCCGCGCGGTCTGGTAGTCCAGCCGCACGCCCGAGGCTTCTTCCACCTGCGAGACGACGTGCGGCTTCAGCCAGGGGTGGTCGAGGTTGTGAAGCGCGGTCACGACCGCGATGAGCAGGAGGACGATTGTCGCGAGGAGGATCAGGCCTGCGCCCGCGATGATTCGCGTCAACCGCCGACGAGGCCGTTCAGCACCGGGGGAGTCCATGATGTTCCGTCGAGGCGACCGGCCCGCCTCCTCCTACCATGCGACGGAAGCGGGCTTCAATCCACGCATGCCTCGCGAGCCGGGCGGCGCCGTGCACCCGGAAAAACGCTTCAACCGAAGCTGGACGGAGTCATTCCCGCGGTGCCACCCGCGAGGGGTTTGTAGGGGAAATAGAGGTTTCGCACGAAGCGGGTGAACAGGTGCTCCTCGTTCCACCGCTGGCGGGCCATGCCGTACACGCCGGGGGCGCGCAGGTCGTGCGCGGAGACGCCGGTGACGAACTCGCGTTCGCTGTAGATGGCGAAGACCTCGTCCACCGCCGCGCGGCTTCGGTAGGTGCGGAGCATCGTGCGGTAGATGAGCTCGCTCTCCTTCTGGGTGAAGGCCAGCCCCTGGATGGCGTGCGCCATCTCGTGGAAGACCAGGTACTGCTCCGACTCCAGCCGGTCCTGCTTCAGCGCGATTCGTGCTCGGGGCCAGTCCGGATGATCCCAGAACAGGCCCGCGGCCTGGGGGGACACGGCGCGGGGATAGCCGTACTTCGCCAGCGTGTGCCCGGGGGGAATCAGCTCCAGCGTCAGGGGCCGCGCGGCCTCCAGGCGGGCGATGAGCTGGAGGTTCCCGGCGAGCTGCCGGATGATCTCCTCCTGCACTCGCTTCACCTGCGTCGCCGAGGCGCCGTACGGCTTGAGCTCCAGCTTCGCGCTCACATACGCGCGGGCGCGCGCGGGGCCTTCCGCGGGGGGACGGCCTCCGCGTGACTCGAAGACGTCGCCTCCCTCCAGCAGGGGGAAGGCGCTCAACGGTTGTTTGAGCCCGACCTCCGCCGCCAGTGGGGTGACGTCCGGCGTGGAGCCGTCCAGTGTCTCGTAGCGCTCCGGGGTCATGGGCTCAGGAGCAGGTCTTCGCCTGCTGCTTGCAGGAGTCGGTGCAGGCCGGCGTCTGCGTATCGAGGGCGAGCCGCTCCGCGTTGCCCTGCACGGAGTCCGGCGGCTGCCTCGATGCGGGCCGGCCGCGCGGCTGGCAACTGTTGAGACACGCGTCGTACTGGGCACGGCAGGACGGCGTCATGTTCGACGTGTCGAGCGTCGCGCAGCTGGTCAGCAGGGACAGGGCGGCCGCGAAGAGGGTGATGCCACGGACGAGGTTCATGCCTGGAGTCTAGTCGGTATGCCCAGGCCCTGCGCTCGTGGGTGGAGTCCGCATCCGGGAGAAAAGGGACATGCCCTCGGACTACCTCGCGACGCGCGCCCGGCGTGTCCTGCCCAGCGCCCAGGCCGCCCATAGCAGGACTCCCGCCACGGAGACGCCAGGGGCCGCGCCGCAGCCGCCCGCGTTGCCTTGTCCGCCCGGCTCCCCTGGACCGCCTGGAACCTGCGGCTCCAAGGGCATGGAGACAGGCGCCCCGCCCATGCGCGGGGCGGTCGGGTTGCCCAAGGTCAGTTCCCCGTAGCGCTGGATGAGCCGCAGCCGCGCGGCATCGAACGCGGCGCCGTCATCCGGCACCTGCCATGCATTGGGAATCAGCTCCCGCGCCACCTGGTGCGCGAAGGCCGGGTCGCCCGCGTCGCTCACCGCCTTGAGCCACTCATAGTCCTGCATGCCCTGACGGATGAGCTTCAGGCGCAGGGAGGCCACCGGCACGTCCGTCCGTCCGCCGATGATCGCGGGCGTGCCCGGGTAGAACAGCGTCCCGTCCCCGTTGCCATCGAAGTGGTACTGGTCCGTCCACGCAGAGGGGAGCATGCCCGCGGTCTCGTAGTACAGCTCGCCCTTGCAGCCGAAGAGGAAGGACAGCCACTCCATCGCGCGGGCCTTCGTCGCGGGGCGGTCCACCATGTACGACGGCCAGCCCGCCCCCGGCTGGTTCTGCGGCACGGAGACGCTGGGCGAGCAGCCGTGGATCATACAACTTTGATACATCCACAACTCCGTTCCGGGCCGCGAGAGGAACTCCACGTACGTCCCGGTCTGGTTCCCCACGAAGCCTGGATCCGTGCCCTCCAGGTGGTTCACCATCGGAACCATGATGTCCACCAGGGGCACCAGGCCGGTGGGCTTCAGTTGGCTGGCGTTCGTCGTCAGCATGGTGCGAAGGCCGGGCGCGGCCTGCCGCACCAGCGTTCCGGCGGCTTGCACCTGCTCGTAGCTGATCCAGATGGGCGGCTCGTCGCCAATCAGCGCGAAGGCCCGGTTCAGCCAGCCGCGCTCGCGCATGTGCCCGGTGAAGGCCGACAGGCCGCCAGCGGTGAGGGGCCCTGTGTATTCCAGGCTCGTCATCCGCGCGCCGGGCAGCCGCGTGGGCGCGGTGCCATCCAGGCTGGACCCCCACGTCGCGTCGAAGTCGCTCCATGCCTTGGGTCCGGACCCGCGCAGGTAGAGCCGGGGCTGCGTGATGCGGTGCTCCAGCGCCATCTGCTGGTAGCGCACGAGGAACGGTTGCAGTTCCTCGTGCGAGCAGTCCGCCCGGCCCAGATGCGCGAGGCACACCTGGGCCGGCGACAGCGAAAACGCCGAGGCCAGTGAGGAAGTGCTCGGCATCACCGCTTCCACCACCGTCAGCCTCGCGGTCACCTGCCGCTGGAAGCCGCCTTCCGCCTCCACCGTCACCGTGCCCGTGTAGTCGCCGGGGGGCGCGTCCCCGGGCACGTGCACGTCCACCCAGACGGCTCGCGCCTCGCGCGCGGGCACATCGAAGGGGAAGGCATTGCGTTGCTCCCTGGCGATTTCGTCCGTGTCCGGCACCAGCCCGTCCGGCCAGCGCCCCACTGGCTGCCCGGGCTCGGAACCCTGCCGCGTGGTGATGTACGCCTGCCGGTACAGCGTCACGTCCGGCCCCGTCAGCGTCGCGGGCCCCTCCAGCGCGGGCAGGCGGGCTCGCACGCCTCGCAGGCCCCGGTCCCCGCCGTGCAACGCCACCTGGAAGGAGACGAACTCATTGCGCGCGGCGGTGAGTCGTACCTCGGTGCTGCTTCCTGGCACGGTGTTGTCGGGACGGACCTTCACCATCATCCCTTCGCCCCACACCACCGGCTCCGCCGCGAACACCGGCCAGGCCGCGGACAACGCCAGCCAGCCGAGGCCACACTGTCGAAGTGCCAGCATGGGGAATGGATGCGCACGGGCCGTGTGCGGCTCCAGCCTCCCGGCTGTCCCGTCATCCGGGCCCACCAGCGCTCCCAGGCTCGGATGCCGGAGGGCGGCGCCATGGGCAGACACGAGCGGCCATCGACGGCTTGCTTCCACGTCTGGTCGAGTAAGGTGCGCGCTTCGCATGACGGCGCGAGGCCTGGGGAGACTTCCGGTGGATGGCAGGGAATGGCGGGTGCGGGTCCTGGGGCTGGCGCAGCTGTGCGGCCCCGACGGTCAACGCGTGAGGTTGGAGCGGCGCACCGCGGCGCTGCTGGCGTGGCTGGCATTGCAGGGTCCCTCGCCCAAGTTCGCGCTCGCGTCCCTCCTGTGGCCGGATTCGCCGCCCACGACCGTGCGAAGCAACCTGCGGCAGTTGCTGCGCCGCCTGCGAGTCGCCACGGAGGATGCGCCCCTGGTGGAGGGCGACGCCGAACGGCTGGCATTGGTCTCGCCCTCGTCCGTGGACGCCGCGGGCCTCAAGGCCGCCACGGAGGCCCGTGCCCATGCGGAGGCCCTGGCGTGTGTGGACGCCGAAGGCAACACGTTGCTGGCGGGCTTCGACTTCGATGACTGTCCGGAGCTCGCGCGCTGGCTGGACGGCGCCCGCGCGGGCATCGAAGGATGGGTTCGCGAGGCGCGCGAGGCCCGCATCGCCCAGCTCACCGCCGCGGGCGATTGGGCCGCCGCCCTGGGGCTCGCGCAGGCGTGGGCGCGGCAGGAGCCCGAATCCGAACAGGCCGGCCGCCACCTCATCCGGCTGCACTACCTGCAGGGTGACCGGGGCGCCGCGCTCGCGACCTTCGAACACCTGCGCGACGTGCTGGACCGGGAGCTGGGCGTCACCCCCATGCCGGAGACGCTCGCGCTGGTGCGGGAGGTGGAGCAGTCCCCGCCGCGCTCACGCTCCGTTCCGGGCGCTCGGCCTTCGCTGCCTCTTTCAGTGCTGCGTCCTCCGGTGCTGGTGGGCCGGGACACGGCGTGGCGGCAGTTGGAAGCCGGCTGGGAGGCAGGCCAGTTGCTGTTCATCTCCGGTGAGCCCGGCAGCGGCAAGACGCGGCTCGCGGAGGAGTTCGCGGCCACGCAGGGCCGCTGGGGGCGCATCGAGGCGCGAGCGGGAGACCGGGACGTGCCGTTCGCCTCCCAGGCGCGCGCCTTCCGCACGCAGCTGCGGCGCTGGCCGGACGTGAAGCTGCCGGACTGGGTGCGCACCGAGCTGTCGCGCATCCTCCCGGAGCTGGGAGACGCGCGGCTGCTGCCGCCCCTGGCCTCCGAGGCCGGCACGTTGCGCTTCTACGACGCCATCGTGGCGGCGCTCCAACTGCTTCACGAGCACGAGGACATCAGCGTCGCGGACGACGTGCAGTACTGGGACGCGGCCAGCGCCAGGGCCTTCACCTTCGCGCTCTCCCGGCTGGCCGACACGGCCCCTCCAGGCGCACGCAGCCTGCGCTTCATCGACTGCTATCGCCGGGGCGAATTGTCGCCCGAGACGCGGATGCACGTGGCAGGGCTCGTCGAGGCGGGACTGGCGCGCGTCGTGGAGGTGGACGCGCTGACGGACGAGGACGTGAAGCGCATGGTGGCGGGCATGGGACTGCCGGGCGCGGAGGCGCACCTGGATGCCCTGGCCCGCTACACGGGCGGCAATCCCCTGTACGTCGTGGAGACGCTGAAGCACCTGCTGGAGACGGACTCGTTGCACCGTGAATGGCCCCAACGGCTGCCGCCTCCAGGGCGCGTGGGCCCCCTCATCCAGCGGCGCCTGGAGGGGCTGTCCCCGCTGGCGCTCCAGTGCGCGCGGCTCGCGGCGCTGGCGGGGGCCTTCTTCCGGACCTCGCTCGTGGCCGGGGGACTCCAGGTGATGCAGGCGGAGGCGCATGAGGCGCTCGCGGAGCTGGAGGCGGCCCAGGTGCTGATGGGCGAGCGCTTCAGCCACGACCTGGTGATGGAGGCGGTCCTGGCTGGAATGGGCCCCGGCGAGGAGCGCGTGCTGCACGCCCGGCTCGCCACGGTGTTCGAGGAGGACGGCGCCCCTTCCATCCTCCTGGCGCATCACTGGCTCGGAGCTGGACGGACGGAGCGAGCACTGCCTCACCTGCTGGCGTCCGCTCGCTCCGATGAACAGGTCCTGCCGCCCGAACTGGCGGCGGAGCATTACGCGCGCGCCGCGTCCCTCATGCTGTCGCTGGGACAGCACGAGGACGCCGTGCAGGCGCGGGCCGCCGAGGCGCGCTGCCGGCTCCAGGCCACCTCCGCGGGAGTCCTCACCCCTGGGCCAGCAGCAGGCCCAGGCGCTCGCGGTCGCCGCGGCTGAGCTTCAAATCCGGCTCAGGCGCAGTAGTACGTCGGGGCCAGCTCCAGCACGCGCTGCTCCGCGAGGGGAGAGAGCGCGCGCAGGCGGGAGAGGAAGAGGGGGGCCTTCATTCCCATCCCGATGAAACCCCAGACATACGAACGCTCCTGGGACTCGGACAACTGCTGGCGTTCGGTGGGCGTGAACGTGCGCCCCACCGCCTTCTCCAGCGTCTGGAGGTCCAGCGCGAGCTGCGCGTTCAGGGTGCCACGCAGCGCCTGGAGCAGCTCCGAGTATTCAGTCAGGGCCGCGTCCAGGGTTTCGGGCGCCTGGGCGAGGATCTTCTGGGCCTCCAGGAAGTCCAGCCGGGTGTGCTGTGCCTCTTCCAGCCAGTGGTGCTTGAGCAGGTTGCAGAACAGCGGATCCAGCGTCTCGTCTTTGTTTCCGCGAACCGTCTCCTGGTAGTGCTGCTGCGTCATCAGCTCCATGTGCAGGTTGAAGATCAGCACGCCCAGGTTCGACTTCGCCATGATGGCCCGGGCCACCTCCACCTGGTTGTCGAGCAGGGCAGGGGCGACCTTGAAGCCCTTCGCGAACGCGCCGGTGAAGCGCGCGAAGAGCTGCTGGTGCTTCAGCTCCTCCTCGGTGAAGCGCAACAGCGCCCGCATGTGCGTCGCGTTCCCGTGAAGCTCCAGGCCGGCGCGCTGGGCGGCCAGGGCGACGGCGTACTCCTCCAGGAACAGGAACAGGTGCGCGTAGCTGTTGGAGCGGATGTGATTCAACATCAGCCGCTCCTCCGCGCTCAGGAAGGGAATGTCTTCCGTGCCGGTCAGCGCATCCGAAAGGAACCGGTGGCTGAAGTCGAGCACGGTGTCCTTGGGCAACAGCTCATCCAGACGCCAGGACACCCGTTCGGAACTCTGGATACAGGACTGGTACTCCGGGGTTTGATTGAGCATTGATGAATCAAACGGGTTTTCCCAGCCTTGGGTCAATGGTTGGGACTTCAATCCTACTCACCGCGGCGGGTCATTCCTGCCTGGGATTGGGTGGGAGTGTTCACCCCTGGGCCAGCAACAGGCCCAGGCGCTCGCGGTAGCCGCGGCTGAGCTTCAGCGTGGTGCGGTCGCGCAGGATGACCTGGTATTCGCCATGGAGCAGCGGGCGCAGCTCCTGGACCCGCTGGAGGTTGACGAGCGTGGAGCGGTGGATGCGCACGAAGCGCTCTGGATCCAACCGGGCCTCCAGCTCCCGCATGGGCTGGCGCAGGAGGTGGCTGCGCTCGCCCACGTGCACCTGGACGTAGTTGTCCTCCGCCGCCATCCAGTCCACGTCGTCCACGGCGAGCAGCGTCACCCGTCCCACCTCGCGGATGACCAGCCGGTCCAGGTAGCGCGGGGCAGGGGAGGGGACGGGCAAGGTCCTCACGAGGCCCGCCAGCTGACGCACGAGTTGCTGGAGGCGCCCCCTGCGCACGTGCTCCTTCGCCCGGCCCAGCACCTGGGCGAAGCGCTCGGGGACCCGGGGCTTGAGGAGGCAGTCCAGCGCGCCGGCCTCGAAGGCGCGCAGCGCGTGTTCCTCCTTCGCGGTCATCAGGACGACGGCGCCGGCACACGCGCTTCCCGCCTCGTGCAATACCTGGAAGCCGTCCAGGTCCTCCAGGTCCACGTCCAGGAAGAGGATGTCCACGGGCTCGCGCCGCAGCGATTCCACGGCGGCGCTTCCCTCCGAGTGGACCGCCGCGACATGCACGTCCGCATCCGCCTCCAGCAGCGGCAGCACGAGCCGCCGCGTTTCGGATGCGCCTTCCACCACCCCCACCCGGATGGGCACGGACTCGAACAACGCTTCTTGAAGCTCCATCGTCTTCCCCCACTCCTCAATGCCAGCTCACCCCTGCCCTGGAGCGCTTCGTCCCATGCAGGGAGCGGCTCACGGCAGGGCGGTGGTATGACCTGACCAGCAGCTTCTGATGGCAGGCGTGACCGCGGCGTGACGGGTGTCCAGACTCCCGGGTCTGGACACACCTGCCCGTTCCGGCGGCTTGTACCTGGGTGGGATTGGGCAGGACTGGAGGGGTGGGCTAGGAAGTCGCCATGCCCAGAAACCTTGTTCTGCCTTTGTTCGCGCTGCTCGCGTTCGTCGGCTGTACCCACCAGGTGCGGCCGAGCCCCGCGCCCATGTCCAACGCGGGGACGCCTCTGGCGCTTCGCGCGCGCTACTTCATCTCGCCCGAGCAGAAGGCGCTCATCGATTCGGGCAAATACTTCGCCCTGGGCTTCACGCAAACCTGGGACATCTACATCGGCGAGGCCCTCACCCGAAGCTTCCCGCAGATGATGGGCACCGTCTTCCAGTCCGTCCAGGAGGCGTCCAGCCCCGACGACCTGGGTGACGCGGATGTGCTCATCATCCCGGAGATCCAATTCTTCAGCGTCCACGCCGGTGGCTTCGTGTCGGAGCTGAAGCTGACGGTCCACTCCAAGGGAGGCCAGGACTCCGTCTCGATGCGCGACCTGTTCGAGGGCGCGTCCCAGAAGAGCAAGGGGGCCTCCGCGTGGCTGCGCGGGGGCGCCAGCGGCGAGGAAACCCTGGGGCAGTCCGCCGCGTTCGCCTTCGAGGACGTGATGCCCAAGGTCGCCACGCGCCTGCGTGAGGTCTTCGCCAAGGCCCAGGCGAAGGCGTCCCCGGGCGTGCTCTGACCCCAAGCGCCAACATCAACGAACACCTGAGGGCCCGGAACCAACCGTTCCGGGCCCTTTGTTTTTCCCAGACACGCTAACGCGCTGCGTATTGAGACCCCGGAATCCGGGGCCTACAAGGTTCCTTGTTGTCAAAGTGCCAATAGGCGCTGGAGGCCGTGCATGAGACTGCGATGGAGCCGTACGTGGGCGTGTCCGAGTTCCCTGGTCCTCTTCCTGATCAGTGCCGGGGCTGCCGCCAATCCCCTGCCGCTGCTGGAGACCACGGCGGTGCGGTCGCCATTCGTGGCGGCCTGCAATGGGAAGCCGGACTCAACGCCGTTGCCGGTGGATCCGCGCACGCTGGTGGTGCCGGGCGTCAACAAGCCAGGGGCCGCGGTCCAGTTCAACGCGTACTGGGTGGACCTGCACAATCCCCCGGCGCCGTTCGTCTCCACGCTGCCGCCCAATCCCACGACGTGCGGTGAGTTCCGCGCGAGCGTGGCCCGGGGGCGCAACAACATCGAGACGCGCGCCTACTTCCAGCCGTTCACCACCTCGCTCGCCTACTACAACCTCTACCTGCTCTGGGGCTTCCTCATCCGCCCCTCGGATTTCGACGAGCAGGTCATCAAGCGTTACGGCATGGCGAAGGCGCCGTTCCGCAATCCCTATCCGCTGCCGTGGGAGAACCCCAACCTCACCAACGGCGGCAGCGGCCAGCTCCCCCTGGGGCTCGTGCAGGAGAAGGACTCGAACGGGCGCTATACGGGCGCCATCAGCTCCAGTTGCTCGGGGTGCCACGACTCGCGGCTGGGGACCGAACAGGAGGCCGGCTTCGTGTGGGGGCGCACGAACGACGCGCTGGACGCGGGGTTGATCCAGTCCGACTTCTTCCGCTCGACGGGCGTGGGCACCGTGCTGCAGCTGGCGCCCGTGCCGTGGAGCGTGGGGCGCGGCACCAGTGACGCCATCGGAATCGTGGACCTGCTGCCCGCGCTCTTCGACATGGACTCGCTCGCGCTGGCGCCCAGCCTGCTCGAATACTTCCCCTCCCACGCGGGCGGCCAGTCCCGCGCGCCCAGCTGGTGGCACCGCGCCTTCAAGACGCGGCAGTTCTGGGATGGCGCCCTCACGTCCGACAACGTCCGCTCGGAGATGGCCTTCAGCATCGCGAACCTGGGGCGCACGCCCGCGCAGCGCCGGGCGATGACCGTCGAGTTCGAGGACAACGACAACTTCTTCATCTCGATGTCACCCCCCACGTACCCCAAGACGGTCAACACCGCGCTCGCCGAGCAGGGCGCGGTGCTCTTCCACGAGAGGGACCTGTGGGCCAACGGCGCCAACGCCAACATCCCCAAGGCGCCGGGCAACGGCTCCTGCGCGTCCTGCCACGGCGTCTATTCGCCGCGCCATGCCGCGGACCCGGCGTACCTGCCCGACCCGCGCCTCAAGGGCGTGGCGGGCGTGATTACGCCCATTGAGACCATCCGCACGGACCCCGCGCGCAAGGACCTGATGGCGGACATCCGCAAGCGCAAGGCCTGGAACTCGTCCTTCCTGGCCTACAACGACGAGGCCCCCAACCACGGCCCCTTCTACGACGACATCATCACCAGCGCCCTGCGGCGCGTGCCGCGCAGCGCGTATGACAACGGCCTGGGCCCCGTCTATTCACCCCTGGGGCCCAACGAGTGGCTCAGCCCGTTCGGCTACATCGCGCCGCCGCTCTATGGCGCGTGGGCCTCCGCGCCGTTCTTCCACAACGGCAGCGTGCCCACCCTCTGGGACGTGCTGAAGCCGGCGGACCGGCCGTCGGTGTGGAAGCGCCTGCAGACCTCCGCCAACATCCTGGGGACCAACGCGGGCTACGACGCGAGCTACGCGTCCTATGACTTCGGGAAGCTGGGGTGGAAGGTGTCGTCGCTGCCCTGCGCCAACTCCCCGTCCAACGACCCGTTCATCCCGTGCAGCGAGGAGATGGCGACGGCTGACGTGCTCTTCGCGAACATCGCGAACCTGGTCGCCAACTACAACTCGCTCGCCTACCAGTCGCCACCGCCCATCACCCAGAAGCAGATCCGCTCCCGGATGATCTTCAACACCCACTTCTACGGCATGGGCAACGAGGGGCATGACTTCACCCAGTCGCTCACCGACCCGGAGCGCTGGGCCCTCATCGAATACATGAAGACGCTGTAATCAGAGGGGAGGGGGCGCGGAAAGGGTCCGCGCCCCCTGGCCCGTCACAGGAAGCGGCGGAAGAGGTCCAGCTTCCCCGTGTAGGGCGGGTAGCGCAGCTTCATGTCCAGGATGAACGGCCGCTTCACCACGCTCTTCTTGTGGCTGAAGGCGTCGAAGCTGGACTGGCCGTGGTAGCCGCCCAGGCCAGACTCGCCCACGCCGCCGAAGGGCATCCCTTCCGCGGCGAAGTGGACGCACACGTCGTTGGTGACGGCGCCGCCGCTGGACGTCTCCGCGAGCACGCGCTCGTTCACCGCGGCGTCCCGCGCGAAGGTGTAGAGCGCGAGAGGTTTCGGGCGGGCGCGCACGAAGCGGATGGCGTCGTCGACGTTCGCGCAGTCGACCAGCGGGAGCAGGGGGCCGAAGATCTCCTCCTGCATCAGCGGGCTTGTCAGCGGCGCGTCGGTGATGACGGTAGGGGCGAAGAAGCGGCTGGCTGCGTCGCGCTCTCCACCGAAGGCAATCGTCCCATGGGACGCGAGTGAGCTGACGCGCTCGAAGTGACGGGCGTTGACGATGCGGCCGTAGTCGGCGCTCGCGCTCGCGTCGTCGCCGTAGAAGCTCCGCACGGCCTTCTGGACCAGCGCCGTGAAGCGGTCCTGGAGGTCGGAAGGGATGAGCACGTAGTCCGGCGCGATGCAGGTCTGCCCGGCGTTGACGTACTTGCCCCAGGCGATGCGGCGCGCGGTGACCTCCAGGTCCGCGCTCCGGTCGACGATGCAGGGGCTCTTGCCGCCCAATTCCAGGACGGTGGGCGTCAGGTGCCGGGCCGCCGCTTCAGCGACGGTCCGGCCCACCTGCGGGCCTCCGGTGAAGAAGATGAGGTCCCACCGCTCGTCGAGCAGCGCGCGGCTCTCCTCCACGCCGCCCTCCACGACGGAGACGACCTCGGGCGGGAACGCCTCGCCCAGCATCTTCGCGAGCACGCGCGAGGTCGCTGGCGCGTGCTCACTGGGCTTCAACACTGCGGTGCAGCCCGCGGCGAGCGCCCCGATGAGCGGCGCCAGCGACAGCTGATAGGGATAGTTCCAGGGCGCGATGATGAGCGTCACGCCCAGGGGCTCCGCGTACTGCCAGGCCTTCGCCGGTTGGATGACGAGCGGCGCGGAGCCCTTGCGGGGCTCCATCCAGGCCTTCACGTGCTTGAGGGCCGTCTTCAGCTCGCCATAGATGCTGCCCACCTCCGTCAGGTAGGCCTCCTCCGGGCTCTTCGAGAGGTCTGCCTTGAGGGCTGCCAGGATGGCCTCCTCATGCCTGCGAGCCGCCGTTTCGAGCGCCCGCAGCTGCTCCTGCCGCCATTTCAGCGGGAGCGTGACGCGGGTTTCGAAACAGGCGCGCTGCCTTGAAACGAGTTCCTTCACGTCATGCTCCCGCTGATTCCTCATGGGGCGACCTCTTGTGTGGGTGAGGGGTTTACTCGAGCAGCTCTCCGCGCTCCGCCTTCGCGACCAGGGACGCGGGCGGCAGGAAGTGCTTCCCGTAGCGCTCCGCCAACTGGCGCGCGCGGGTGACAAAGCCGCGCGGCCCCGTGCCGGAGGGGCCTTCGTAGCCGTTGATGTACTGCACCACGCCGCCCGTCCACGGCGGGAAGCCGATGCCCAGGATGGAGCCCACGTTCGCGTCCGCGGCCGAGCGCAGCACGCCCTCGTCGAAGCAGCGCACCGTGTCGATGGCCTCCGCGAAGAGCATCCGCTCCTTCATGTCCTCGAAGGGGATGGTGTGCCCGGGCTTCGTGTAGTGCTGCGCCAGCCCCGGCCAGAGGTTCGTCCGCTTGCCGTCCGCGTAGTCGTAGAACCCGCCGCCCGTGGAGCGGCCCTTGCGCCCGTGCTGATCGATGAGCGCGTCCATCACCGCGTAGCTGCCGTGGTCCACCCACGGCTGGCCCGCGGCCACCACGGCCGCCTTCGTCTCCTGGCGGATCTTCCGGGGCAGCGTCAGCGTCAATTCGTCCACCAGCTGGAGCGGGGCGGCGGGGTAGCCCGCCTGGAGTCCCGCCTGCTCGATGGACGCGGGCGCGATGCCCTCGCCCACCATGGCGATGGCCTCGTTGAGGAACGTGCCGATGACGCGGCTGGTGAAGAAGCCCCGGCTGTCATTGACGACGATGGGCGTCTTGCCAATCTGCACCGCGATGTCGATGGCCTTCGCCAGCGTCGCGTCACTCGTCTGCTTCCCGGCGATGAGCTCCAGCAGCGGCATCTTGTCCACGGGGGAGAAGAAGTGCATGCCGACGAAGTCCGGCGGCCGCGTCACGCCCTCCGCGAGCAGGCTGATGGGCAGGGTGGAGGTGTTGGACCCCAGCACCGCGTCCGGCGCCACCACGCCTTGAATCTCCTGGAAGACCTTGTGCTTGAGCTTCACGTCCTCGAACACCGCTTCGATGACCAGGTCGCAGCCCGCGAGCGCGGCCGGGTCCTCCGCGGGGGTGATGCGCGCCAGCAGCGCGTCGCCCTTCTCCTTCGTGACGGAGCCCTTGGAGACGGCCTTCTCCACCAGCTTGACGGAGTAGCCCTTGCCCTTCTCCGCGGCGGCCAGGGTCACGTCCTTGAGCACCACGTCGATGCCGGCCTTGGCGCACACGTAGGCGATGCCCGCGCCCATCATGCCCGCGCCCAGCACGCCCACCTTCTTCGCGGTGTGCTGCGGGAAGCCCTTGGGGCGGCCGCCGCCGGAGTTGATGTGCTGCATGTCGAAGAAGAACGCCTGCATCATGTTCTTCGCGACCTGACCGACGACGAGCTCCGTGAAGTAGCGCGACTCGATGGTGAACGCGGTGTCCACGTCCACCTGCGTGCTCTCCACCGCCACCGCCATGATGGCGCGCGGCGCGGGCATGTTCGTGCCCTTGAGCTGCTTGCGCAGGTTGGCGGGGAAGGCGGGCAGGTTCGCCGCGAACGCCGGGTGGGAAGGCGTGCCGCCGGGAATCTTGTAGCCCTTCTGGTCCCACGGCTGCTGCGCCTTCGGGTTCGCCTTCACCCACGCCTTCGCCGCGGGCAGGAGCGCGTCCACGGAAGGCACCACCTCATGCACCAGCCCCAGCTCCTTCGCCTCCTGTGGGCGGTAGCGCTGGCCCTGGAGCAGCACCTTCATCAGCGCGTCCGTGATGCCCAGCATGCGCACCGTGCGCACCACGCCGCCGCCGCCGGGCAGCAGGCCCAGCGTCACCTCCGGCAGGCCCACCACCGCGCCCTTCACGTCCGCGAGGATGCGGTGGTGACACGCGAGGGCGATCTCCAGCCCGCCGCCCAGCGCCGCGCCGTTGATGGCCGCGACCACGGGCTTGCCCAGGGTCTCCAGCGCGCGCAGCTGCGCCTTGATCTCCTGGCCCAGGTCGAAGACCTGCTTCGCTTCGCTCTTCTTGACGTTGCGCAGGTCGTTGAGGTCGCCGCCCGCGAAGAAGGTCTTCTTCGCGGAGGTGATGACGACGCCGGTGATGCTGTCCTTCTCCTTCACCAGCCGGTCCACCGCCGCGCGCATGGACTTCACGTAGGCGGCGTTCATGGTGTTGGCGGACTGGGAGGGGTCGTCCATCGTCAAGACGACGATGCCGTCCGCGTCCTGTTCCCAGCGCAGGGTGTTCTGTTCGCTCATGGTGTTCGCTCGAAAGTCTTTGAAAGGGGAGGGAAGGGTCAGACGCGCTCGACGAGGGTGGCCACACCCATGCCGCCGCCGACGCACAGGGTGACGACCGCGCGGCGTGCATTGCGCCGCTCCAGTTCATCCACCACGGTTCCAAGAATCATGGCGCCGGTGGCACCCAGCGGGTGCCCCATGGCGATGGCGCCGCCGTTGACGTTGAGCTTCTCGTCCGGGATGTCCAGGTCCTTCTGGTACTTGAGGACCACGGAGGCGAAGGCCTCGTTGAGCTCGAAGAGGTCGATGTCCTTCACCGACAGGCCGGCGATGTCCAGCAGCTTGCGGGTGGCCGGCAGCGGGCCGGTGAGCATGATGGTCGGCTCCGCGCCGGAGGTGGCCACGGCGGCGATGCGCGCGCGAGGCTTGAGGCCCAGCGTCTTGCCCACCTTCTCCGAGCCCACCAGCACCAGCGCCGCGCCGTCCACGATGCCGGAGGAGTTGCCCGGCGTGTGCACGTGATGGATGCGCTCCACCGCGTGGTACTTCTGGAGCGCCACCGCGTCGAAGCCGCCCATCTCACCCATGGTGGTGAAGGACGCGCTCAGCTGGCCCAGCGAGGCCACGGTGGAGTCCGGGCGCATGTGCTCATCGCGGTCCAGGATGATGAGCCCGTTCTGGTCCACCACGGGGACGACGGACTTCTGGAAGTAGCCGTTCTTCCACGCGTGGGCGGCGCGCTCCTGCGAGCGCACGGCGTAGCGGTCCACGTCCTCGCGGGTGAAGCCCTCCATGGTCGCGATGAGGTCCGCGGAGATGCCCTGCGGCACGAAGTAGGTGTCGTAGTTGGTGGCGGGGTCCATGGCCCACGCGCCGCCGTCCGAGCCCATGGCGACGCGGGACATGCTCTCCACGCCGCCGGCGATGACCAGGTGCTCCCAGCCGGAGCGCACCTGCTGCGCGGCCATGTTCACCGCCGTCAGGCCGGAGGCACAGAAGCGGTTGAGCTGCACGCCGCCGGTGGTGTCCGGCAGGCCCGCGGCCAGCACCAGCGTGCGCGCGATGTCCGCGCCCTGGTCGCCCACGGGGGACACGACGCCCAGCACCACGTCGTCGATGTGCTTCGGGTCCAGGTTCGGGTTGCGCTGCTTGAGCGCGTCCACCAGGCCGACGAGCAGCGACACCGGCTTGGTGCCGTGCAGGGCGCCCTTCTTGCCCTTGCCGCGAGGGGTACGGACGGCGTCGAAGATGAATGCTTCCTGGCTCACGGGGAGCCTCCTTGTGAGAAGGGAGGGGCTACAGGGACCGGGCGACGAGCTCCTTCATGACCTCGTTCGCGCCGGCGAAGATTCGCAGGACGCGGGTGTCCGCGAACAGATGGGCGATGGGGTATTCCTTCATATACCCGTACCCGCCGAACAGCTGGAGGCAGCGGTCCACTACCAGGCAGGCCTGGTCGGACACCCAGTATTTCGCCATGGCCGCCGTTGTCACATCGAGTCTGCCTTCCAGGTGGGACGCGACGCAGTCATCCACGAAGGTGCGGCAGACCCGCTGGAGGGTGGCGCACTCCGCCAGCTCGAAGCGCGTGTTCTGCAGGGCGAAGAGCGGCTTGCCGAAGACGTGGCGCTGCTTCGTGTAATCGACCGTGAGCTGGACCGCGCGCTCCAGGCTCGCCACCGCGATGATGGCCGTGGTCAGCCGCTCCTGGGGCAGCTGCTGCATGAGCTGGGCGAAGCCCCGGCCCTCCTCGCCTCCCAGCAGGTTGACGGCGGGGACGCGCAGGTCGTCGAAGAAGAGCTCGGTGGTGTCCTGTCCCTTGCCCCCCAGCTTGTCGAGGATGCGGCCGCGCTGGAAGCCGGGCGTCGTGTCGGAGACCTCCGCGCACAAGAGGGAGATGCCCGCGTGGCCCGGCTGCCCGGTGCGCACGACGATGATGATGAAGTCGCACACGTGGCCGTTGGAGATGAACGTCTTCGCGCCGCTCACCCGGTAGAAGTCGCCTTCACGCACCGCGCGGGTGGAGATGGCCTGGAGGTCGGAGCCCGTCCCCGGCTCGGTCATGGCGATGGCGCCCACCCACTCGCCGCTGGCCAGACGGGGCAGCCATTTCTCCTTCTGGGCCTCCGACGCGTAGGCGAGCAGGTAGTGCGCGACGATGGCGCAGTGGACGGGGAAGCCCATGGATGGGTCCCCGGCGCGGATCTGCTCCTCGATGAGGACCGCCTCGTGCGCGAACGTGCCGCCCACGCCGCCGTAGGCCTCCGGGATGGACATGCACAGGAGGCCCAGCTCTCCGGCGCGGCGGTAGAGCGCCTTGTCCGGGTAGCCCTGCTCCACGTGCTTGGGCAGGTTGGGGAGGACCTCCTTCGTGAAGTAGGTGGCCGCGAGCGTGCGCACCTGCTCGACGTCATCCGTGCTCCACCGGGGACGTGCCGTCGTCATGATGTCTGTCTCCTAGAGTCCGAAGGTCTTGCCGATGATGTCGCGCTGGATTTCGCTGGTGCCGCCGTAGACGGTGGAGATGACCGTGGCGCGCAGGTGCGACTCCATGTCGTATTCGGTGGCGTAGCCGTAGCCGCCCATCATCTGCATGCCCTCCAGGGCCACGCGCTTGGCGGTCTCCGTCGTCTTGAGCTTCGCCATGGAGGCCTCGCGGGGGAGCATCCGGTCCGGGTGCTCGTCCGCCATGGCCGCCACGCGGTAGACGAGCAGCTCGCAGCAATCCAGCTCCGTGGCCAGGTCCGCGATGCGGTGCTTGAGCGCCTGGAAGGAGCCGACGGCGCGGCCGAACTGCTTGCGCTCCTTCACGTAGGCGACGGCGTCGTCGAACGCGCGCCGGCCCCGGCCCAGCATGGACGCGGCGAGCAGGAGCCGCTCGCTGTTGAGCCCCGCCATCAGCTGGGGCCACGCCTGGTCCACGAGGCCGACCACGGAGGACTCCGGCAGGAAGCAGTCCGTGAAGAAGACGTCGTTGACCTCCTTGCCGCCCATCGTGGGGATGCCGCGGATCTCCATGCCGGGCGTGCCCGCGGAGACGCAGAACATGGTGAGGCCTTCATGCCGCGAACCCACGGAGTTCGTGCGTGCCACGAGCAGCACGTGGTCCGCGAAGTGCGCGTTGGAGCACCAGGTCTTCTGTCCGTTGACCACGAAGCCCCCGTGCGTCCGGACCGCGCGGCAGGTGATGGCTGCGGCGTCCGAGCCGGCCCCGGGTTCGGAGATGGAGATGGCCTCCACCCGGCCGCGTGCGATGCCTCCGAGGATTGTCTCCTTCTGCACCGGGGTCCCGAACTTCGCGTAGGGGCCTGCCGCCACCGCGGTGGTGATGTAGCCGCCTACCGGCGCGAGCCCGTACGCGGTCCGCTCCGCGAAGAGGCACATGTCGGACATGCCTCCGCCGGAGCCGCCGTACTCCGTGGGGATGCCCACGCCCAGCCAGCCCAGCTCGGCCATTTGGGCGTAGAGGCCGGGGGCGTGGGCCTCCGTGCCGTTATGGGTCAGCGCGTCCCGCTGCGCGCGCGTGCCCGTCCTGGCGCGGCAGAACGCGTCGATGGCATCCGCGAACGAGGCTTGCTCCGGGGTTCTCACATGCATGGCGGTTCTCCGAAGGGGCGTCAGGCGTTCGCGTAGAGCGCGGCGATGCGTTCGGCGTACTGCGCGAGCAGCACGCGGCGCTTGAGCTTGAGGGTGACCGTCAGCTCTCCCGTCACCGGGGACCATGCTTCCGGGACGACGTGGAAGCGTTTGATCTGCTCGGAACGGGAGAGGCGGACGTTGGCCGCGGCGACGAGGGATTCCAGCTCGGCCTGGACGGTGGGGTCTCGCGCGAGCTCCTCCAGCGACACCGAGGACAGGCCCCGGGCCTTGGCCCAGAGCGGCGCGGCCTCCGGATCCAAGGAGACGAGCGCCGTCACGTAGGGGTGGCCGTCGCCAATCGCGATGGCCTGGGCCACCAGCGGGTGGGCGCGCAGCATGCCTTCGAGCTTGGAGGGGGCGATGTTCTTCCCGCTCGACGTGATGATCAGCTCCTTCTTGCGGTCGGTGATGCTGAGGAATCCGTCCGCGTCGAGCGTGCCGATGTCGCCAGTGGCGAGCCAGCCGTCCGCGTCCGTCGCGCGGGCAATCTGGCCGTCCGCCGCGAGGTAGCCCATGAACACCACCGGACCGCGCACGAAGATTTCCCCGTCCAACGCCAGCTTGAGTTGGAGCCCGGGGATGGGCCGCCCCACGGAGCCGACTCGGAAGTCGGTGGGAGTGTTGATGGTGGCGCAGCCGGTGGTCTCGCTCATGCCCCAGACCTCCAGCACCTGGATGCCGAAGCCGCCCAGGTATTCGAGGATGTCCACGGGGATGGGCGCGGAGCCGCTGCTCGTCCAATGCAACGCATCCAGGCCCATGGACTTGCGCAGCGGTTCGAGCACGCGCGCTTCGGCGTCCGCGGCCTTTTGCTGGACCTCCGGCGGCACGGCCCTGCCAGAGCCGCGCAGCCGGAAGGACTCCAGCGCGGCGGCGTGGGCGGCGAGCAGGGGCTCACGCTGGGCGGAGGGGAGCGCGTCCACCTTCAAGCGCAGGCTCGACGCGAGCTTCTCCCAGAGGCGCGGCACGCCGAAGAACGCGGGCGCTCGCGAGCGGGCCAACAGCGGCACCACGCCCGTGGGGTCCGTGCACAGGTGCATGTGCAGTGCTTTGTAGAGCGCTCGGTACAGCCCCAGCTCGCGCTCCGCCACATGCGCCAGCGGGAGATAGGCGATGGAGGGGACGCGCATCGGCACGGGGACGCACTGGTCCACCGCGACGGCTTCATAGAAGGCGTTGAGGTGGCTCAGCACCACGCCCTTGGGGTCGCCGGTGGTGCCGGAGGTGTACATCATCGCCAGCGGATCCTCCGGGCGGATGTCCTTCCAGGCGTCCTCGAAGGACTGGGGGTTGGCCTCGTGGAGGGCGCGGCCTTCGGCCTCGAGCTCCGCGAAGGAGATGAACCGCGAGTCCCCGCGTGGAAGGGCGGAGGCGTCCACGACGACGATGCGCTTGAGGGCGGGGAGCGATTCGAGCACCGGCCACCACCGGGACAGCTCGTCCGCGCCCTCCAGCACCACCACCGTGGCCGCGCTGTGCCGGGCGACGTAGCCCACCTGTTCGGTGCTCAGGGTCTGGTACGCGGTACAGGAGATGGCGCCCAGGTGGGCCGCCGCATAGTCGATGATCCAATGCTCCGGCCGGCCGGACATCATGATCATCATCCGCTCGCCCCGCTTCAGCCCCAGCACGCAGAGCCCGCGGGTCATCGCGGCGGTGCGCTGACGCAGCTGGCTCCAGGTGAGGGTGCTGTTCCCGGAGGTGAGGGCGGGCGCGTCCGCGTATTCCGTGGCGTTGCGCTGAAGGAGGCGCGGCAGCGTGAGCTGGGCCGCGAGGGACAGGCACTGCGCTTCCAGGTTCGCGTCAAACGCACCCATGGACACACCTCCGCCAGGTCAAAGGACAATCAGGTTGTCTGTCGTGCTTCCTCTTCAGGGATCGACGTACAGGTCGAGCGCTACATCCGGGCCGCCGCCGTAGCGGCTGAAATCAGTGACGCCTTCCGCGCGCAGGACGTCCTCGTCGATGAAGGTCTGTCCGGTGCACTCGCGCGGCGGGCGCTGGAGGATGGCCACGGCCGCGTCCGCCATGATTTCCGGCGAGCGGGCCCGCTCCATGGAAGCGTCCCCGCCGAGCAGGTTCTTCACGGCGGCGGTGGCGATGAGCGTGCGAGGCCAGAGCGCGTTCGCGCCAATGCCGGCGTCCGCCAGCTCCGCCGCCCAGCCGAGCGTGAGCAGCGTCATGCCGTACTTGGCCATCGTGTACGCCGGGTGCAGTCCCATCCAGTGGGGCGCCAGGTTCACAGGTGGGGACAACGAAAGGATGTGCGCGTGGGACGAGCGCCGCAGGTGCGGCAGCGCCGTGCGCGTCAGCAGGAATGTCCCGCGCAGTTGAATCTGCTGCATCAGGTCGAAGCGCTTGAGCGGGAGCTCTTCGGTCTTGAGCGGGGCCAGGGCGCTCGCGTTGTTGAGGCAGAAGTCGATGCCGCCGAAGCGCGCCACTGTTTCGTCCACGGCGCGCTGCACGTCCGCTTCGTCCCGCACATCGCCCACCACCGCGAGCGCCTTGCCGCCCGCGGCTTCAATCTCCGCGGCGGCCGTGTGGACCGTGCCCGGCAGACGCGGGTCCGGCGTGCCCGTCTTCGCCAGGAGCGCGACGTTGGCGCCCAGCCGTCCGGCCGCGACACCGATGGCCAGCCCGATGCCACGGCTTCCGCCGGACATGAGCAGCGTGCGTCCGCTGAGCGGGCCCGGACCGGCCATCGGCCGCGTCACTTCTGGGCCTTCGGCTTCGCCGGGGTGGCACGTCCGGGCGTGGCCGTCTGGGCGAGCTGGGGGAGCAGGTCGCGCACGATGAGCAGGAGCGATTCACTCAGGAGCAGGTGCGTCTCCTCGCGGGTGAGCGTCCCGTCGCGGAGCCACTCGCGGATGGAGGCCTTCACCAGCCCGCTGTAGGAGCGGATCATCGCCCGCTGCCGCGAATCGTTGCCGACCTCGGCCTTGAGCCCCAGGAACTCGAGCGTTCGCGACGCGGCCACGTCGTCCGCCTCGGCGATGATGCGGTCCACGTCCGGATCCGCGCCGATGCTGCCGCTCCCGATGACGGCCAGGTACGTCTTGCCGTGGGTCGCCACGGTGTCCAGGTACCACTCGACGCTGCGCTCCACGCGCTCTCGCAGGGTTCCGGTCATGGGGACGCTCTTTTCGATGCCGGGCATGAGCAGCATTCGCTTCACGACCTTCAGGTAGAGGTCCCGCTTCTGCCCGAAGTAGTGATTGAGGAGTCCCCGCGCGACGCCCGCCTCCTTGGCGATGTCAGTGGTGGAGACGTCCGCGTAGGGGCGCTCGCCGAACAGGCGCATGGCGCACTCGAGGATCTGCTTCCGGCGCTCGTCCGGTTCCAGCCGCTTCCAGCGGGGGGCCAGGGCGCTCATCGCCGGGTCTCCTGCCAGGGGAGGAACACAGGCAGGTCTTGGGTCACCGTCCGGGAGAATCGCGCGGGTCGCTTCTGCATGAAGGCCATGACACCTTCTAGCGCGTCCGGGCTCTCTCCGAGGCTCGCGATGAGCTGACTGTCCAGGGCGAACGCGGGCTCCGGCGAGGGGAGGGCGCTCATCCGGTAGAGCGCCTGACGGATGACGGCCACGGATACCGGCGCGGTTGATTCCACCAGCTCCCGAGCGAGCGTCTGCGCCGCGGTGGCCAGGGCTTCGGGTTCATGGAGGGATTGGACCAGCCCCGCGTTGAGCGCCTCCTCCGCGGGGACGAGCCGCCCGCTCACCATCCAATCCATGGCGCGGCCCAGGCCGACCAGCCGAGGCAGGAACCAGCAGGAGCCCGCTTCCGGGTAGATGCCTCGCCGGCTGAAGACAAACCCGAAACGGCTGTTCCTGGCCGCGAGCCGGAAGTCCGCGGGGAGGATCATCGTGGAGCCCACGCCCACCGCCGCGCCCTGGATGGCGGCGATGACTGGCTTTCTCAACATGAACAGCTGGCGGGCCACGCGCGTCGCGGGTTCGACCCAGGCACCGCCGGGGATGTCTGTGTTCGTGACCTCCAGGGACTGGCCGCTGAGGTCCGCTCCCACGCAGAAGTCCTTGCCCGCGCCAGAGAGGATGACCACCCGCACCGCTTCATCCGCGTCCGCCGCGGCGAGCGCGGAGGCCAGTTCATCCGCCATGAGCACGGTGAAGCCATTGCGCGCTTCGGGCCGGTGCAGTTCCACATTGGCGACCCGGTCCGCGTAGGAAACGCGGATGTGTTGGTAGCTCATGGTTGGAAATCCTGGCTCATGTGCTGGGTATAGTGGAGACTTGTTGGCGCGGCGTCAACAACAAGAGTCATTGGCCACCATCCCGGAGTCTTCGACGTTTCGCGTCATCGATTGCCTGCCCTGGAGCCCGTTCATGAGTGTGGATGCGTTTGGCCTGGAGGGCCGCCGTGCGCTGGTGACGGGCGCCTCCGGAGGGTTGGGTTTGCACTTCGCGGAGGTGCTGGCCCGGGCGGGCGCGGAGGTGGTGTTGGCGGCGCGGCGCTCGGACCGGTTGGCCGCGGAGGTGGAGCGGCTGCGGGAGCTGGGGCTGCGCGCCCATGCTGTGTCCATGGACGTGACGCTCGCGGCGTCCGTGCAGGAGGCCGTGGCCGAGGCGGAGGCGCTGGCGGGCGGGGTGCTGGACGTGCTGGTGAACAACGCGGGCGTGTCCGGCGATGGCTTCTTCCTCCAGGTGGAGGAGGCGCAGTGGGACGCCGTCATCGACACCAACCTCAAGGGTTCGTATCTCGTGTCGAAGGCCGTGGCGCGCCGTCTGGTGGAGCGCGAGATGCCGGGCAGCATCATCCACATCGCGTCCATCCTGGGCCTGCGGGTGGGCGGCGGGGTGGCGCCCTACTGTGCCTCCAAGGCCGGGTTGATCCATCTCACGAAGGCGATGGCGTTCGAGCTGGCGCGGCATCGGATCCGAGTGAACGCGCTGGCCCCTGGCTACATCGAGACGGACTTCAACCGGACCTTCTTCGGGAAGGACGCGGGACAGAAGCTGCTCGCTCGCATTCCCTTCCGCCGGCTGGGGCACATGCGGGAACTGGATGGGCCGCTGCTGCTGCTGGCGTCAGAGGCCGGCAGCTACATGAGTGGTTCTGTCGTTGAAGTGGATGGTGGCCACCTCTGCTCCACCCTGTAGTCCTCCCTTCGGCCCGGTGACCCAATGGACTTCTCGCTGTCCCCTGAAATCGAAGCGTACCGGCTGCGCGTGCGTGAGTTCGTGGCCACGCACGTGCTGCCGCTGGAGAAGCAGCCGGATGCGTTCGACGCGCACGAGAACCTCCGCGAGGAGGTGGTGGCTCGGGTGCGGGAGCTGGCCCGCGCGCAGGGGCTCTGGGCCTTCCAGATGCCGAAGGCTCGCGGAGGGCAGGGGCTGGGCGCGGTGGGCATGGCGGCCTGTTACGAGGAGGCGGCGCGTTCGCCCTTCGGGCCCGTGATGTTCAACGCCGCGCCTCCGGATGACGGCAACATGATCGTCCTGGAGAAGGTGCTCGCGACGGAGGCGCTGAAGCAGCGCTGGTTGCAGCCCCTCATCGACGGACGGGTGCGCTCCGCCTTCGCGATGACGGAGCCCGACGGCTGCGGCTCGGACCCGTCCCTCACCTATACGCGGGCGGAGATGCAGGGCGACGAATGGGTGCTCACGGGCCGCAAGTGGTTCATCACCGGTGCCCAGGGCGCGCAGCACTTCATCGTGGTGGCTCGGACCTCCGACGACGAGCGCAAGGGGCTCACTGCGTTCCTCTTCGACGCCAGTCAGCCTGGATGGCGTATCGAGCGGCGCATTCCCATCATGGGGCCCGAGGAGCATGGCGGTCATTGCGAACTCGTCTTCGAGGGGCTGCGCATTCCGGACGAACATCGCCTGCTGGGCGTGGGTGATGGCCTCAAGGTGACGCAGATCCGTCTGGGCACGGCGCGCCTCACGCACTGCATGCGCTGGCTGGGATTGGCGAAGCGGTGCCTGGAGGAGGCGGGCGGTTACGTCTCGCGGCGGATGAGCTTCGGAGAGACCCTGGCTCAGCATGAGGGCGTGCAGTGGATGTTGGGCGACGCGGCCAAGGACATCCACATCGGGCGGCTGCTCACCATGAGCGCCGCCTGGAAGCTGGACCAGGGGGACTTCGCGCGCACGGACATCTCCATCGCGAAGATCCACGTGGCGGATGCGCTGCACAAGGCCGCGGATACGGCCATCCAGTTGATGGGCGCGCGCGGATACTCCAAGGACACGCTCGTCGAATGGATCTACCGCTATGCGCGCCAGGCGCGGTTGGTGGATGGGGCCAGTGAGATCCACAAGATGGTGCTGTCGCGTGCATACCTGTCGGAGGGCGCGGACTTCTTCCGGTGGGGCGTGGGATGACGATGCGCGAGGAACACAGGCGCGCGCTGGAGTCCTTCCTGTCCACGAAGGCGGAGGCCCGCGAGGTGCGGCTCGTCGATGCGCGCCTGCTCTCCGGGGGCGCCATCCAGGAGAACTGGCTGCTCACGGCTGTGGTGAGCGGAGGGCCGCATGAAGGCGTGCTGGAGTGCGTGCTGCGCTCCGATGCGGCCTCGGGCGTCTCCGTGTCGCACGACCGTGCCCAGGAGTTCGCCCTGCTGCGAGAGGCCTTTCGCGCGGGCGTGACGGTGCCGGAGCCGCTGTGGCTGGGAGATGGCTCCGTGCTCGGGCGCGCGTTCTTCGTGATGCGCAAGGCCCGGGGGACCGCCGCCGGCCATCGCATCGTGAAGGACCTGGGGCTGGGCGGAGACCGTGAGGCGCTGACCGAGCGGCTGGGAGCGGAGCTGGCGCGGCTGCATGCCATTCGCCCTCCCATGGAAGCCCTGTCCTTCCTCCCGGTGCCCGCGCTGTCGCCCGCGCTGCGGGGCGTGAAGGAGTTCCAATCCTTCCTGGACGGCCACCACACGGCGTTTCCCGCGCTGGAGTGGGGGATCCGCTGGCTGGAGCGGCATGCGCCCCGGACGCCCGAGCTGGTGCTGACGCACCGGGATTTCCGCACCGGCAATTACATGCTGGACGAAGCCGGCCTCACGGCTGTGCTGGATTGGGAGTTCGCGGCGTGGTCGGACCCGCTGGAGGACCTCGGGTGGTTCTGCGCGCGGTGCTGGCGCTTCGGCCAGTTCGACAAGGAGGCCGGAGGCATCGGCTCCCGTGAGGCGCTGGCGCGGGGCTATGCGCGCGTGAGCGGCCGCACGCTGGATTGGGAGGCGGTGCGCTACTGGGAGGTCTTCGCCCACGCGCGATGGGCGGTGATTGCCCTGCAGCAGGGCGAGCGTCACGTCTCCGGCCGCGAGCCCTCGCTGGAGCTGGCGCTGACGGCGCATGTCGTGCCGGAGCTGGAGCTGGAACTTCTTTCGATGACGGGAGGACGGAATGCGTGAACAGCCGGACGGGGCCGCGCTGCTGGCGATTGCTCGCGAGGTGCTGCTCCGGGAGCTGCTGCCCGGGCTGCCGGAGGACAAGGTCTACGCGGCGCGGATGATCGCCAACGCGATGAGCATTGCCGAGCGGCAATTGCGCGCGGGTGAGGAGCCCCAGCGGGAAGAACGCGGGGCGCTGGTGGTCCTGCTCCAGCGCGAAGGGGGGCTCGCGGAGCTGAACCACGAACTGGCGGCGCGGATCCGCCAGGGTGGGTTCGACGGAAACCGCGAGGCCTGGTCGCTGCTCTGGGACTCCACTCTTCAGCGGGTCCGGGAGAGCGCACCGAAGGCCCTGCCGGCCTCCGACCGGATGGGGTAGAGGTCGGGCCATGAAGAAGAAGGCGTCCCCGTCTCCCGCCCGCGACCTGCCGTTCGAAATCTTCACCTGGTCCCAGGTTCGCGACGAGGTGAAGGCCCCTGGCAATCGCGAGGATGACTCGGACCGCGTGCTCGTCCTCACCGGGAATGTCGTCATGCCCTACGACCTGGGGCTGGACTTCCACCAGGGAATCTTCGCGCAGGACGACGACGATGAGCCTCCGTTCACCGGCCTCATCGTGCGAGGCAACCTCACCGTCGAAGGCTGCGTGCTCAACTGGGAGAACGACTTCGGCCCGTTCCTCCAGGTGCACGGCAACCTCGTCGCGAAGCGCATCGCCATTGGCGGTGCCCGGATCCATGTCACCGGCGACTTGACGACCGAAGACCTGGTGGCGGTCTACAACCACGGCAGCGTCTCCGTGGGCGGCAACCTCAAGGCCCGCACCCTTGCCTCGCATTACTCCTTCAAGGTGGCGGGCGCTGTCGACGCGCATCGCTACCTGGGCCAGGACTCGAAGGTGTTCGCGGTGGCCGGCGGGGTGGAGGACGTGAAGGACCCCTACGAAGGGAAGGGCGTCTTCGTCCCGTCGGTGGTGAGGGACGGCCGCGTCGATCTGGAGAAGGTGCGGGCCCGGCTGGCGGCGGGCAAGCCCGTCGCTCGCGACGCGTTCACCAGCATCCGGGAGGCGTTCCGTCAGCTCGTCGCGAAGAAGATCGCGGAGCCCGACAAGGTCAAGAGCCTGACGCTGGAGGACAAGGGGCTCACGTCCCTTCCGGAGGAGCTCTTCCTGTTCCGCAAGCTGGAGAAGCTCAACCTCCGCCGCAACAACCTCCGCACGCTCCCGGAAGAGCTGGGGCAGCTCACGGAGCTGCGCGAGCTGGACCTGCGGAGCAATGGCCTGTTGGAGCTGCCGGAGTCCATCGGCGAGCTCAAGAAGCTGCGGGTCCTGGACCTGGAGGCCAACTGCCTCTGGCGGCTGCCGGAGTCACTGGCCGGATGCGTCGAGCTGCGGCGGGTGAACCTGGTCAACAACCCCTACGCCTACGTCCGGTGGGCCTTCGGGAGCTGGCGGAAGGTCCAGCTCATGTTCGACTTCCCGGAGGTCCTCACGCGGCTGCCGAAGCTGGAGGTGCTCACCTTCGAGGGAACGCCGCTGCGCACGCTGCCGACGCGGCGCTTCGACAGCACGACCTTGAGCAAGGCCACGGTCCTCAGGTCGCTGGTGACGCACGTGGATCCGGAGCTGCACGGCCAGCTCCAGGTGGACGTGGAGCGCAGCCGCGAGAAGGCGGCGGCCTATATCGGCTACTGGTTCAAACCGGAGACCGTGCGCCTGGAGTCCTTCTACGACGCCAAGGCGGACCGCTACGACTTCGCGGAGGTCCTCGCGCTGCTGGCGCTGCTGCTGCGCATCAACATCCCCACGGCGGCGCCCTACGAGGAATCGCTGGAGAAGTTCCGTGTGCAGAGCGAGTCGATCGCCCGGCACCTGGACTGGGACGGCGACAAGCCCCGGCACGTCCACGCGCTCTTCGGAGCGCTGCGCGACGCCATGGGGCTGCTGGGCGAGCCGTATCCCGGCGACGCGCTCATCGCGGGCCTGCGGGACGTCTTCGCGGCCCGCGCTGGCTGAAGCTCCCTGGTGACGCAAGACATCAGCTGGTGAATGGCGTCATCGCTATGGGCGGGGATCGCGCGGCCCAAGTGACTGATTTCACGGAGCCCGAGGGCTGGCATGCGTCCTGCTCTTGGGTCCCGGCATGTCCATCTCCTCCCTGAACCGCGCGTCCTCCTTCCAGCCTTCCTCGAGCATCTCCCAGCTCAAGCCGGCCGCCGCGCCGACCCAGGGTGTGGTGGGTTCCCAGGCGCAGCAGCCCCGGAACGACCTGCGCCGGATGTTCATGGCCGACTCCTTCGAGGCGGGTCCGAGCAAGCTGGGCGGCGCCTCCGGGGACTTCCAGAAGCAGTTGTCGGAGATCGTGGCCCAGCTCACGCAGCTGGTGAAGCTCCTCCAGACGCAGTCGCCCGCGGGCCTGGGCCAGGGCGCCGAGGGTGCCGCGTCCGCGGTGGGCGGCGTTGGCGGTGCGGCTCCGGCGCAGCAGGCGGCTCCCGCGTCTTCGGCCTCCACCTTCGAGGCTCCCGCGTCGGCGGCTCCCCCGGCTCCTTCGGCGGCGGCTCCTTCGGCTCCCTCGGCCCAGAGCGCGGCTCCGGCCTCCAGCGCGGCGGCTCCGGCGCACCCCACGTACAACAGTGACGCGGGCCCTGGCTTCGGTCCTCCGTCCGCCGGCTCCACGGAGCCCGCGCCCGCGAACGCGCCGTGGCTCGCGAAGAACAACGTCGGGTCGCCCTACAACAGCAACATGCAGCTCATCGACGAGAGCCAGAAGGGCCAGTTCAAGTACACGAACACCTTCACCAACAAGACCCGCGAGCCGCAGACCATCACGCTCTGGAACAAGACGGGCGAGAACGGGAACCCGAACGACGGGCAGAACTTCGACAAGAGCACGCCCAAGACGTTCACGCTCCAGCCCGGCCAGTCGCAGGTGGTGGCGTTCGACAGCAACACCAGCGTGGCGTGGGCCGCGTCGAAGGACGGCACGGCGAAGCCCGGCGCGAACTCCGGTCAGACCTGGGGCGAGGCCACGTTCGCGAACTCCGGCACGGGTTGGAGCGGCTTCGACACCAGCCAGATTGCCCCCGCGGGCCACAACGGCAAGATGTCCATCTCCAACGAGGCGACCGGCAAGACCGTGACGGAAGCCAACGCCTGGCAGACCGAGAAGGACGACCCCGCGCTCCACGACGTGGGCGTCCCCGCCGGTCCGCTGAACCTGCGCACGGAGATTGGCTGAGGCCTGGCCGGCCCGCGCTGACTACAGGCCGAGCGCCGCCTTGCACGTCTTCACATACAGGTCCCGGAAGAGGTTGTCCGGGTCCGTGCGCTGCTTCACGGCTTGGTAGGTCTCGCGGTTCCAGATGCTCCAGAAGGTCTGCTCGTCGTAGTAGTTGTACGAGATGAGCGTCTTGGTTCCGTTCACGCGCTGGAGCTCGTCCTCCAGCTCCTTGTAGACGTTGCGGCCCGGTGGTTGCGGCATGCCGTACACGGCCAGGTCCAGGAACAGTGGGTCGTTCATTCCGGCCCACCACTGGGGTGTCAGCCATTCGTAGTCACGCGTCCGCCGGAAGGGCACGCACCAGACGGGGTAGTGGCGCATCTCGCGGTGGTACCAGTCCATGAAGTCCGCTGAGCGCGAGAAGGGGATGAACACGTCCACGATGACCGGCGGGTCCTTCTTCGGCAGCAGCTGGGTGAAGCGGTTGGCGGTCCTCAGCACGCTGTCGGAGTGGATGAACTTTCCGAACAGCGCCCTCGCGACCAGGTTCTGCGGCCGCGCGTGCGTGACGCCCCGGTTGTAGCGGAAGAGGTAGTCATACGTCGTGAGGTAGTCCTCGCTCCGGCGCGGGATGGTCTCGCAGTACGCGGTGAGCCATTCGTAGCGGCTCACGTACGGCGCCCGGTCCACGAAGTGGCCCACGCACAGCACGTGCTTCGTGGGGGAGAAGATCTGCCCGTCGAGGTAGTCCGCGCCTGGCTCCTGGAAGTGGTGCCAGATGGCCTGCTGGAAGGACTCCAGCGTGGAATGCGTTTCGTTCGTCACCCGCACGTAGGGCGCTGCTCGCGTGAGCTTGAAGCGCACCTTGGACAGGATGCCCAGCGTCCCGAACGAGCCGTGCATCATCTGGAAGAGGAGTGGCTCTTCCTTCGGTGAGCAGCGCAGCACGTCCCCCTTCGCGGTGATGACCTCGTACTCCAGACACGTGTCGTGGAAGCCGCCCTGGCGGAAGGACATGGACTCGATGGAGCACCCCGCGATGGCGCCCCCGAGCGTGATGGTCTTGTGCTCGGGGACGATGAACGGGACGAGCCCGTGCGGCAGTGTCGCGCGCACCACCGCGTCGAAGGTGGCGGCGGGCTCGGCGGTGCAGGTCATCCCCACGGGGTCGATGTCGAGGATGGCGTCCAGGTCCCCCAGGTCCACCTTCTCGTCGCGGCGCCGCGAGTCGAACCGCTTGGGCACGCTGTGGGGCGGGGACTTCTTCTTGAAGGACGCGGGCCCCGTTCCCTTTCGCTGCCGTAGCTGCCGGGCGATGGCCTCCACCTTTGCTTCGTGAAGCGACACCGTCCGGGGACCGCCTGACACCGACTCCGTGAGCATCCATTTCCTCCGTTGGCGGAAGGGTGGGGATGCCGCGGCGCGTGGTGAGCCCTTGCCTGTCGGAGCGGGGCCAACCCGGACGCCCGCCCACCGACCGGGCGTCCGAGCAGATGATACCGCTCAGGTGGCTTCGAGCCGACGGCGCAGCTCCGTGGTGCTCACCTCTCCCGTGCCGTCCCGGCCCATCAGCGACTGGCCATCCGCGGAGTAGAGCGCCGGGCGCCGGTACAGCGTGCGCAGGGCATGCAGGTGCGGGTAGACGATGGAGGACTTGGGGCTCAGCTCCCGCAGGTGCTTGCGCAGGAGCGGGGCGTACTTCGGGCTCTGCGCCGGGAAGATGTGGTGCTCCTGGTGGTAGCTGAAGTTGAAGTGCATCCAGTTCATCAGCGGGTGGGTCTCCACGCTGGCGGTGTTCACGAAGGGGTTGTCCGTCTCCTCCGCCGCGGGCTGCATCCAGTGGTTGGTGGCGATGTAGATCATCAGCGAGACGTTCCCAATGAGCAGCGGGAGCACCAGCGCGTAGAACGCCGCGCGGGGCCCCAGGACCCACCCGAGCGCCACCCAACCGGCTGTGACGAACACCGTGAGCACGCGCTCCCGGGCCCGGTGCAGGTGCACGTGCTGGAACGCGGGCAGCCGGCAGTGGTGCCAGAGGAAGGCCTGGCCCTGCGCGGTGAAGAAGACGCTGAAGCTGATGAAGCTCAGCCAGTGTCCGGACCCGGGGGACATGGCGTGGAACAGCTTCGCGAACCCCTGGGTGTGCCAGTCCGTCCTGCGCGGGAGGATGTCCGGATCCCTCACGAGGACGTTGGCGGCGCTGTGGTGGGCCTGGACGTGCCAGGCCCTCCAGTTGCCCGGTGTCACCAGGAAGGGCGCGAAGCCCACCCAGCCCAGCAGGCTCTCCCACTTGCGGCTGTGGAACACCGAGTGGTGCAGGGCTTCATGCGCGGCGAGCCCCACGGCGGTGACGAGCTGTCCCAGCGCGAAGGCGATGATCAGACATGCCCAGTGGGGCAGCGTCCAGGTTCCGAGCACCCAGATGAGCGCCGCCTCCACGGGCACCAGGCAGAGCGCGACGATGCCGCGCAGGGGTTGTCGTTCGAAGGCCTCCGGGGGCAGCACGCGGCGCAACTCCGAGCGGAGCCGTTTGGCGTCATCCGGGGGCAGGGGACTGGACGAAGAGAAGTCGTTCATGGCTGTTGCCTGAGCGGGAATGAGGTTCAAGCCATGGGGCGGGCGATGCCGCCTTCAATGAGCATCCGAAGTCGGCCGGCTTCGTCATGGGCCGCCACGGTGCCGCACTGGAGCAGGTCGCCCTCCACGCGAGGCGCGAGCGACTTCAGCGTGAGCCGGCGAGGAGCCCTGGCGTCGTGCGCGACCAGGTCCCGGTCGAACGTGGCCCGCTGGACGCCCACGGGAGCGAACACGTCATTCGACACGCCCTCCACGTGCATCGCGCTCAGGCGCAGGGCCGCGTCCAGCACGAGCGCCGGCACGCCGTGGCCCGCTTGCCGTGGCACTTCCGGCAGCCCGAGCCGCGCGAAGCGGGCGTCTTCCTCCAGGCGGATCTCCTCCAGGCAGTCGAACATCCTGCGCAGCTCGATGGGGGAGCCCGTGGCGCAGTGCGGGTCGTGCACGGCCATGCCCTGGCCCGAGGCGTGGGCGGCCTCCAGTCGGTGTGGGGACCGGGGCGGTTCCGCCGTCAGCGTGAACCGGGCCTCGGCGTAGACAAGGTCACGCTCCAGCACCACGCCGGAGGCATGGACGATGTCGCCCGTGAGTTTCACCTGCACGCTGTGCTGGCCCGGGGCATCGGTGAGTGGAGTGCACTCGGCGCGCAGGGCCTGCTGGCCTCCGGGCTTCACGCGGATGAAGCGGGAGAACCGCACGTCCTCGATGGTGACGGTGCGCAGCTCGGGGCGCGTGTCGTCCAGGGCCGCCTGGAACATCAGGTCCAGGGCCCAGGCGCCGGGCAGGGTGGGCGTGCCTCGGACGAGGTGGTCCTCCAGGCACGGGACGCTCGCCGCGTCGACCGTGAGGTCCCTTCGTGTGGGGCGCGGAGGTTCTGGGGTGGGCGCGGGCGGGGCGATCACCTCCAGGCCGTAGAAGCCGCGCTCGCTCTCGGTGAGCTGGACGTTGATGGGTTGGACGGGCTGGCCGTCCACCAGTTGGAGGAAGAGCGCCTCGCCCTCGTCGGCGCGGATGCCGCGCAGCCGGCGGCTGGCTCCGAGCACGCGGTACTCAGATCCGCGCGTCATGCCGATGCCGTCCCAGGCGAGCCAGCCCACGCTGCACCACTGCACGTCCTGGCGTGAGTCGCTGACCCAGGCGCAGAGCCGGTCCAGCGCTTCGTTCGCCGCGCCGTAGTCCGCCTGTCCGTCATTGCCGATGTAGCTGAACGCGGATGTCAGGACGTGGAATGGAACAGGGGCGGGGAGACGGCGTGCGCAGGACTCGCGCAGGTTGCGCAGTCCCAGCAGCTTGGTGTCCAGCGTGCTCCGAAGCTCCGTGAGCCGACGGCGGTGGAGCTTCTTGGAGACCTGCGTGCCCGCGCCATGGACCACCAGGTCGAGCCGTCCGTGTTCACGGAGCAGCTCCTCCACCACGCGGTCCACGTCCTCGGGGCGGGTGACGTCCGAGGCGCGGTAGGTCATCTGGCCGGGAAGCCGCATGAGTCCGTCGAGCGTGGCCCGCAGCTCACGCACGGCCAGGTGGCGCTCGAAGCGTGCTCGCAGCGCGGGCATGCGCACCGTGCTGTCACGGGCGAGCTCCGAGGCGTAGAACTCGCGCTCCACGGCGCCCAGTTCCTCGTCGCGCGCCTGGAGCACGCGTGCGGGAGCGTCGGAAGGATCGCTGCGGCCCAGGAGGACGACCTTGCATCCGTACCGCTTGAGCAGCGCTCCGGCGAGGACGGCCGTCACGCCACGTCCACCGCCCGTCAGCAGGACCACCGAGTTGGAGTCGAGCGTGACGGCGGGCCGTGCCGGGACGTCCGTGGGCTGGAGCAGCCGGACGCATCGAACGGATCCGTCGAAGCAGACCTCCACGGGCGCGGTGTCGTCACCGGTGCCCAGCTCGGCAGCGACATGGTCGAGCGCCGTGCGAAGCGGAAGCGGACCCGTGGCGATGGCACGGATGCCACGCGCCGGGACCTCGCGGCCCAGGGACTTGAGCAGGCCGGCGAAGAGGCCGGTGACGGGGTGCAGCGTCCGGCGTGCACCGACGCCGCCGATGCACAGACTCGCCAGCGTCACGGTGCCAGCGGACAGTCCCTCATAAGCGCGACGAGCGGACAGGAAGAGCAACTCCAGCGCCTCATGGCGCAGGGCCGTGTCCGCGACGACGGAGGACTCGCTCTCCTCTGAGGACATGCGGCACACCGAGATGATGACCTGTGGCTCGAAGCCGAGCGCAGCCAGGTTCGCCTCCGCGGTCTCCTCCCGTGTCAGGTCGATGCCGTGGATCCGCGCTCCCTCATCGGAGGCGCCCGAGTGGAGGATGCGGAACTCAGGGCCGCAGATGTCGTGTGCCTGGGCCGAGAGCTCCCGGGCCACGGCCTCGTCTTGAGCGATGAACAGCACTCGCCGGCCACGCAGCTGCGACGCTCCGGTCGTCAGGGCCGGACGCTCGACCAGCACTGGCGCGTGGTAGCGGATGGGCGCCGAGTGGTCGAAGCCGTCGGATGCCTCCGGGATGGAAGTGGCGGATGCGGCGACCGGTGCGGTGGTTCCTGGTGCAAACGGAGCGCCAGACACGCGGACACCCATGCTGCCCACCTCCGGCCCGGTGCGGCCCAAACCTGTCCGACTGTCCGACAGGTTTTCGCCGCCCGGCTGAAGGGGGAGCCCCTCCCGGCCGACCGGGCTGTCCAAACCTGTCCGACTGTCGGACAGGTTTGTGCGGTCCGCCGCCGACGGGGCGTTCCGTCGGAGTTCTCGATTCTCAGCATCAGAGATGGTGGTCATGTCCGAGGGCCTGGCGGACGTCTCCAGACCGTGGCGCTCCGCGGACGGAGATCCTGCCGCCACCGCTTGTTCCTCCGGTGCTCCAGACCGGGCGTTGAGGCCTGGTTGAAGCTGGAGCATCAGCCGTGTGCCGGTCGCGGCATCCGGATGGAAGCGCAGCGTGATGGCCTCTCCTTCGGTGGCGGCCCGCACCGCGCTCAGCACGTCTTGTGCTTCCCGAGCGGAGTGCGGCGGCAACGTGACGCCCGGCCCTGCGCCGGAGCCCGCCTCTTCGAACAGCCGCACGTGGCACAGCGGCTTCAAGCCCCGCGCTTCAGCCTTCGCGGCCGTGGTCACCGCCAGCATCGTCATGCCCTCTTCAGGCGCGGACACAGCGGCGCCTTCTCCGGGCCTCTTCACGTGAGCGCTGCCCACGAGCACCAGTTCGAAGCCGCTGTCCAACAAGGCCCGTGAAGCGCGCAGTGACGCGGCCAGCGTGCCGGCCCCCGCGTCCACCACGAAGTTCGGTCCCTTGGTGTCGAGCACCCCTGCCACCCGCCCCGGCGTGACGTTGGGCATCATCCCCTGGAGCGTGTACGGACCGGACGGCCGCAGCGCGCCCACCGCCGCATGGAGCCGGTCCACCAGCGGCAGGAGCCGCGTGGAGTCCGGCGCTCGCTGGATGTGCTCACGCAGCCTTCGCCGAGTGGAGTCCGCCAGCACTCGCTGCGTGGCCTCCACGCCCCGGCGCGTCTTGCCCTCCAACCCCAGGACGATGGCCGTCCCCGTCCGCAGCGAATCGAACGCCCCGAGCTTCTTCACGACGTCGCTCGCGACGATGAGCCCCAGGTGCTGCGTGAGGTCCATGTCCTCGGTGATGTCCGGCAGCAGCCGCACGGATGCGGGCAGACGCATCCCCTTGGCGTCGAATCGCGCCTCCGGGAACATTCCCTCCGCGGCCACCACCACCAGTTCTTCGCTCGGAAGCTGCGTGGACTTGGCGCGCGGCGCGAGCGGGCCTCCCTGGTACTCCTCCAACACCAGGTGCGCGTTCGTGCCGCCGAAGCCGAAGCCGTTCGTGGCCGCACGGCGCGGATGGTCTCCGTTCTCCGGCCACGGCTGCTCCCGCGTGCTCACCTCGAAGTCCGGCCCGAGCGCTCGCAGCCCCGCACCTGGACGGTCGAAGTGGGACTGCGGCGGGAAGCTTCGGTGCTCCAGCGCCTTGCACAGCTTGATGACCGATGCCGCACCCGCGGCCCACCCGACATGGCCGATCAACGCCTTCACGCTGGCGAGCTGGAGGCCCTTCCGCTTGCCTCCGAAGACACGGCCAATCGACTGCAACTCGGTGGTGTCTCCAGCCGGCGTGGCCGTTCCGTGCGCCTCGATGTACTGGATGGACGCCGGTTCAACGCCCGCCGCCGCGTAGCACGCCTCCATCGCGGCCACCTGTCCGTCCGCTCGCGGGACGTTGGCGGAGCTGCTGCGTCCGTCGCTGGACAGCCCCGCGCCGCGGATGACCGCGCGGACCTTCAGCCCCGCGGAGACTGCATCCTCCAGACGCATCAGGCCGACTACTCCCGCGCCCTCGCCGAAGATGACGCCATCCGCGCGCTCGTCGAACGGCCGGCTCCCCGTCGCGGAGAGCCCCTTGAACTGGGAGAACAGGCAGCTGTTGCCCGGTCCCGGAGAGAACACTCCTCCAGCGAGCACAAGGTCGGCCTCGCCGCGCTCCAGTGCCTTCATCCCCAGCGCGATGGCGTAGAGCGAAGAGGCACACGCCGCGTCCAACAGCATCGTGGACACGCTTGGACCCACCACGTCCGTCACCACCGACTGGAGGGTGGGGTGCGGCGCCAGTTCGGAGGACGTCGCGGTGACACCCAGCGCCTCACGCATCAGCGCGGAGAACTCCCGTGCCGTCTCTCCACGAGCACGCAGCAGGGCCTCTCCCGCTTCCACGCACAGCGCGTCGTCGTACTCGGGCGAACCGTCCGCGGTGGATCCGAGCAGGCACTGGATGCGCCCAGGCGCGCGCGGCGCGGTGGACCGCAAGGACTCCATCGCCTGACTGAGCGCGATGGCCAGCAACCGCTGCTCACGGCCATAGCGCTGGAATCGGTCCGGCGTGATTCCCGGAGGCGGAACGAGGTCGCTGTCCAGGACCCGTCCGGTGAGCAGCGTGTACGTGCGGTCCGGAGTCACCGCAGGACCCACGAAATCCACGACCTGGTCCGGATGGCTCACACCCGTGTCGACGATGCCGCTGATTCCCCGCTGGATGTTCCGCCAGTACGTCTCCGGATCCTTCGCGCCGCCAGGAAGCATGCAGCCCAACGACACCACCGCGATGGCCGGAACCACGGGCGCTGCATCCCGAGCGACAGGCGTCACGGCCGGAGGACCCACGGGCCGCGAACGGTCCACGGACGTCATCGCCACGGAGGTGTCCTTGGGAAGGATCCGCTGGACGATGCGCGTCAGCCGTCCCCCCGTGCCGCAGTCCACGAACCGCGTGCAGCCCGCGTCCACCAACGTCTCCACCGCGCCTGGGAAGTCGAAGGGACGCACCAGGTGGGACGCGAGCGCCCCCGCCAGCTCGGACCCGTCACGTCCGTAAATCCGCCGCTCGATGGGCGAATAAATGGGCCCTCGCGCCGGATGCACGGCCAGGTCCGCGAGGCTCGCGCGGAACGCGGTGACCGCGGGCGCCAGGCTCGGGTGGTGGAACGGGTAGCGGCTGGAGATGAACGTGAAGCCCTTGCCCTGCCGCTCCAGGAACGCGCGCAACCGCTCCAGTTCCTCACGAGCCCCCGCGACCACGGTCTGCCGCGAATGATTGCGGCCCGCGATCTCCAGCGACCTGGCTCCACTCTCCGCCACGGCCTGGACGGTCTCCGCCTCAGACAGGGCGACCGCCGCGAGCGTGCCCAGATCCTCCGGCACGGTCTGGAGCGCTCGGATGCGACGGCACACCACCTCCGCGCCCGTGCGCAGGTCCATGGCTCCGGCCGCGGTCATCGCCGCGATCTCCCCGAAGCTGTGCCCCACGAACACATCCGGCCGGGTTCCCTGACGCTCCATCCACCGCGCCCCCAGCACCCCGGACAGGAAGATGCCGAGTTGATCCAACAGCGGCGCCGCGTCCAACGCCCGGCCCACCTGTGCGACGTCCTCCGCCGCGAGCAGCGGGCCCACGTCGATGCCCTGCGAGCGGCAGGCCTCCTTCACCGCCAGCAGCTCATCACGCAGATCCGGCTGGAGCGCCTTCAACTGAAGGAAGAGGGCGGGCTCGAACGTGCCCTGTCCCGCGAACAGGAAGGCGGTGGCGTTGGCTGGCAGCTGAAGGCCGGGCGCGGGCACCGACTCGGGAATGCGGACCATCCGCGAGACGCCGCGTGGAGCGGTGTCCGCCAGCAGCGTCCGCGCCAGTGCTCGCACGGCCTCCGGGAACAAGGCCTGCACGCCTCCACCTCCCTGCAAGGCGAGGTCGCGGAAGCTCTTCGGGCCCGTCGGTTCATGTAGTGCCGCCAGCGATTCGAAGCTGCGCTGGAATGACTCCGGAAACGCGCGCAGCGTTCCCTGCCGGTCCGCGCAGAGCACGGTCTGGTAGCCGCAGGCCACCGGCGTGCCGTCGCTCTTCAACGTGCGGAAGCAGAAGCGCAGGGACACCTCGCCGCGCTCCTCCAGTGACGTCAGGATGATCAGCCGGTCCCCCAGCGCCGCCGGGGCGAGGTTGCGCGAATAGCCCTCGTAGGTGAGCAGGAGCACCTGGTCGAAGTCGCGCCGGAAGTCGGGCTCTTCGAAGGCGTGCGGGCTGAAGAGCAGGTGCTCCCGGCCGGCGCACTGGAACTTGAAGTTGGTGAGGAAGTGATGGCTCCCGTAGGCCATCGTGTCGTCGAAGTGGATGTCGTACGGGACAGCGAAGAAGTCCATGGTGATGGCTCCTGGAGGTGAGGGGGTCAGGACGCGCGCGCGGCCGGCAGCAGGCCGTCCACGGTTCCGGAGAGGCCGGCGTCCACCACCCAGATGGCGCCATTCACTCGCTGCGTCTTCGGCCCGAGCAGCAGCTCGGTCACATCCGCGACGTCGTCCGCGGTGCACAGCCGTCCACCGGGCGTCGCGGACTCCCATCGCGCCACGCGCTCCGGCGCGTCCGGGAACATCCCCAGCAGGTCACCGTGCACGGGGCCCGCGGACACGCAGTTGGTGCGGATGCCCTCTGGCGCCAGCTCCGCGGCCAGGTAACGCGTGAGGGACTCCACGCCCGCCTTCACCACGCCCTGGCAACCCAGGTCGTGCATGTACCGCTGCGACATGGACGTGGACATGGTGACGATGCTCCCGCCCCCACGCGCGGCCATCAGCGGACGGGCGCGCATCGCGCACTCGTAGGTGCCGGTGATGCAGGTGCGGAACGCCTTGTCCCAATCCCGGGGCGCGATGCTGTCGAACGGACCGATGAGCCCGTTGGACGCGTTGCACACGAGCAGATCGAGCCCACCCAACTGCTCGCGGATCGCCGCGAACATCCGCTCCAGGTGATCCTCCTGCGCGACGGAGCCCCACAGGTGGACCGCCTTGCCACCCGCGTCGACGATGTCCCGCGCCGTCTTCTCTCCGTCCTCACGGGAGTGGAACGAGTTGACGACCACCGTCGCGCCCGCGCGAGCCAGCCGCGTCGCGATGACCCGGCCGATGCCCTTCCCCGAACCCGTGACGAGCGCGACCTTCCCCTCGAACGGCAGCTCCGTGCGCGACGGAACAGGCGTGGGCGCCAAGTGGACGGGAGCGCGAGGCCTGGCTTCCACGGCGGGCGGCGCGGCCGGCAGCAGCGCACGGGCCGCGTCGGCGATGGCGGCCATGGTGCGCAGGCGCTGCGAGGGCTTCGGCGCGTCGCTCAGCCCCAGTTCCTTCATGAGCACGGCCATCACCTCCGCCTGCTTCACGGAGTCGATGCCCAGCTCGTCCTCCAGATCCGCGTGCGGCGTGAGCAACTCCTCTGGGTAGCGCGTCACCCGCGCGAACACGGCGCGCACGCGGGGCAGGAGGTCCTGCGTGGCCAGAGCACCGGCGCCCGCCTTCGCATCACCGATGCTCGCCTTCGCTTCGACGACAGCGGGGACTACGGACGTGGCGACATGGAGCGATGGTCCGGGCTCCGTGCCCAGCGCCTCCGTCACCGCCCCGGCGATGGCGCCGAGCGTGCGCGCCTTCCCGTTTCGCGGCAGCCGGTCCGGCGGCAGCTGGAACTCACGCGCGATGACCGCGGCGATCTCCGCGAGCTTCACGGAGTCGATGCCCAGTTCGTCCTCGAGCTGCGCATGCTCCGTCAGGATGTCGAGCGGATACCGCGTGACGGACGCGGCGCACTGCCGCACCTGCTCCAGGATGTTTGAAGGCGTGGATGTATGGGATTGAGAAGAACGCGCGGACATGATGGCCCCTGTCGGTTCAATGCGTGACGGGGCCGACTGTAATTGGGGGTCTGACACGTGCCGCGAAGCGACGTGCACAGCTCGCAGCAATCAAGGAGGCAGCGAAGACTCCTCGTGCGCGGGAATACGCACGCCCTGTTCGCGAGCCACGCGAGCACGTCGCCATCCCAGCCACAGGGGAATGATCAGCGACGGCAGCGTGAGCAGATCCGTGATGTCCACCGTGTGCACCGTGGGACGGACCGCGGGAATGCGCGCTCCCCCGAGCCATGCGCGCAGCGCGTAGAAGGGCCACTGCAGCGCGCCCAGCGCCCAGCGCCACGCATCCCCGGCGTCCGAGGAAATCTTCGTCGCGCCGAAGCACAGCCCCGTCAGCACGACCGCTCCCACGAGCACCGGGAACGACGGACGGAATTCCCGTGCTCGCCGCTGGAACGCCTGCTCCCACAGCGCCTGGAGGAGCACCGGGAACATCGCGAGCCCGGCGACGTCGGAGAGCTTCCCCGTCCACCACGACGGCCAGCGCGCCTTGAACACGTGGTCGTTCAGCACGAGCAGCACCACGGCCACCAGGACCACGGGGTGCATGAGACCGCTGGCCGGAAAGGGCTTCGTGCCGGTGGATGTCACGCCCGCGTGCATGGGGGGCACTGTCACATTCGCGGCCGGGACATGGGAAGTCCCGTGATTGCGAGGGTTTGGAAGTCGCGGTGGGAAAATAAAAAGGCCGTGTCGATTTCCCCCAGCCCCATTCGTTGCGTCCCTGAAGGCAACAGAAGAACACCCCCCGCGGCCCGACGGCGCGCGGCAGGAGACACGATTGTGCGCTTCATGATCATCCGCAGGGCGGACAAGGACACGGAAGCCGGCGTGCTCCCGGACGAGAAGCTGCTGGCCGCCATGGGCGCCTACAACGAGGAGATGGTGAAGGCGGGCGTGATGCTCCAGGGCGAGGGCCTGCACCCCAGCAGCAAGGGCGCCCGCGTGAAGTTCACGAACGGCAAACCGGCCATCGTCGACGGTCCCTTCACGGAGACGAAGGAGCTCATCGCCGGCTTCACCCTCATCCAGGTGAAGTCGCGGGCGGAGGCCCTGGAGTGGCTCAAGCGCTGGCCGTCCATGGACGCGGGCGGCAACGTGGAGCTGGAGCTGCGGCAGGTCTTCGAGGACGACGACTTCGGCGCCGAGTTCACGCCCGAGCTGCGAGAGCAGGAAGCGCGCATCCGCGAGCAGGCCGCGAAGAACATCCGCTAGTCGCGATGGCGCCTCCGCGTGACATAGGCTGCCGCGCTTCCAGGGCCGGAGCGAAGGCAGGTGCAGCGATGTTCCAGCGGATGGTGCTGCTGTGCGCGGTGTGTCTCATGGCGTGCGGAGGCAAGCGGATGCCCACGGGGCCGGGCTCGCCTCCGGCCCGGCTCGATGACGGCTGGGCCGTGGCCTCCTTCGAGGACACTGGCATTCAGCGCCCGTGGTTCGACGCGCTGGAGCACGACGTGTCCGAAGGCACGGTGGAGGCGCCGGACGCGGTGCTCGTCGCGCGCGGGGGCCAGCTCGTTTACGAGCGCTACTGGAACGACTTCACGCGGGAGAAGGCGCACGACCTGAGGTCCGCCACGAAGAGCGTCACGTCGCTGCTGGTGGGCATGGCGCACGAGCGCGGCCTGCTGCCGGACCTGGACGCGCCCGTGCTCCCGCTCCTGCCGCACCTGGCGCCGGTGAAGAACGCGGATCCGCGCAAGGAGCGCATCACGCTGCGCCACCTGCTCCAGATGCGCTCCGGGCTGTCGTGCGACGACTGGGACCCCGAGTCCCCCGGCAACGAAGAGCGGATGTACGACACGGATGACTGGGCCCGCTTCATCGTGGACGTGCCCATGCGGGACGAGCCCGGCACCGTGACGCGCTACTGCACGGGCGGCGTGGTGCTGCTGGGCGCCGTGCTGGAGCACGTCAGCGGACGCTCCATCACGGACCTGTCGCGCGAGTGGCTGTTCACGCCGATGCAGGTCCAGGACGTCACCTGGCAGCCCGCGGGCAAGAAGGGCACGGACACTGGAGGCCACCTGCGCCTGCGTCCGCGCGACTTCCTCAAGGTGGGGCAGCTCATGCTCGACGGCGGCGTGTGGCAGGGCGAGCGCCGCGTCTCCGAGGCGTGGGTGGCGGAGTCCGGCAAGGCGCTGGGGCCGCTGGGCGACGCGAACTACGGGCTCCTGTGGTGGAGCGCCCGCTTCGTCATCCAGGGCACGCCGGTGGAGGTGTCCTTCGCGCGGGGCAATGGCGGGCAGTACGTCTTCGTCGCCCCTTCGCTGGGCGTCACCGCGGCCTTCACCGGCAGCTACTATAATGATGCGGGCTCGGCGCTCCCCCTGGCCCTGTTCGGACAGTACGTGCTGCCGGCGGCGCTCGGGCTGGAGCGGCCGGGGGCTCGGGGCGGCTGAGCCGCCAGGTCTCGTGTCCTCCGCCAGACTGTGGAGGTCCGGAACTCATCTGGATTCCGACGAGGCGGTTCGCTTCTTGGATGACCGCGCGCTGACGGGTGGGCAACGTCCGCCCCGGCATGGCCACTCCGAAAGCACCTCGCACCCGCAAGCCTCCCGACCCCTCCGGCTTCGTCCGCGTTCGGGGCGCCCGCGAACACAACCTGAAGCACGTGGACGTGGACATCCCTCGCGACGCGCTGGTGGTCTTCACCGGCGTGTCCGGCTCCGGCAAGTCGTCGCTGGCGTTCGGGACGCTCTACGCGGAGGCGCAGCGGCGCTACTTCGAATCCGTGGCCCCGTACGCCCGGCGCCTGATTGATCAGGTGGGCGTGCCGGAAGTGGACTCCATCGACGGGCTGCCCCCGGCGGTGGCGCTCCAGCAGCACCGGGGCGCGCCGACATCGCGCTCGTCGGTGGGCAGCGTGACGACCCTGTCGAACTCCGTGCGCATGCTGTACTCGCGCGCGGGCAACTACCCGCCGAAGCTGGAGCGGCTGGACTCGGATGCGTTCTCCCCGAACACACCCGCGGGTGCGTGCCCCAAGTGCCACGGCATCGGCCGCGTGTTCGAGGTCACCGAGCGCTCCATGGTGCCGGATGACTCCTTGAGCATCCGCGAGCGCGCCGTCGCCGCATGGCCGCCCGCGTGGCATGGCCAGAACCTGCGCGACATCCTGGTGACGCTCGGGTACGACATCGACAAGCCCTGGCGCGACCTGCCGAAGAAGGACCGCCAGTGGATCCTCTTCACCGACGAGCAGCCCACGGTCCCCGTCTACGCGGGCTTCACCTCCGCGGAGGTAAAGCGGGCCATGGCCCGCAAGGAGACCCCCAGCTACATGGGCACCTTCACGGGCGCGAAGCGCTACGTGATGACCACCTTCGCGACAACGCAGAGCGCGATGATGAAGAAGCGCGTCGCCCGGTACATGGTCGCCAGCGACTGCTCGCTGTGCGAGGGCAAGCGCCTGAAGCGCGAGTCCCTGTCGGTGACGTTCGCGGGCCGCGACATCGGCGAGCTGTCCCGCATGCCGCTGGAGCAGGTCGCGGAGCTGATCAAACCCACGGCGGAAGGGAAGGGGAAGGACGCGGACGTCATGGCCCGCGAACACCCGGAGAAGCTCATCGTCGCCCAGCGCATCACCAAGGACCTGCTCGCGCGCATCCAGGTGCTGACGGACCTGGGCCTGGGCTACCTGTCGCTGGAGCGCAGCACGCCCACGCTGTCACCGGGTGAGTTGCAGCGGCTGCGGCTGGCCACGCAGGTGCGCTCCAACCTCTTCGGCGTGGTGTACGTGATGGACGAACCGTCCGCCGGCCTGCACCCCGCGGACACGGAGTCGCTGCTCACGGCGTTGGATCGGCTGAAGGAGGCGGGCAACTCGCTGTTCGTGGTGGAGCACGAGGTGGACGTCATCCGCCACGCGGATTGGATCGTCGACGTGGGCCCCGCCGCCGGTGAGCACGGCGGACGCGTGCTCTACAGCGGGGTGCCGGAGGGACTGGCGAAGGTGGAGGCGTCCCGGACGCGGCGCTACCTCTTCGAGGAGGAGGCCCTGCGCCGCCGCGAACCCCGGAAGCCCACGGGGCGGCTGCGCCTGGAAGGCGTGAGGCGCAACAACCTGCGCGGCCTGGACGTGGACTTCCCCCTGGGCGTCTTCACCACGGTGACGGGCGTGTCTGGCTCCGGCAAGTCCAGCCTGGTGAGCCAGGCGCTGGTGGAACTGGTGGCGGGAAGACTGGGCCAGACGCTTGCGCCGGAAGAGGAGGAGGGCGAGCCGCTGGACCGCGAGCCGGTGATGGCGAGCGAGGGACATATCAAGGAAGGGATGGATGCCATCCGCCGGCTGGTGACGGTGGACCAGAAGCCCATCGGCCGCACGCCGCGCTCCAACCTGGCGACGTACACGGGCCTCTTCGACCACGTGCGCAAGCTGTTCGCGGCGACGCCCCTTTCGAAGTCGCGCAAGTACGGAGCGGGGCGCTTCTCCTTCAACACGGCGGGAGGCCGCTGCGACACGTGCGAGGGCGAGGGCTTCGTGAGCGTGGAGCTGCTCTTCCTGCCCAGCGTGTACGCGCCGTGCCCCACGTGCCACGGCACCCGCTACAACGCGAAGACGCTGGAGGTGCGCTACCGCGAGAAGAACATCGCGGACGTGCTGGGGCTGACGGTGGACGGCGCCTTAGACTTCTTCACCGAGGAGCCGCCGCTCCAGCGAGCGCTCAAGGTGCTGCGCGACGTGGGCCTGGGCTACCTGCGCCTGGGCCAGCCCGCGACGGAGCTCTCCGGAGGTGAAGCCCAGCGCATCAAGCTGGCCACGGAGCTGCAGCGCACCCAACACGGCGACACGCTCTACGTGCTGGACGAACCCACCACGGGCCTGCACCCGGCGGACGTGGACAAGCTGATGACGCAGCTGGAAGGACTGGTGGATGCGGGCAACACGGTCATCGTCGTGGAGCACGACCTGCGCGTCGTCGCCGCCAGCGACCACGTCATCGACGTGGGGCCCGGCGCGGGCAACGCCGGAGGCCGCGTGGTGGCGCAGGGCACGCCGGAGCAGGTGGCGAAGGTGAAGGAGAGCCGCACCGCTCCGTACCTGGCGCGAACGCTCGGGTGACGGAGCGGTGGGACGGCGGGGATGGGTTCAGTCCTCGCCGCCGCTCCGGCCGCCGTGACGGTCGTGGTCGTCGTCGTCCTCGCCGCCGTTGCGGTCGTGGTCGTCGAACGCGTCGATGGACTTCTGGAGGTTGTTCTCCAGCTGCGACCGGGCGCTGGACTCGCGCGGGTCAAGGCGCTTGCCGTCCTTGTCGGTGAACCAGCCGCTCGGGTCGATGTTGAAGGTCACGTTCTGGTCGTCGCCCTCGGCGATTTCGAAGCTCACCTCGCGCTCCTGCTCCACGCGGAGGCTGGAGACGAACTGGAAGGGCTCGCCGTCGATGTGGCCGTCGATGATGAGGGACGCGCCCTGCTCAGCCAGCTCCTTCAACGCGGTCGGGGCGGTCGCGGGGTCGACCTTGCCGATGTCGAATTCGATCTCGTCGTAGGTGCCGACGTCCACGGAGATGTCCTGCAGGCGCACCATCTGGCCGTCCAGCGCCGTGCCGGACAGGTCGATGAGGAAGGGCCCCGTGCGCTGCTTGAACTCGGACTTGTCGTCATCGCTCCCGGCGTCGGAGTCGTCGTCGGAGCGGTCGTCATGGTGGCCTTCGCGCTTGAGCTCCAGCTCGCGCACCGACAGCCGCACGCGCTCTACGGTGATGCCATTGGAGAGCGCCAGCCGCTGGCTGGACGTGCGCGTCAGGGCCGAGCCCGTGACCGCGCTCCCCATCCGCGTGCTCAACCCCACCGAGGACGTGCTGTTGCCGCACGCGGACAGCCACATGAGGGACGCGAACAGACCGATGAAACGACGCATGACGTGTGTCTCCTGGTTCCGTGGGGGATGACGGGCCCGTGGACTCGCACCGGCCGTGCGATGTCCGCCCGTCATCCCTTCCGCTGAAGGAAAGGAGTCCGGCCGCGAAAAACGGCCACGGGCCGGGGTTTTCCGCGCGGATTTCCGGAGGGAGGCCTGGGGAATCGGCCGGGCGTACGTGGCCGGAAAAGCCCCCCGTGACTCCTTCCTCAGGGACGGTTACTGAACAGGGGTCATGGCTTGCATCCTCTCACCTGGACCGGCATCGCCTCGGGGGCCCTGCCCCGGCACGCGGTCGTCGCGCGCGTGCGCGGAGCGGGCGGGGAGGGCGTCGTGACGGAGCAGGAGCTGGCGGACTGCATCCGCCGGGCTGCGAGGGGTGATCAGTCCGCGTGCGGTCAGCTCTACCATCGCTTCCACGGGGCCGTGCGCCGCGTGGCCCAGGGCTCGGGCGTCCTGGGCACCGCGGAGGTGGAGGACGCCGTGCAGGAGACGTTCGTGCGCGCCTTCCGCGAGCTGCCCCGGCTCCAGCATCCGCGCGCGTTCAGCGGCTGGCTGCTGACCATCGCGCGGCATCACGCCTACGCGCTCAGCCGTGGCGCGAAGGCCCGGGCCCGCGTGGAGGAGGACCTGGCGCGCGAACTGGACACCGTCGCGCCCGCGCTGCCTCCGTCGTTGACGCTGGAGCGCCGCGTGGCCGTGGTGCGCGCGCTCATCGAAGGACTGCCCGAGGGCCCGGAGAAGGAGACCGTCCGCCTCTTCTATTTGGAGGGCGAGCTGAGCGCGCGGGAGATCGCCGACCGGCTGGGGCTGGGCAAGAGCGCGGTGACGATGCGACTGGAGCGCTTCCGGGCCCGCGTGAAACGCGAGCTGCTGGCGCGGCTGCTGGCCGCGGAGGTGGGCTGAACCATGGGCGCGAGCGACAGACATCTGGACGTGGAGTCCGCGAAGCAGCTCGAACGACGCGAGCCCGAAGCGGTGCGCTACTTCGCCGAGCACCTCTCGCATCCGTGTGAGACGTGCGAGGCGTTCCTCGCGCGCGACGACGCGGAGCCCGGTGCGCTTCCGGGTTTGAACGCGCTGGCGGACGAAGCGCTCGTCGCGGCCTCGGACCGTCCCGTCCGGGAGGATGCGGTCGGTTGGGCACGCGTGCGCCGGAAGCAGCGCGCGCCCCAGCGGGCATGGCTGACCGGCGGACTGGGAGCGGTGGCCGCCGCGGTCCTCCTTGCGCTCTTGGTGCGTCCGGGGACCGGAGGGCCGGGCAGTGTGGAGCCGCCCTCGCAGCGCATCAAGGGCACCGCGCCGCTCGCGCTGGAGATCACCGGTGCTGCGCGATTGCCGGATGGTGAAGTGCGCGCGGTCGCCGCGGACGCGCTGCTTCCGCCCGAAGCCGTGGTGCTCCTGCGCTACCACGCCAGTGAGTCCGCGGACGCACTGCTGGTGCGCGAAGCCCCTGGTGTGCCGCCGCAGGTGCTGGGCCGCCATGTGTTGACGCCGGGAACGCACGACCTGCGTGATGGCGAGGACCTGGCGGGCGTGTCCCTGGAGGACGAGCGTGGACCCGTGACGCTGGTGTTGGTCGCCTGGCCGCACGGTGAACAGGGGAACGCCGCACTGGAGGCGGTGCGCGTCAGCGGACAGGTGCCACCGGACGCGGCCCAGGCCCGCCTTCGCTTGAAGGTGGAGTCGGGGCATGCTGCTCCCTGAGGAGCCGCGCGTGTCCCGCCTGCTGTTCATCCCCGTGGTGCTGGCGCTGGTGGTGCTCGGCGCGTGCCGCTCCGTGGAGTCGCGGGAGAAGGGCCGTGCGGTGCGGGTGCGCCTGGACGATGGCGTGCTGGCGTCGGCGCAGGAGGGTGAGCGGCACGCGCTGCTCATCGGCATCTCCGCGTACACGGACCCCGCATGGAACGGGCTGCGCTACGCGGCGAAAGACGCGGACGACCTGGGCCGAGTGCTGGCGGATCCGGCGCGCGGAGGCTTCCGCTCCGTGACGGTGCTCACGAGGCCGGAGCAGACGACGCGCACGTCGGTGCTCGCCGCGCTCCAGGCGCTGGAGGCGCGTCCCTGGCGGCCCCAGGACACGGTGGTCGTGTACGTGTCTGGGCACGGCTCGCTGGCGCGCGACGCGAGGGGCGAACTGCAGCGCTATCTGGTGACGTCCGACACCCGCTACCGCGACGTGGCCGGCACGGGCCTGGACATGGCCACGCTGGAACAGTCGCTGGAGCGGTTGGGCTCGCGGCGGCGAGTGCTGGTGCTGGCCACCTGTCACAGCGGCACGGGCAAGTCGCTGCTGCCGCCGGAGGTCCGCGACGAGCTCGCGCACACCAAGGCGTCCTTCCTGCCGCAGCCATTGGAGGCCGCGAGCCGCGCCTCGCTGGTGTTGTCCGCCAGCGATTGGGGTGAGGCCGCGCGAGAGGACGACGCGCTGGCCAATGACATCTACACGCACTTCCTCATCCAGGCGCTCGACGGAAGTGGCGACCGCAATCGCGACGGCGCGGTGAGCGCCACCGAAGCCCACGACTGGGCCCGCCGCAACACCTGGGCCTATACGGAAGGGCGCCAGCGTCCCAGCGCGCAGATTCTGGAAGTGGGCGCGGATCCGGTGCTGCTGTCCGGCTCCTTGCAGCGGCCAGGGCAGCCAGAGGTCTTCTCCTACAGCGCGAGGCTGGAGGGCTTCACGCTCAAGGTGGATGGCCACGACGCGGGCGAGCTGCCCGGTGGCGTGGTGGTGCCAGAGGGCCGGCGGAAGCTGGAGCTGCGCAAGGGCGGCCAGGTGTTGTGGGAGGACACCGTGGCGCTGCGCTCCGGCGAGCGGCGCGAACTGGAGGCGTTCCTGCGTCCCATGGCGGACGGGCCCAAGCGCACGGTGACGCTGGGCGGAGGCGTGCTCGGCTTCCTGGATGGACAGAGCCGCGAGCAGGTGCTGCCGGCGTCGGCGCAGGGGGGCGTGGGACTGGGCTGGGAGGGTGTGCTCCTGGACGGGAAGCTGGACCTCTGGGTGGACGTGGCGGCGGGGCAGGGGCGTCAGTCGCTGCGGTTGGATCCAGGCGGCGACGTGCCGGTGCGGCACCGCACGCTACTCGTGGGCGTGGCGGTGGGGCCCACGTGGACGTGGGGCCGACTGGGCCTGTCCACCGGTCCTCGCGTGGCCGGACTGTGGTTGCAGCGCTCCTTCCAGTTGGAGCTGCTGGACCGGAACGAGCAGTACGTCACGGCCTGGCCGGGATGGATGGCCGCGCTGTCATTCCGCTTCAGCCCGGCGTGGATGGTGGAAGCGCGCGCACAGGCGTTGTGGGCCTACGTCCCGGTGGACGGACAGACGCGCACGGTGGGCTTTGGAGGCCTGATGCTGGCCGGAGGGTACCGCTTCTGATGCGAGCCAGGACATGCGGCAGGGCGCTGGTGTTGGCGCTCGTGGGCTGTGGCGGTTTCGACAACGGGGACCTGCGCACGGGCACCGTGCGAGGCCGCGTGCTGGGCGCGGAGTCCGGCGTGGCGCGCGTCAGCGTGATGGGCCATTCGGAGCTGCGAGCGACGGTGGCCGCGGACGGCCGCTTCGAACTGAGCGGCGTGCCGGCGGTGTCGCTGGAGCTGTACGTGGTCGCCTCACGCACGCAGGCAGCGAGGACGCCCGTGATGGCACAGGGCGCTCGGGTCACCGACGTGGGCGACATCCAGGCGAGGCCCGGGGCCTTCCTCACCGTGAGGGTGCGGGACGAGCAGGGCGCCATCCCGCCCGACGTCGAGGTGGAACTGCGAGGCACGGGAGAAGACCGCGCGAAGGTCGACACGAGCAGCGGCGAGGTCCGCCTGGGACCGCTGCCTGCGGGCTGCTACGCGCTGGAGGTCAAGGCCGACGACCTGGAGGACGTGGAGACGGAGGTCTGCGTCCGTGAGGGCGAGGAGCGTGTTCAGCCCATCACGCTGCCTGCGGATGACGATGGCGGCGGAGACGACGACGGCGGCAGCGACGACCACGGCGGCGGGCGGGACGGCGGCTGAATCGTCACTTCAGGTCAGTGACCCGCAGCGAATCGAGGAAGGCTTCGCCCTCGGGGAACGGGTCGTCCTCGGGGGAAACGACCTGAAGGAAGACGAGGCTTGTCCCCGCGACGAGCCAACGATCGCAGAGTCTTTCTCCGATGCCGTCCGGCATCTCCTCGGGCGGGCCAATCCACTCTGCGCCGACCATGCGCCACTCCCATCCGTACCAGGGCGCGGGTAGCCGGGTGAGCTCGTTCTCTGGGACGCCATAGCGCTGGATCAGCGCCATCCGGAGTTGCTCGCGCTTGTCTTCGGGCGAGGTTTCGGGAGCGTAGACATCGGTGCTCCAGTCCATATGGAAATGCCTGCCCGAGTTCGTGTGGCTCCACGAGCAATGGACGCCGATCAAGGGTCGGGGCTCATCAAATTTGAGGAGGAGGTCGTCGCCGGCCTTGTAGTTCCAGCACCTGGCATTTGGCCCTGTGCGGGGCGGTTCCGTCTCGCCCTGCGGCACCCGAGGCGCCACGACGCTCACCCCGGGAGCCGGCTCCCAGCGGACCAGCTCCTGAGGCAGCGGCCACTGCGGCCGGGCAGGAGCAGCCGTCCGCCCCGTCGCACAGGCCATGCATGCGAGCGCGAGCAGACTCGGAACGTAGCGGTTCAACCGGGTCATGAAGATAGGGTACACCCCGGTCCGTGAAGTCCCTGCCTCCCTCTCGCCCCTCGAAGGTGATGACGTGAACGACCGACTCCTGCGCACGGCGCGCCGCCAGCCCACCGACACCACCCCCGTGTGGCTGATGCGTCAGGCGGGCCGCTACCTGCCCGAGTACCGCGCCATCCGCGGCAACATCGCGTTCCTGGACCTCTGCAAGAACCCGGACCTGGCCGCGGAAGTGACCGTCCAGCCCATCACCCGCCTGGGCGTGGACGCCGCCATCATCTTCTCCGACATCCTCATCCCCGTGGAGGCCATGGGCATCCACCTGGAGCTGGGCGACAAGGGCCCCCACTTCCCCAACCCGCTGCGCACGCCCGCGGACATCGACAAGCTCGGCGTCCCCGACCCCGTGGAAGGCACCGGCTTCGTCGCTGAAGCCATCCGCCGCACGCGCAAGGCCATCAACGACTCCGTGCCCGTCATCGGCTTCGCGGGCGCGCCCTTCACCCTGGCCGCGTACATGGTCGAGGGCGGCGGCTCCAAGAGCTACATCCAGATCAAGCGCCTGCTCTTCGAGCAGCCCGAAGTCGCCCACCGCCTCTTCCGGAAGCTCACCGACACCCTCATCCCGTACCTCAAGATGCAGGTGGAGGCCGGCGCGAAGATTGTTCAAATCTTCGACTCCTGGGGCGGCGAGCTGTCCCCCTGGGACTTCGAACGCTTCAGCCTCCCGTACCTCACCGAGATGGTGACGGAGCTCAAGGCCACCGGCGTCCCCGTCATCCTCTTCGGCGTGAACATGACCCCGCACCTGCCGCTCCTGAAGCGCACCGGCGCGGACGTCATCGGCCTGGACTGGCGCTGCCCCGTGGACGAGGGCCGCCGCATCCTCGGGCCGGACGTGGCGACCCAGGGCAACCTGGATCCGCTCCACCTCTTCCTCCCTCGCGAGGAGCTGGACGGTCGTGTGAAGGACATCCTCCGCCGCGCCGGCCCCACCGGGCACATCTTCAACCTGGGCCACGGCATCCTCCCGCCCACCGACCCGGACGCCGCGAAGTTCCTCGTGGAGGCCGTCCACAAGCACGGCGCCGCCCTCCGCCAGGGCACGCTCGGCTGAACAATCCCCCGCCCGGCCGACTGGCGAGCAGTTGACTCAAGAATCAATCCGACATTGACGCGGTGCATTGCCCGCCGTTAGAAGCGCCTCACTCGTTTCACAGAGGGTGAGGCACACATGGCAAGCGAGAAGCGCAACGGCCACCGGCGGGTGGCCATCGTTCGCGGACTGCGGACGCCGTTCGCGAAGGCGGGCACCGTCTTCGCGAACCTGACGGCGCTGGACCTGGGCCGGATGGTGGTCCAGGAGCTGGTGCAGCGCAGCGACCTGGACCCCAACGAAATCAACCAGGTCGTCTTCGGACAGGTCATCCCCACGCTGACCGCGCCGTCCATCGCGCGCGAAGTCGTGCTGGCGGCGGGCCTGCCCAAGCGCATTGACGCCTTCACGGTGGCGCGCGCCTGCGCCACGTCCATCCAGTCCATGGTGGCGGGCGCCAACGCCATCGCGCTGGGCGACGCGGACGTCGTCATCACCGGAGGCACCGAGTCCCTGTCGGACGCGCCCATCTTCACCAGCCGCCCGCTGGCGCACGCGCTCGCCGCGTCGTCCAAGGGCAAGAGCCTTCCGGACAAGCTCAAGCCCTTCCAGAAGCTCAAGGCCAAGGACCTCATCCCCGTGCCCCCCGCCATCGCCGAGTACTCCACCGGCGAGACCATGGGTGAGAGCGCGGAGAAGATGGCCAAGGAGAACGGCATCACCCGCGAGGAGCAGGACCTCATCGCGTTCAACTCGCACCAGAACGCGGCCCGCGCGTGGAAGGAGGGCCTGTTCGACGGCGAGGTGATGCACGTCACCGTGCCGCCGAAGTACGAGCAGACCGCCACGAAGGACAACATCGTGCGCGACGACACCAGCCTGGAGGCGCTCTCCAAGCTCAAACCGGTGTTCGACCGCCGCTATGGAAGCGTCACCGCCGGCAACGCGTCCCCGCTGACGGACGGCGCCGCGGCGCTGCTGCTGATGAGCGAGGAGAAGGCGAAGGCGCTGGGCTACGAGCCGCTGGGCTTCCTTCGCTCGCACGCCTTTGCCGCCACCGACCCGGGCGACCAGCTGCTCCAGGGCCCGGCGTACGCAGCGCCCGTGGCGCTCAAGCGCGCAGGGATGAAGCTGGCGGACATCGACCTGGTGGAGATGCACGAGGCCTTCGCCGCGCAGGTGGCGAGCAACCTCCAGGCGCTGGCGTCCAAGGAGTTCGCGAAGAAGGCGGGCTTCAACGCGCCGGTGGGCGAGGTGGACCGGTCCATCCTGAACGTGACGGGCGGCTCCATCTCCATCGGGCACCCCTTCGGTGCCACGGGCGCGCGCATCATCACGCAGGCCCTGAATGAGCTGAAGCGTCGGAACAAGAACACGGTGTTGTGCACCGTCTGCGCCGCGGGTGGCCTGGGCGCCGCGGTCATCCTGGAGCGTGCGTGATGGCGACCAAGCAAGAGGCAGTCGAAGCGAAGCAGGGCTTGAGCTACGACGTCACGAACGGCGTCGCGGTCATCACCGTGGACCAGCCGGGCGCGCCGGTGAACACGCTGTCCCCAGACGTGGGCGCCGCGTTCTCCGACCTGCTCCTTCAGGCGGAGCGGGACCCGGAGGTGAAGGCCGTCGTCTTCATCTCCGGCAAGAAGGACAACTTCGTCGCCGGCGCGAACATCGACTTCCTGCAGACCCTCAAGTCCCCGGCGGACGTGGAGGCCATCAGCCGCGCCGCGCACGCGGAGTTCGACCGGCTGGAGGCCTTCTCCAAGCCCGTGGTCGCGGCCATCCACGGCGCGTGTCTGGGCGGCGGTCTGGAGTGGGCGCTCGCGTGCCACTACCGCATCGTCACGGACAGCCCCAAGTCGGTGGTGGGCCTGCCGGAGACGCAGCTGGGCCTCATCCCCGGGGCCGGCGGCACGCAGCGGCTGCCCGCGCTGATTGGCGCGGAGGCCGCGCTGGACCTCATCCTCACTGGCAAGAACGTCAAGCCGTCCAAGGCGAAGAAGCTGGGCGTCGTGGATGAAGTCGTGCCGGTGCCCATGCTCAAGGACCTCGCGCTCAAGCGCGCGGCGGAGCTGGCCGCGGGCACGCTGAAGGTGGAGCGTTCGCACCAGGGCTTCAAGGCCGTGGCCCAGAGCAGCAAGAAGAAGGGCATCGCCGGCCTCTTCCAGGGGCTCATCAACAAGGACCTCTGGAAGGAAGCTGCGCTGGAGGACAACCCGCTCGGCCGCAAGGTGATGTTCGACCAGGCGAAGAAGCAGCTCCTGAAGAAGACGCGCGGCAAGTACCCCGCGCAGGAGAAGGCGCTGCAGGTCATCCGCGTGGGCCTGGAGTCCGGCCGCAAGGCGGGCCTGGAGGCGGAGGCGAAGGCCTTTGGCGAGCTGGTGTTCACGGACGTGTCGCGGCGCCTGGTGGAAATCTTCTTCGCCACCACGGCGCTGAAGAAGGAGAACGGCACCTCCAACCCCAACCTGAAGCCGCGCGAGGTGAAGAAGGTGGGCGTGCTGGGCGGCGGCCTCATGGGTGGCGGCATCGCCTACGTGGCTGGCGTGCTCCAGGGCGTACCCGTGCGCGTGAAGGACCGGGACGACGCGGGCGCGGGCCGCGCGCTCAAGCAGGTGCAGACGGTGCTGGATGAGCGCGTGAAGCGCCGCTCGCTCACGCGGCTCGAGTCGAACGCGAAGCTGTCCAACATCACCGCGGGCACGGACTACAGCGGCTTCAAGTCGGTGGACCTGATCATCGAAGCGGTCTTCGAGGACCTGAAGCTCAAGCACCAGGTCATCGCGGAGGTGGAGGCCGTCACCGGCGAGAACACCATCTTCGCGTCCAACACCTCCAGCCTGCCCATTGGCGAGCTGGCGAAGGGCAGCAATCGCCCCTCGCAGGTGATTGGCATGCACTACTTCAGCCCGGTCCACAAAATGCCGCTGCTGGAGATCATCACGCACCCGGGCACGGCGGAGTGGGTGACGGCCACCTGCGTGGACGTGGGCAAGAAGCAGGGCAAGACGGTCATCGTCGTCAACGACGGGCCGGGCTTCTACACGTCGCGCATCCTCGCGCCGTACATGAACGAGGCGGCGTACCTGCTGGCGGAAGGCGCGGACATCGTCCAGCTGGACAAGGCGCTGGTGGACTTCGGCTTCCCGGTGGGGCCCATCACGCTCTTGGACGAGGTGGGCATCGACGTGGCCCAGAAGGTGGGGCCCATCATGGAGGCCGCGTTCGGCAAGCGCATGGTGGCGCCCAAGGCGCTGGCGGGAGTGGTGTCCGACGGCCGCCTGGGCCGCAAGACGAACAAGGGCTTCTACCTGTACGAGAACGGGAAGAAGAAGGAGGTGGACCCGCAGGTCTACCTGCTCCTGCCGCACGGCAAGGACCGCAAGTCCCTGGACCCCGCGGAGATGGCGGAACGCGTCGCGCTGCAGATGGTGAACGAGGCCATCCGCTGCCTGGGTGAAGGCATCCTGCGCAGCCCGCGCGACGGCGACGTGGGCGCCATCTTCGGCCTGGGCTTCCCGCCGTTCCTGGGCGGCCCGTTCCGGTACGCGGACGCCCTGGGCCCGGCCAACCTGCTGCGCAAGCTGGAGCACTACCAGGACAAGTACGGAGAGCGCTTCACGCCCGCGCCGCTGCTGGTGGAGAAGGTGCGCGCCAACAAGGGCTTCTACGAGTCCTGAGCACGTGACGCACCGGGCGGTGAGGGGACCTCAAACGGTTTTCTCCCTGTTTCCGGGCCTGACTTGACGCGAGGGGCGGTTCTGGACCAAGGGGCATGCCCTACATGGTCCGTTCCGCTCCTCGTGTTGTTCTGACCGCCGGGCTCGCGGCCCTGGTGGTGTGCACCGCGTTGGTAGCGGTGTCCTCAATGGTGTTCCCGCAGGGCTACAGCCCCGCGAGGCTGACGTGGCCGGGCGCCCCCATCCTCCTGGGCTGGACGCACTTCGACGCCGGTTGGTACGCGCACATCGCGACGGCGGGCTACAGCTACACGCCCGGCCAGCAGAGCCCGGTGGCGTTCTTCCCGCTGTACCCCCTGGTGCTGCGCGGGCTGGGCCTGCTGTCCATGGACACGTTCCTCGCGGGCGTGCTCGTCACCATGCTGTGCGGCCTGGGCGCGCTGTACGTCTTCACGCTGTGGGCGCGCACGCGGGCGGATGAGGAGGCGGCGAGGAACGCGGGGCTGCTCTTGGCGTTCTATCCGTTCGCGTTCTTCCTCTACGGGGCCATGTATTCGGACGCGCTGTTCCTCCTGCTGATCATCGGGGCGTTCCTGCTCCTGGAGCGGGGGCAGCTGGGGTGGGCGGTGTTGCTCGCGGCGGTGGCCACGGCGGCGCGGCCGGTGGCGCCCGCGCTGGTGGTGGGCCTGCTGGCGCGGCGGCTGGAGTGGAAGCACGAGCGCGGCCTGAAGTGGAGCCTGATGGACCTGCTGCCGGTGTTCGCGGCGGCGGGCTTCGTGCTGTACGTGCTCTACCAGTGGAAGGCGTTCGGCGAACCGTTCGCGTTCGTGAAGGTGCAGTCCGCGCCGGGGTGGGACCAGAAGCCGGGCTGGCGCACGTGGGCGAAGCTGCGCTGGTTCCAGGGCTTCAGCCGGGAGATGTCGCTGTCGGACGGCTTCAGGCTGATGGGGCACGCGGCCGTCACGGTGGGGGCGCTCGCGCTGGTGTGGCCCACGGTGAAGCGGTTGGGGTGGGGCTATGGCGTGTACACGCTGGCCATCGTGGGATTGCCCGCACTGTCCAGCAAGGACTTCATGGGCATGGGGCGCTACCTGCTGGCCGCCTTCCCGCTGTTCCTCACGTTGGCGTTGCTGCTGCGGGAGAGACCGCGCTTGAGGTGGGGAGTGCTCGCCACGAGCGCCTGCGTGATGCTGGCGCTGACGGCGGCCTTCGGAGCGGCGGAGTACGTGTCATGAGCGGACGGATGGGGCGAGCGCTGGCGCGAGCCGCAGCCCCGAGCGCGGAGGCCGCGTCATGAGCGGGCTCATGTCCCAGGCGCTGGAGCTCTATGCGCACCTACCCTCGGGCGAGCGCTTCCACGTGCACGCGCGGGCGTCCTCGGCTCCCTTGCTCGCGGTGGCGTCGCGTCTGCCCGCCGGGACGGTGGCGGACATCGGCTGCGGGCACGGCCTCCTGTCCGCGGTGATGGCGCTCGCGGTGCCGGAGCGACGGGTCCTCGGAGTGGACCTGGACGAGCGCAAGGTGCACTGGGCGAAGCAGGCCCTGTCGGGGCTGCCCAACGTGTCGCTGGACGTGGGCTCCGTGGAAGAGCTCGCGAGGACGCAGCCGCATACCCTCGACGCGGTGGTGGTCTGCGACGTGCTGTACCTGCTGCCCGATGAGCGGTGGCCCGGCTTCCTCCGGTCCGTGCGCGGCCTGCTCAAGCCCGGAGGCCGCTTCCTCCTGAAGGAAGTCGAAGGCGACCGCTCCTGGAAGCACGCGAAGGCGCTCGCGCAGGAGTGGGTGATGGTCTCGCTCCTGGGGCGCACCAAGGCCAGCGGCGGCATGGTGCTCAAGCCGCGAGTCGACGGCGTGCGGCTCCTGCGCGACGCAGGCTTCGAGGTGCGTGAAGTCGTGGGCCTGGGCGCGGGCTACACGACGCCGCACCTGCTCTACGACGCCGAGGCCCGCTGAAGAAGCCCACGCGTGCGTGGCGGGCCACCTCCAAGCCTGTCCGACAGTCGGACAGGTTTCCGCGGCTCGTCAGCCCAGCTCGCCGTAGTTCGCGAGCGTGATGCCCCGCTCCACGAGCTTCGCCTTCACGCGGGGACTGGTGAGCGCGGCCAGCTCCGCCTCCCAGCCATAGGTCCACGCCGGATCCTCCGGCACATGCGGAGCACCCTCACCGGGGTGGCACCCCAGCTCGAAGTCTCCCGCCGGCAGCGAGTCCAGCACCGAGAGCAGCGCGGACTCATCCAGCCGGCCCGCCTCGAATACGCCGCCCGCGCTCACCCGCCGCACGCCCGGCCGGGCCCGAGGAGCCGTCCGCGCCAGCACCGCGAGCACCGTCGTCTTCAACGCCGGCCCGGGAGCCCGAAGCCACGACGCGCGCGGCAGCGCATCCGGCCACCGCAGGGGAAGGCCCTCGCGCGCGGCGATGCCCTCCACCACCGACCGCACCCCCGGCAACAGGTGCAGGTGCTGGTGCCCGTCCAGGTGATCCACCTGCGCGCCCAGCTCCCGAGCGCGGGAGAGCTGCGCGGACAGCTCCCGCTCCAGCTCTTCTCTCCGTACCCGCCCCGTCACCCACGCCTTCGCGAACCCCGCCCAGTTGCCCCGCAGCCGCCCGCCCGGCGCCACCGTCCGCACGGCCTCAGCGGGAGCCGCGCAGGGAAGCCGCGTGGACAGCGCCAGGTGCACACCCACCGCCAGCCCCTGCGCCTTCGCCAATCCCACGGCCTCCGCGGCGGAGGGCCCCATGGCCAGCAGCGTCGCGCTGGTCACGATGCCCTCGCGGTGCGCCTTGAGGATGCCCGCGTCCAGTGACGGATGCAGGCCCAGGTCGTCCGCGTTGACGATGAGGCGGGTGCGCGACGCCATGTGCGGCCTACCCACGCCCCGCGTGGCCCGGCACCGAACGCAATTGCTGCACGGACGGAGGCAGGCGCACCGGCTTGACCGGCGGTGACGGCGAGCGCGTCTCCGGGTACAGCGCCACCAGCTCCTTCACCATCTTCAAGATGACCGACGGCGACGCCAGCGTGGAGATGCCGCGCGTGCGCGGGAAGTAGTCCACGCCCATCTGGAACACGCGGAAGCCCTTGCGGATGGCCTTCACCACCAGCTCCGCGTCGATGAACGAGCCCTGGCTCCGGAGCTCCATCGACTCCAGCACCTGGCGGCGCATCAGCTTGAAGCTGAAGTTCACGTCCTTGATCTGGATGTCGAACAGCGCCCGGATGAGCACGTTGTAGACGAACGAGTACACGATGCGCTTCGCGCCCTCGCTCGTGCGGTCGAACCGGAAGGCGCAGATCATGTCCGCCTCCAGGTAGTTCATCAGGTGCAGCGCCCGCTCCAACTCGCGCATGTCCCACGGCAGGTCGATGTCCGAGTACAGCACCAGGTCCTTCGTGCTCGCCGCCAGCCCCGTGCGCATCGCTCCGCCCAGCTTCAGGTTCACGGGGTGGGTGATGACCCTTAGCTGAGGCACCTTCGCCGCCAGCGCGTCGCAGACCTCCTGGGTCCGGTCCGTGGAGGCGTCATTGACCACGATGATTTCGAAGTCGTCGGTGAGCTTCGGTAGCACTTCCAGTGCGCGGCTCACCGCGCGCTCCACGTAGTCCTCTTCGTTCCAAGCGGGGAAGAAGAGGCTGATGCTCGGGTACTTGGCCACGGTCGTCATGTCGCGCGCGTTCCGTCCGGAAGGAAACGCGCGCTCGCTAGCAGAGCCCCTACCCACAGGCAAACCCATTGGCCCTTCTTGTGGGAAACCCCTATAGTACCGCCTAGTCATCATTTTATGGGGACACGGTGAAAACCCAGCCCTACACGCTTCTGGTCGTGGACGATTCGCAGGCACTGCTGCCTCAGTTGGTGCGCACGCTCGGCCCGGAGGACTTCGCGCTCCGTGTGGCTCGCTCCGGGCCGGAGGCGCTCGGGCTGACCCAGGAGGTAGACGGCGTCTTGCTCTGCTCCGGCGGCCTCGACGAGGCCCAGGCTCAGGGCCTCCTGGAGGCCCTCTCCCCACCGCAACCGGGGCCCCAACCCGCCGTGGTGGTCCTGGCCCCCCCGGAAGACCGGGCCTTGCGCCTGGCCGCGCTGCGCAGGGGGGCTGAGGTAATTCTGACCCCATGGGACGACGAAGAGCTGCGTTTGAGGCTCTACCGGAGCCTGGAAGCGCACTCCCGGTTGAGGTCACTTCACTCCCAGGTCGAGGAACTGCGGCGCCTGGCGGTGACGGACGGCCTGACCCAGGTGCACAACCACCGTTACTTCCAGGAGCGCCTGCGCGAGGAGTTCCGCCGCTCGCAGCGCTACGACGAGAGCCTCTCTCTCATCCTGGTGGACCTGGACCACTTCAAGAACATCAACGACGCCCACGGCCACGGCGCCGGAGACCGCGTCCTGAGAGAGGTGGCCGCCTCCCTCCAGCACAGCGTCCGTGAGACGGACCTGGTGGCCCGCTACGGAGGAGAGGAGTTCGCCATCCTCCTGCCGTGCACCCACCTGCCCGGCGCCCTCACCGTGGCGGAGAGAATCCGCAAGGGAATCAACGAGTTGCACGCCGGTCCGGAGGGTGCCCTGCGCGTCACCGCGTCCCTGGGCGTCTCCAGCTTCCCCCACCGCGCCATCCTCGCCCCGGAGCAGCTGCTGCTCACCGCCGACGAGGCCCTCTACCGCGCCAAGCGGGAGGGTCGCGACCGCATCTGTCTGCACCCTCCCGCCCCCCTGTTTTCCGCGCCGCCCTCCCGCGCTGGCTGACCCAGCGGGTCAAAAACCCTGAGTCGGGTTTGACCCCATTGGGTGTCATGGGTCTATGATGACCTTGCCCCTTTTTGTCATGTCACTGAAAAAGGGCGTGATTGCCGGGGTTTATCCAAATCTCCGGTTTGGCAAGGCCATTGCAAATGTCGAACTCCGGAAAGTCCATGGGAACCCTCGGAGCTCAAGCGCAGGCGCAGGACCCGGTCGCCCGTGGGCGGCTGCTGCTCGTGGACGACGAGGAGAACATCCTCAAGTCCATCCGGCGGGTGCTGCGCCGCGGTGAGTGGGACATCGAGACGGCGACGGACGCCGAAGCGGGCCTGCGCACGCTGGAGCGGTTCCAGCCGGAGGTCGTCATCTCCGACTTCCGCATGCCGGGGATGAACGGGGTGGAGTTCCTCACCCAGGTGAAGCTCCAGGCGCCGCGCGCCCAGCGCATCATGCTGACGGGGCAGGCGGATCAGCAGGCCATCGAAGAGGCCATCAACCGCTCCGAAATCTTCCGCTTCATCTCCAAGCCCTGGAACGACAGCCACCTGGTCCTCACGGTGAAGAGCGCCTTCGAGCAGTACGCGCTCCACGCGGAGAACGACCGGCTCTACCGCGTCACCCAGGAGCAGAACGCGGAGCTCAAGCACCTCAACGCGGACCTGGAGGAGCGCGTCGCGCTGCGCACGCGCCTGCTCTCCACGGCCAAGCGCGAGTGGGAGCTGTCCTTCGACTGCATGGAGACGCCGCTCGCGGTGGTGCGCGCGCGGGACTTCGCGGTGCGCCGGGCCAACGTGGCCTACGCGCAGGTGGCCCGCCGCTCCATCGAAGAAGTGCCTTCCGACGTCCCCTGCCACCAGTACCTCTTCGGCCGGGACACGCCGTGCACGGGTTGCCCGCTGCCCTCCGCCATGGAGACGGGCAAGGGCGCGCGCGGGGAAGTGCAGCAGGGCGGGCGCAGCTACGTGGTGGCCGCGTATCCCTTCGCCGGTGACGACCGCGCGGTGTGCACCTACCGAGACGTCACGGAGGAGCAGGCCATGACGCGCCGGCTCATCGAGACGGAGAAGATGGCCGCGGTGGGCCAGCTCGCGGGCGGCGTGGCGCACGAAATCAACAACCCGCTGGGCGGCATCCTCGCCTTCGCGCAGCTGATGTCCCGCGACGCGGGCCGCAGCGAGAGCGACCTGGAGTCGCTGAAGCTGATTGAAGAGAGCGCGCTGCGCTGCAAGCGCATCGTGGAGAGCCTGCTGAAGTTCAGCCGGCACAGCCGCGTGGAGGACCGCCGCCTCTTTGATTTGTCCAAGTGCGTGGAGGACGCCGCGGTGCTCTTCCGCGCGCAGCTCAAGTCCATGCCCAAGGTGGAGCTGAAGCTGGGCCTCAAGGACGGGCTGCCCAAGGTGTACGGCGACCCTGGGACGCTCGCGCAGGTGGTGCTCAACCTGCTGCAGAACGGCCTGCAAGCGCTTCCCCACGCCGAAGGGCGCCTGTCCCTGGAGACGGGGCGCGAGGGCGACCGGACGTTCTTCGCGGTGAGGGACACCGGCTCGGGCATCGAAGAGCGTCACCTGCCGCGCATCTTCGAGCCGTCCTTCACCACCAAGCCGCCCGGCGAGGGCACCGGCCTGGGGCTGTCCATCGCCTATCGCATCGTCCAGGACCACGGGGGCACCTTCCACGTGGACACCCACGTGGGTCAGGGCTCCCGCTTCATCGTCTACCTGCCTATTCCCCTGCAGCTCGAGAGGTTGCCGTGAACCAAGTCAAGCGCGCCAAGGTCCTCGTTGTGGATGACGACTCCGTCGTCCTCAAGGCCGTCACCCAGATCCTCCAGCGGGAAGGACACCCGGTCGTCGCCATCGACGACGCGGTGGAGGGGCTCGCGGCGGCGAAGGATCCGTCCATCGACGTGGTCGTGCTCGACATCAAGATGCCGCACCTGTCCGGCATGGACCTGCTGCGCGCCATCAAGGCGGACCGCCCGGACGTGGAGGTCATCATGATGACGGCCTTCGCCACCGTGGAGACGGCGGTGGAGGCGGTGAAGGCGGGCGCGTACGACTACCTCACCAAGCCCTTCGAGAACATCGACGAGGTCAGCCTCACGGTGGCCAAGGCCGCCGAGCGCAAGGCGCTGAAGGACCGCACCCGCGCGCTGGAGGAGGCGCTCACCGCGCGCAGCCAGTTCGAGGACCTCATCGGCCAGTCCTCGCAGATGCGCGCCGTGTTCAAGCTGGTGGAGACGGTCAGCCACTCCACCGCCACGGTGCTCATCCAGGGTGAGAGCGGCACGGGCAAGGAGCTGGTTGCCCGCGCCATCCACTACCGCAGCGCGCGCCGCGACAAGCCCTTCGTGGCCGTCAACTGTTCGGCCCTGACGGAGACGCTGCTGGAAAGTGAGCTCTTCGGCCACGTGAAGGGCAGCTTCACCGGCGCCACCGGCAACAAGAAGGGCCTCTTCGAGGCGGCCGACGGCGGCACCATCTTCCTGGATGAAATTGGCGACGTGCCCCCGGCCACCCAGGTGCGCCTCTTGCGCGTCCTGCAGGAGGGTGAAGTCAAGCGCGTGGGCGCCAACGAGCCCGTGAAGGTGGACGTGCGCGTCATCGCCGCCACGCACGTGGACCTGTCCCGCGCGAAGGAGCAGGGCAAGTTCCGCGAGGACCTCTTCTATCGCCTCAACGTCATCACCATCGACCTGCCACCCCTGCGCGACCGCCCGGAGGACGTGCCGCTGCTCGCGCACCACTTCCTCAAGGTCTACGCCTCCAAGGCGGACAAGAAGGTCTCCGGCATCAGCCCGCGCGCCATGGAGGCGCTCACCTGCAACCGGTGGACGGGCAACGTGCGCGAACTGGAGAACGTCATCGAGCGCGCGGTGGTGCTGACGGCCAACGACGTCATCGACGTGGAGGACCTGCCGCCCGGCTTCCAGGCCGCGCCCCAGGCCGACTCGGCGGTGGAGGTGTTCAGCCTGGCGCACCTGCCGTACGCCCAGGCCAAGCGCCTGGCCATGCGCGCCTTCGAGCGCCGCTACCTGTCCGCGCTGCTGGAGAAGAACAACCACAACGTGTCCAGCGCGGCGCGCGCGGCCGGCGTGGACCGCTCCAACTTCCGTCGTCTGCTCAAGCAGTACGAAGTGGCCGGCCGCAGCATGAAGCCACGCTCGCCCAAGGGCCCGGACTCGGACAGCGGCCCGGGCCCCGTCCTGGAAGCGGTGTCCTGACGGGGCCCTTCGGGGAGTGACGGCGCTTCAGCCGTCCTCCCCGGGCTCGCGCTCGCTGCGACGCGCGGCGAGCTGCTGCTGGATGGTTTCGTAGCGCTCGGACAGCTCCGCCTCGAAGCCGTTGCGCGTCGGGGTGTAGAAGCAGCGGGAGCGCAGCGCTTCGGGCAGGTAGTCCTCCGGGACGTAGTTGCCCTCGAAGTTGTGCGGGTACTTGTACCCGCCGCCGTAGCCCAGCGACTTCATCAGCTTGGTGGGCGCGTTGCGCAGGTGCATGGGCACCGGCAGCGCGCCTTCCTTCGTCACGGCCTCGCGCACGGCCGCGTACGCGGCGATGACGGCGTTCGACTTGGGCGCGAGCGCCAGGTACGTCACGGCCTGGGTGAGGGGCAGGGTGCCCTCCGGAAGTCCCATGAGCTGGAAGGCCCTCAGCGCGTCCACCGCCACGCCGAGCGCGCGCGGGTCCGCGTTGCCCACGTCTTCCGACGCGAAGATGACCATGCGGCGGAAGATGAAGACGGGGTCCTCGCCCGCCTCCAGCATGCGCGTCATCCAGTACAGCGCGGCGTCCACGTCGCTGCCGCGCATGGATTTGATGAACGCGCTGACGACGTTGTAGTGCTCCTCGCCGCCCTTGTCGTAGAGCAGCATCTTCTGCTGGAGCGCCTCCTCCGCCACCTTGCGGTCCACCGCCGTGCGGCCGTACGCCGCCGCGGCCTCCAGCGCGGTGAGGGCCTTGCGCGCGTCGCCGCCCGCCGCGTCCGCGATGAACTCCAGCGCCGCGTCGTCCACGGCCACCTTGCCGCCCAGCCCCCGAGGGTCCGCGACGGCGTGGCGCATGACGGCGATGAGCTCCTCCTGCTCCAGCCCGCGCAGGGTGATGACGCGGCAGCGCGACAGGAGCGCGGCGTTCACCTCGAAGGACGGGTTCTCCGTGGTGGCGCCAATCAGCGTGACGGTGCCCTTCTCCACGTGGGGCAGGAGCGCGTCCTGCTGCGACTTGTTGAAGCGGTGGATTTCGTCGATGAAGAGCAGCGTGCGCTGGCGGTTCAGCTTCCAGCGGTCCTGCGCCCGAGCCACCGTCTCGCGGATGTCCTTCACGCCCGCGAGCACGGCGGACATGGTCTCGAAGGAGGCGCCGGTGGAGCGCGCGACGAGCTGGGCGAGCGTCGTCTTGCCGGTGCCGGGCGGGCCCCAGAGGATGAGGCTGGGCACCTGGTCGCTCTCCAGCGCGCGGCGCAGGAAGCGGCCCTCTCCGGTGAGGTGTTCCTGTCCCAGGTACTCGCTGAGCGAGGTGGGGCGCATGCGCTCGGCGAGCGGCGCCAGGACGGCCTGTTCCTTCTGGCTGGCGTGGTCGAAGAGGTCCATGGGGCCCCCAAACCTAGCGTCCCGGCCGCCCTGCCGCGCCCCCTTGTGATGTCCGGCGCCGGGCAGGTGCGTCATTTTCCTGCGGAGGACGGTTGGCCGGCTGGACTAGAACCCGGGGGGCGTGCAGACCCTCGTCATCGTCGCGAAGCGTGACACCCCGCAGGCTGTCGCCCTGGCGGCGGAAATCCAGCAGCGCCACCCGAACCTGACGGTGCTGGCGGACCGTGCCCTGGCGCATGCGCTGAACTGGCCACGAATTGAAGACCGCGAGCTGGCGGCCCGAGCGGACCTGGTGGTGGTGCTGGGCGGTGACGGCACGCTCATCTACGCGGCGCGCCTGTTGGGCGGACGCAACGTGCCCATCATCGGTGTCAACCTGGGCAGCCTGGGCTTCATGACGGAAATCTCCGTGGAGGAGCTCTTCATCCGGCTGGATGACGTGCTGGCGGGGAACTTCCACGTGGACTCGCGGATGAAGCTGTCCTGCCGGCTGTTGCGCGGGGGCAAGGTCCTCATCGAGGACGAAATCCTCAACGACGTGGTCATCAACAAGGGCGCGCTCGCGCGCATCGCGGACCACGAGACGTCCATCGACGGGGTGCCCATCACCACGTACAAGTCGGACGGCGTCATCCTGGCCACGCCCACCGGCTCCACGGCGTACTCGCTGTCCGCGGGCGGCCCCATCGTGCACCCGTCGGTGGACTGCACCATCCTGTCGCCCATCTGCTCCCACGCGCTGACCCAGCGGGCCATCGTGGTGCCGGCGGACCGCACCATTCGCGTGACGCTGAAGAGCGAGACAGCGGACACGTACCTCACGCTGGACGGGCAGACGGGCCACTCGCTCCAGGGCGGGGACTGCATTGAAGTGGTGCGCTCGCCCAACCGCGTGGGCCTGGTGCGCAACCCGCGCGTGGCCTTCTTCACCATCCTCCGGCAGAAGCTCCACTGGGGCGAGCGCTGAGCCTCCGGGCCCTTCGGGTGGGGCTCCCCTCGGGGGTGAGCGGTGGGGTAGCGTCCGGCCCGTGACGACGGGTGGGCACAGGACGCGTTTCGGCAAGTACGAGCTGCAGGAGCGCCTGGGCGCGGGTGGCATGGCCGTGGTGCACCGCGCGCGCTACACCGTGGCGGAGGGCGTGTCCCGGTCCGTGGTCATCAAGCGCGTGAGGGACCCGTACGCGTTGGATCCCGCCTTCGTGCGGATGTTCCTCAACGAAGCGCGTATCTCCATGGGGCTGTCGCACGGCAACATCGTCCAGGTCTTCGACTTCGGGCAGGAGGAGGGGGAGTACTTCCTCGCCATGGAGTGGGTGGACGGGCAGCCCCTGTCCAAGGTGCTCAAGCGCCTGAAGCTGAAGGGGATGGCGCACCTGCCGGCGCCGCTGGCCGTGCAGCTGATGGTGGAGGTCTGCAAGGGCCTGCACCACGCGCACACGCGCCGCGACGAGGAGGGCCGCTCGCTGGGGCTGGTGCACCGCGACGTGTCCCCGGACAACGTCCTGGTGAGCTACGAGGGCGAGGTGAAGCTCACCGACTTCGGCATCGCGAAGGCGCAGTGGGCCGGGCGGCAGGACACGGACGCGGGCGTGGTGCGCGGCAAGTTCCTCTACCTGTCACCGGAGCAGACGCGAGCGGAGGCGTTGGACGCGCGCTCGGACGTGTACACGGCCGGCGTGGTGCTCTTCGAACTGCTCACCGGCCGCAGGCCCGCGGAGGGAGACCAGGCCTCGGTGATGGAGCGCATCGCCACGGGCGACCTGACGCCCCCGCACGCGCACGTGCCGGACCTGGATCCGTCGCTGGGGGCCCTGGTGACGCGGGCGTTGGCGCTGAGGCGGGATGACCGCTTCACGAGCGCGGAGGACTTCCAGCGCGCGTTGGCGGAGTGGCTCGCGTACCGGGCGCCACTGTTCCCCGCGTCCACGCTGCGACACCTGATGGGCTGGCTGTTCGAGGAGGAGCTGAAGCTCGCGGGCCAGCCGCCGCGGATTCCGGAGTCCTTCCTGCGTCAGGTGGCGGTGTGGACGGGGGAGGGTGGCCCGGGGGGAATGGACGAGCCGGAGCGGGCGTCCGCGGTGCACCGCGCGCACGCCGAGGCGTTCCCTGAGGAGCACGTGCCCGGGGCGCTGGTGGGCGGCAGTCCCGCGGCGGACATGGGCGCGGGAGTGCCTGGCTGGGTCTGGGCGACCGTCATCGCGGCGGCGGTGATTTTCTTCGTGGGGCGGGCGGTGCTGCCCGACATGTCGGAAACGCCGGGGCGCAATCTCCAGGTGGTGTCGGTGCCTCCGGGCGCGGAGGTGCGCTGGGACGGCAAGTATGTCGGGGTGACGCCGACGGCCCTGAAGGTCGCTCCAGGGGAGGACTCGCACCAGTTGGAGCTGCGCTACGTGGGCCACCATCCGTGGTCGACCACCGTGTCGCAGGCGGCGGTGCCGGAGCGCGTGCAGGTGACGCTGGAGCGCCTGCCACCCCCGCCGCCGCCCCCCGAGCCGGTGGTGGACGCACGGGTGCCGGAGCCGCAGAAGGCGGGCGCCCGGAAGGGCGTGCCGAGCATCAACGCCCAGGGCGAATCGCGCGAGGCCCTGGATTGGATCGTGGGGTCCCCGAGCGCGGGGGCGGAGTACACGCTGGGCTTGGAGTTGCTCCTGGCGGGCAAGCCGGGGCAGGCCAGTGAGAAGTTCGGGACGTGCCTGAGGCTGGTGGAGACGGCCGCGGAGTGCCACCTGGGGATGGGGCGGGTGGGAGCGCGGACGGCCCGCGCGGGGGTGGCCGTGGAGCACTACCGGCGCTACCTGCAGTTGCGGCCGCGAGGGACCGGCGCGGCGGAGGCCCGGCAGTACCTCAAGTCCCGGTCGGGTCGGTAGCGGCGCCGCGATGTTCCTCGTCCTTTCGAAGGTGCTGGACCTGCTGCTGTCGCCGCTCACCTGGGCGCTGTTGTTCGGCGTGGCGGGGCTGCTGCTGCGCCGGTGGAAGCGCCTGTCGCTGGCGTCCCAGCTCGCGGCGTTGGCCGTGCTGTACGTGTTCTCCATCGAGCCGACGGTGGCGCTGCTGACGCGCGCGACGGAGGCGGACGCGGTGAGCACGTACCGGCCGGACACCGTCTACGACGCGGTCATCCTGCTGGGCGGAGGGCTGGACGCGGCGGCCACGGAGCGCTCGGGGCAGCCGGAGTACAACGCCGCGCCGGAGCGGATGATGCGCACCTTCGAGCTGCTGCACGACGGCAGGGCCCGGCAGGTGTTGATTACCGCTGGCAACCTGGACGCGAGGCCGGAGGCGGTGGTGGAGGCGGACGTGCTGGCCGCGCAGCTGGAGCACTGGGGCATCGCACCCGAGCGCATCGTGAAGGAAGGGCGCAGCCGCAACACCCGCGAGAACGCGCTGGAGTCGGAGCCGCTGGTGCGCGCGCACGGCTGGAAGTCACTGCTCCTGGTGACGAGCGCCGCGCACCTGCCCCGAGCGGCCGGCTGCTTCGCGGCGGTGGGGCTGAAGGCGGACACCCTCGCGGTGGACCTCCGCTCCTCGACGATTCCCCCGGCGAAGCTGAGCTGGCTGCCGCGCTCGGGAGCGCTCAACCAGAGCACGGACATGCTGCGGGAGTTGGCGGGGCGGATTGTCTACCGGGCGCGAGGCTGGACCGCGCCCTGGCGGTAGGCGCTACTTCATCGACGGCGGCGCGTGCAGTCCGCCCTTGGGCACGCCGAGGACGGTGATGCGGCCCTGGGGCTTCGCGCGGGGCGCGGGCTTGCCGGTGCGGAACGCGGTGCTGAGCGCGTCCCATGGCGACGTGTGCTCAGGGCTCGGGGGCAGGACAGGCAGGTCCTTGAACATCGCGTAGCCGTCGTTGCCCTGTGCCACGAAGCTGAAGGTGGCCAGCCGGTACTTCGCCGCGTCGTCCAGCGGCTTGCCCTTCACGTCCACCTTCGTCACCCGCGAGCCTGGCGCCTTGCGCAAGTCATAGGTGAATCGCAGGCCGGACACCTGCGGGTAGCGACCGGGCGGCTTGCCATCCACGCTGCTCAGGCTGACGCCGTTCTCCAGCGCCGCGCGCAGCGTCGCCCCCGTCACCTCCAGGACGACCAGCTCGTTGCGGTAGGGCATGAGCGAGTACATCTCGCGCCGGGTCATCTTCCCCGCGGGCAGCACCCGGTCCGCGCGGATGGCGCCCCCGTTCACGAGAGCCACGTCCGCGCCCGTCGCCTCGCGGAACGCATCCGCCAGGAACGAGCCCAGGTTCGTCTCCCCCAGCCGGTTCGGCGCACTGCGCGCATCCAGCGCCACCGGCGAGCGGCCAATGCGCTCCGCCAGCGTGGCCATCAGCGGCGCGTAGGGCTTCATCTGCTCGTTGAACGCCGCGTCGTCCGGAGTCTTCGAGGTGATGGGAATCACCTTCCACGCCAGCTTCTTCACCGCGCCCGTCTTCGCGTCCAGGTCCAGCGTGACGCGGCCCAGGTCGATGGCGTCCTCGTCCAGCTTGAAGATGGGCGTGCCCGCGACGGTCTCCTCCACGCGGTCGTGGTCATGCCCGCCGATGATGAGGTCCACGCGCACGCACTTCGCCAGCTCGCGGTCCTGCTCCACCGCCAGGTGCGTGAGCCCCAGCACGAACTGCGCGCCCGCGGCCCGCAGCTCCTCCACGGAGCGCTTCGCGGCCTCGCAGTACGGCGTGATGCGCGTGTCCTTGCCCGGCTTGGACGAGGTCTGCGTCTCCGGCAGCACCACGCCGAAGATGCCCACCTTCACGCCGCCCACGTCGCGGAGGTCCCACGCCCTGAGCCCGTCGAACACCTGCCCGGACTTCACGCTCATCACGTTGGCGCCCAGCCACGGGAAGCGCGACTGCTGGAGGCGCGCGCGCAGCACGTCGTCCCCGAAGTCGAACTCGTGGTTGCCCACCGTGGAGTAGTCCAGACCGAGCGCGTTCCACGCGTCGATCATCTGCTTACCCTTGAGCGCCTCGCCCGCCACCTCCGCGGACGACTCCACCGAAGGCGAAATCGTGTCACCCGCCAGCAGCGTGAGGACGTGAGGCGACTCCTTCAGCGCCTGCTGCTTGAGCGTGGCCACGCGCGACAGGCCGCCCCGGTTCTGGGCGGTGGGCTGGAATTGGTAGACGTCGTTGAGGTGGAGGATCGTGAGGCGGACGGTGTCGGCGGGAGGCGTCGGCTCCGCGGCCCCGGCGGAACGGGTGGCCAGCACCAGCGCGAGCGGCAGCAGCACCGCCCAGGTGCTCACGGTCTTCTTCATCATCGGACAGTCGTTCTCTTGCGGGGGCACAGGGGGAGCGCCAACCCGTCTCGGCGTAGCGCACTCGGCACGTGAAGGCGAGCGGACCGGATATGGCGCAACGCGCAAGCCCTTCTTCCCGGAGGATGAAGGGCATCCGGCCCACCATGCGCTCCGTCCTCAGACGGTGTAGCGCCGGCCCTGCACCAGCGGCTCGATGACGCTGCCGCTCGTGTCGAACAGGTCCGGATAGTGGATGAGGCGCATCTTCGCGCGAGTCGCCTCCGGCAGCGCCGCCAGCTTCTCGTAGGGCGTGTGCACGCCGTAGTTCGTCTCGTGGATGACCAGGTCCGCCTCGGACAGCCAGGAGATGAGCCCCTCGTCGAACGCGGTGTCCGCGCTGTAGCCCAGGCACCGGCCCCCGGCACGGATGCGGAACGCGGTGGTGGGCACGTGGTGGTAGGTGAAGCGGCACTCGATTTCGAACGGGCCGTGGCGCACCGAGCGCTCCAGGTGCAGCGGCGTGTGCGTGAAGTAGTCCTCGAAGTGCTTGTGGCTGGGCCCCGCGCCCTGCTGCTCGATGAGGCACTCCATGCCCGCGGCCAGGTGGCCCTCCCAGAGGCGGCGCGTGACGCTCGGGTGCGCGAGCAGCTCCATCTTCCGCTGCAGCACGAAGAAGGAGAAGTACCCCAGGCCCTCCAGGCCGGAGGCGTGGTCCGCGTGCAGGTGCGTGAGGGCCACGGCGCTGACGCGCTCCACGTCCAGGTGCACGCCGGAGGACTCGGACGCCTCGCGCATCATCTTGCGGATGGGGTGCGGACAGTCGAGCAGCAGCACCTGGTCCTCCGCCTCCAGCGCCAGGCACGACGAGTAGTAGAGCGCGGAGAAGGCATCACCAACGCCCAGGGGAATGAAGGACAGGCTCATGGATGGCTCCGGAGGGAAGGGGACAGCCGCTCGCGCAGCTTCGCGGCGACGGCGGGAGGGCAGAAGGCGGACACGTCCTCGCCGCGCGTGAGGCGCTCCTTGAGGGCGCTGCTGGACACCTCCGCCAGGTGCGCCTCCGCGGGAAGGAAGAGGGTGGACAGCTCCGGCGCGAGCGCGCGGTTCATCTGCGCCAGCTCCGTCTCGAACTGCGCATCGGTGGCGCCGCGCACGCCGCGCAACAGGACGCTCGCGCCAATCTCCCGCGCCAGCTCCACGATGAGCCCTTCGGTGAAGGTGACGGAGACGTTGGGATGCCGGGCCACGGCCTCCCGGATGAGCGCCATGCGCTCCTCGGCGGTGAGCAGCGTGAGCTTGTTCGGGTTGACCGCGACCACCACGACGACATGGCTGAAGAGGCGCGCCGCCTGTCGCACCACCGACAGGTGTCCCGCCGTCACGGGGTCGAAGCTGCCTGCGTAGATGGCGATGGTCATCACGACACCTCACGGTCCGGAGAAGAAGAAGTCGCCGCGTCCAACAGCCCCGCGGCCATGCGCTTCACGGTGCCCGCCGCGGAGCCCGGGGGCACGAGCCCGGGCGCGCTCGCGGACAGCACGAAGTACCCCTGGATGGCGGCGAAGAGCCCTGCGGCCAGCGGACGCGCGCGGCGCTTGCCCACCACCGCCGCGACCAGCGCCTCCAACTGCTCCAGGTCCGCGCGCACCACCTCTTCGTAGGCGACGCGCACCTCCGGCTGGCGGATGGCCTCCGCGCTGATGGTGACCCAGCCCGCCACCGCCGCTACGTCTGAGTCCGGCCCGGTGGCGAGGAACGCGTCCACGAACGCCTCCACCCGACCGTGTGCATCGTCCGCGGCGAGCTTCGTCGCCCGCGTGCTGAAGCGTTGCCGGGCGCGAGCGGCCAACGAGCGCACCAGGGTCAGGAGGATCTCCTGCTTGTCCTCGAAGTGGTAGTGCACCAACCCCGCGCTCAGGCCCGCCGCACGGGCAATCTCCGCCACGGACGCGCCCTCGTAGCCGCGCTCGGCCATGGCCTTGAGCAGTCCAGCGACGATCTGTTCCCGGCGCGCTTCGGTATTGGAGGGACGAGGCATGGCGCGATTTGGTTTCTAGGTTGTGTGACCAACTTATAAACAGGGCCAGCGTGGGCGTCAACCGGACGAGAGGTCCGGTGACGCCAGGCGGAAGGCTAGAAGCGGAGGACGGACGTCACCTTGTCCGGCCCCAGCCGCTTCGCGCCTTCGAGGAAGTCGAGCGTGATGAGGAAGCTGTAGCCGACAATCTGCCCGCCCAGTCGGCCGATGAGGCGGCCCGTGGCGTCGGCGGTGCCGCCGGTGGCGAGCACGTCATCCACCACGAGGATGCGCTCGTCCTTGAGGATGGCGTCCTCGTGCATCTCCACGCCGTCCGCGCCGTACTCCAGCGAGTAGCGCTCCACGATGCGCTTGTGCGGGAGCTTGCCGGGCTTGCGCGCGGGCACGAAGCCCGCCTCCAGCGCCAGCGCGATGGGGGCACCCAGCAGGAAGCCTCGAGACTCCACGCCCACCACCTTGGTGATGTGCTGGCCCCGGAAGGGGGCGGACATGGCGGTGACCACCCGGCCGAAGAGGCGCGGGTCCGCCAGCATGGGGGTGATGTCCTTGAAGACGATGCCGGGCTTGGGGAAGTCCGGCACATCTCTCAGGACGGCCTGGAGGTCGGAGACGAGCGTGGGGTCGAGGGACATGGGGTGGGGCTCCGAAAGGAGGACGGCGGCGTTTCAGCCCGGTGGATGACACCCGGGGTGGACCTGGGACCCAGGGTACCCGGCCCGGGTGACAGCCAGCCTGGCGGGCCCCCGGACGCAGAGTCCCAGGGCCAACGGCCGGAGGATGGGCGGACTGGGACGGGACCGGGGCATGGCGGACGTTGATGATCTCACAGCTTCGCGCCGCCCGGCCGCATCGGCTGGCGGACGCCGTATTTTTTCCCGCGCGCGGGGATCCCCTCACTGTGTTAAGCGAGGCGGTTCCCCCCGACCAAGGAGTCTGGGGCCCTTGCAAGCCGTGCAAACCACCGCTGACACCCGAGACCCTCTCTCCCCCCAGGACGGAATCTGGCTCCGCGCCCTCAAGGCCGAGGTCGAGCCCGTCACGTTCAAGAAAGGCCGCGAGGTGGCCGAAGGCCGCCGCGTCTTCGGCCTCACGCGTGAACCCGAACGCATCCGCGCGCAGGTCGCGGGTCCGTCCGGCGAGCGCTACGACGTGGCCCTGATTCCCGGAGAGGGAAAAGTCGTTTCCTCCTGCACCTGCCCGGTGTGGAACACCACGGGCCCGCATTGCGAGCACGTGGTCGCCGTGGCACTCATCTACGCGGCCCGCTTCCGGCCACCGCCGCCACCGCAGAAAGCGGCGGCGCCTCCTCCGCCGCCCGAACCCGAGGACATGGGGCCGGACGACGAGGAGGAGATTCCCGGAGGCGGAGCGCCGGGGATGGAAGGCGTCAGCCTGCCCGCGCTCGCCAAGGTGGAGAGCTGGCTGGGCCTGTCGTCGCTGCCCGACTACGAGTTCCTCTACCGGCTCACCCCCGCGAGCACGGGGGCGGGCGGCTCCAACAACCGCCACTGGGTCGTGGACGTGCGCCGTCAGGACGCGCAGACCAAGGGCCCCGTGCACGTGAAGCGTCTGCTCCAGGCGGGCAGCCGCATCGCGCCCCCGGACGAGCGCATCTTCATGGTGCTGTCGCGCCATGAGCACCGCTACGACTCGCGCATCGTCCTCTCGGACGAGGACCTGTGCGAGGTGCTGGAGCTGTTGCGCCAGCGCCGGGTCATCTACCGGGGCACGCCGCTCGTCTACATGGAGCAGCCCGTGCGGCCGCAAATCCATCTGGAGTCGCGTCCAGACGGTGCCACCGCGCAGATCGAGCTGCTGTTCCCGGACGGCGTGGGCTACCCGCTCAAGGACGTCATCGTGCTCGCGGGCCGGCGCACGTACGTCATCCAGGCGCAGAACCTCCACGCCGTGGAGCCGGACTTCCCGCCGCGCTTGCTGCGCAAGTGGCTGCTGGAACCGACCATGGCCTTCCCGTCCGGGCAACTGGACCGGGTCCTGACGTTCTTCGCCGCGCACCTGCCGCGCTTCCGCATGTCGTTGAAGGCGGACGACATCGAAGTGGACGAGTCGGTGGAGCCGCGCTTCGTCGTCACACTGGAAGGCGCCGCCGAGCGCGTGAAGGTGCAACTGGCCGCGAGATACGGCCAGACGACGGTGGCGGTGTCCCCCACGGCCACGCACCTGGGCTACGCCAGCGGCGTGGGCGAGGACTCGCGCAAGCTGTACCGCCGCCGCGACGAGGTGGAGCGCGCCGCGGGCAAGGTGCTGCTCGACCAGGGGCTGCGCTTTGATCAGGCCTCGCAGGCGTTCGACGCGACGGGCGACGTGGCCCTGGAGTTCTGGGCGCGGGGCCTGGCGGGCCTGCCTGAGGAGTGGGAGCGCTACGGCGTGCAGGCGCCCAAGGTGCGGCTGCGCCCGAAGCTCAAGCCGCGCATCCGCGTGGGCATGAGCGGCGTGCAGTGGTTCGACCTGGACGCGGAGTTCGTCACCGACGACCAGGCCGTGGACCTGGGCGCCGTGCGAATGTGGCTGGACTCCGGCCGCAAGTTCGTGCCGCTGAAGGACGGCTCCTTCGCGGAGGCGGACGTCGCGGAGATCAAGCGCGTGGCGGACCTCCTGGAGGAGGCCGGCGCCATGCCGGGCCGCACTCGCACGCGGCTGCCGCTGCACCAGGCGGTCGCCCTGGACCTGCTCGCGGACCTGAGCGAGTTCACCGAGGTGGAGGCCAAGGCCCGTCAGGCCATGCTCGCGCTGCGCGAGTCGGCCGGCGTGCCGAAGGTGGCCGTGCCGGAAGGACTCCAGGCCACGCTGCGCCACTACCAGGAGGCGGGCCTGTCCTGGCTCTGGTTCCTCCGGCGCCACGGGCTGTCCGGCATCCTCGCGGACGACATGGGTCTGGGAAAGACCATCCAGTCCCTGAGCCTGATGCAGAAGGTGGCCAACGACGAGGGCCGCAAGCCGTCCCTGGTGGTCGCGCCCACGAGCGTGCTCGCCAACTGGGAGCGCGAGGCGGAGCGCTTCACGCCGGGCCTCAAGGCCATGGTGTGGCACGGGCAGGACCGCCGCGAGCGCGCGGAGGACCTGAAGGACATGGACCTGGTGCTCACGTCATACGCGCTGGTGCGCCGCGACCTGGAGCAGCTGTCCCAGGTGGGCTTCCGCTACGTCATCCTGGACGAGGCGCAGAACATCAAGAACGCGGACAGCGCCACCGCGCAGGCGTGCAAGTCGCTGCCCAGCGAGACGCGCCTGGCGCTCACCGGTACGCCGCTGGAGAACCGCCTGTCGGAGCTCTGGAGCATCTTCGACTTCCTGATGCCCGGCTTCCTGGGCAGCGCGGAAGGCTTCAGCGACCGCTACGAGCAGCCCATCCAGGTGGCCAACGACGCCACCGCGAAGGACCGGCTGCGCCGCCGCATCCAGCCCTTCATCATGCGCCGCCTCAAGACGGAGGTGGCCAAGGACCTGCCGCCGAAGACAGAGAGCGTCGCGTGGTGCGAGATGGAGCCCGGCCAGGCCGCGCTCTACCGCGAGGTGCTGGAGGAGAGCCGCCGCAAGGTGAACGAGTCCATCGAGAAGGTGGGCTTCAAGCGGAGCCGCGTCTCCATCCTCGCCGCGCTGATGCGCCTGCGTCAGGTCTGCTGCGATCCGCGTCTGCTCAAGATGCCGCCCGGCACGCTCTTGCCGTCCAGCGCGAAGCTCGAGCGCTTCATGGAACTGGTGGCGGACCTGGTGGCGGAAGGCCACCGCGCGCTCGTCTTCAGCCAGTTCACGGAGATGCTGGAGCTGCTCAAGCAGGAGGCGGACAAGAAGGGCCTGCGCTACCTCTACCTGGACGGCCGCACCAAGGACCGCATGGGCAAGGTGGACGAGTACAACCGCCCTGACGGCCCGCCGCTCTTCTTCATCAGCCTCAAGGCGGGCGGCACCGGCTTGAACCTCACCGCCGCGGACTACGTCATCCACTTCGACCCGTGGTGGAACCCCGCGGTGGAAGACCAGGCCACGGACCGTACGCACCGCATCGGCCAGACGCGCGCGGTCATCAGCTACAAGCTCATTACGCGCGGCACGGTGGAGGAGAAGATTCTCAGCCTCCAGCGCCGCAAGCGCGAACTCGCCGCCGGCGTGCTGGGCACGGATGGGGACGACATGGGCCGCACGCTCACCGAACAGGACATCCAGGAGCTGTTCACCGAAATCTGATGCGACTCGGGGAGTGGGAGATGGTTGTGGCGCCAACATGCCACGCCCTCCCACTCGCCCTCCCGCCATCCACCCGACCCGAACACCTGTGCAGTGTCATCAAGACCTGCTAGGGTGTTCAGGTGTTGGGGCGTCGTACGGATCGCGGAGGGCGCGAGTGCTGCTGGGTCTTCGGATTTCGAACGTAGCGGTGATTGAGGAGGTGGAGGTCGCGTTTGGCGCGGGCCTCACCGTCCTCACGGGTGAGACGGGTGCCGGCAAGTCCATTCTGGTGGACGCGCTGGGCCTTCTGCTCGGGGGCAGGGCGGATGCGGACGTCATCCGTGCGGGCTGCGAGGACGCGGCGGTGGAGGGCGTATTCGCCCGGACACCGGTGCTGGCCGCGCGCCTGGAGGAACTGGGCCTCCCGGACCTGGGAGAGGAGGTGCTCGTGCGCCGCGTGCTCGGGCGCACCGGGCGCGGAAAGGTCTACGTCAACGGCGCGCTGGTGACGCTGGGCGTGCTGGGGAAGCTCACCCGGGGCGCGGTGGACATCGCCGGCCAGCATGAGCACGTGAGCCTCTTCGACTCCGGGCTGCACCGGGTGCTGCTCGACAAGTACGGTCGCCTGGAGGAAGCGCTGGCCGCGTACGGCCGCGAGTGGGCGAACCTGCGCGAAGTGGATGGCCGCATGGACGCGCTGGGCGGAGACGACGCCAAGGTGCGCGAGCGCGCGGAGTTCCTTCGCTTCCAACTGGACGAAATCACGCGCCTGGACCCGGAAACCGGCGAGGACGTGAAGCTGGACGCGGAGCGCCGGCGGCTGGGCAGCGCCCAGAAGCTCAAGCGTCAGGGCGCGGAGGCGGAGTTGCTGGTGTCGGGCGAGGCGCCGTCCGCGGTGGAGATTGTCGGGCGCGCGCTGGGGCTCGTGCACGAGGGCGTCAAGTGCGACGCGACGCTCGCGCCGGTGGCTCAGTCGCTCAGCACGGCGCTGTCGGAGCTGGAGGAGGCCGCGCGCCTGCTCAACCGCTACGTGGAGGGGCTGGAGTCCGACCCCGGGCGGCTGGGCGAGGTGGAGGAGCGGCTGGACGCGCTCAAGCGGCTGTGCCGCAAGCACGGCGCGACGCTGGACGGCGTCCTCAAGAAGCGCGGCGAGCTGGAGACGGAGCTGGGCACGCTGGAGAACCGGCGCGAAATCCTGGAGGAGCTGAACCAGGAGCGCAAACGCGTGGAGGAGCGGGCGCGCAAGGCGGCGCTGACGCTGTCCCGCGCGCGCAAGGCCTCCGCCGGGGCCTTCTCCCAGCAGGTGCGCGAGGGCCTGGGCGGACTGGCCATGGGCAAGGCCGCCTTCGAGGTGCGCGTCACCGCCGGGGAGTCGCTGCGTCCGGACGGCATGGATGAAGTGGAGTTCTTCTTCAGCGCCAACCCGGGTGAGCCGGCGCGGCCCCTGGCCAAGGTGGCCTCGGGTGGTGAGGCGAGCCGGCTGCTGCTCGCGCTCAAACGTGCACTGGCGGACAGTGACGCGTGCGGCTGCTACATCCTGGATGAGGCGGACGCGGGCGTCAGCGGCGCCATCGCGGACGTGGTGGGCCGGATGATTCGCGAGGTCAGCTCCCACCGTCAGGTGCTGTGCATCACGCACCTTCCCCAGGTGGCGGCCTACGCGGACGCGCACCTGCTCATCCGCAAGAGCGTGAAGGGCGAGCGCACCGTGTCCCAGGTGCTTTCGCTCTCGGCCGGCGCCGAGCGCACCCAGGAACTGGCCCGCATGATGTCGGGCGTGGAGGTGACTCGCGAGGCGCTGGGCGCGGCGGAAGCGCTGGTGCGTTCGGCCCACCGGGCCACGCCCCGCGCGCGCCGGGAGTCGGGTCCGGAAGGCAACAGCCCCCGGGGTCGGCTGCGCCGGACGGCCTGAAATGGGGGCCTACAAGGTAGGGGTGACCCAGGGGGAGGGGCATGACGCACCGGGAGTTTTCGTCCGCGTCCTTGCCCCCACTTATGGGCTCACATAGCATCCGGCGCGTGTCCAGCACCGCAGGGCAGACCGCGGCCCCCCGCCATAAAGTCATCTCCGCTGGCCTGACGGACGTCGGGCGCAAGCGCAATCACAACGAGGACAGCTTCCTCATTGACGATGAGCTCCAGCTCTACGTCGTGGCGGACGGCATGGGTGGGCACGCGGGTGGTGGTACCGCGTCGCGCATCGCCGTCGAGACCATCGACAAAGAGCTGAGGCGCGCGCGTGAAGGGCGGGAAAACCCCTTCGTCAGCGTTCCCAACCTCCAGGATTCGCCCATTCCGGAAGCGCTCCGGGGCGCGGTGGAGAAGGCCTGTCAGGCCATCTACCTCACCGCCCAGGATGACGCGCGCCTGTCCGGCATGGGCACGACAGTCATCTCCCTGGTGGTCCGCGACGAGCACGCCTTCTTCGCCCACGTGGGCGACAGTCGCGCGTACCTCATCCGCGGGGACCTCATTCAGCAGATCTCCGAGGACCACTCGCTGGTCAACGAGCAGATCAAAGCGGGGATGATCACACCGGAAGAGGCCAAGCACTCCCGGTACAAGAACATCATCACCCGCTCCGTTGGCTTCGAGGAGGAGGTCCAGGTGGATGTCATGGGGCTCGTCTCCGAGCCCGGTGACGTGTTCCTGCTCTGCTCGGACGGCCTCGCCAACATGCTGGAGGACCGGGAGATCCACGACGCCGTCGCGCGCCACGCGAACCTGGATGAAGTGCCCAAGCACCTCATCGACCTGGCCAACGACCGCGGCGGCGACGACAACATCAGCGTCATCGTCGTGCGCATGCAGGGCGGGTAGGGCCCGGACTCGGGGCGCGATTGGGGCGCGCCCTGGAGTCTGTTGACCTTGACACTCTTCAAATGCGGATGATAGCTGCCCCAACCTTTCCACTTACTGAGAATCGCCAGTGGGTGACGGTGCGGGAGGGGCGGCGGGTGGGGGAGGTGTTGCGAGCGCGGGGAGCGACTTAGCTTCTGGCGCCGGAAGTCCCACGTTGCGAAAGAGTTTCCCCAGGAGTGGTCCGTGGCCAAAAAGTCCTTCACGCTGATGGTCATCCCGGACCACGACGCTCCGGTGAAGCGCTACACCATCCAGCGCTCCTGGCTGGTGCAGGTGGGCATGGGCCTGATGCTGGTGGCGGGACTGGGCGCCGGTGCGAGCATCCACTACCTCCAGGTGGCGGCGGACGCGTCGGAGAACCGCATCCTGCGTGAGGAGAACCTCACGCTGCGTTCCCAGCTGAAGTCGGTGCGTGAGCGCATCGAGCACATCGGTTCGACGCTGGACCGCGTGGAGCGTTTCGACCAGAAGCTGCGCGCGGTGACGTTGCTGTCGGACCCGCAGCGCAACCTGGCCATGGGCCCCACGGAGCCTGAGGCCGGCACCACGGCGCCCACGACGGACACGCAGTTCACCCAGCTGACCACCACGGACACCCCGAAGGTGCTGCTGGGCCGGCTGGACCGGCTCTCCGCGGAGGCCACCCGCCAGGAGCTGAGCCTCCAGGACCTGCAGGCCTACTTCCAGGACCAGAAGTCGCTGCTCGCCTCCACGCCGTCGGTGTGGCCGGCGCGCGGCTGGGTGACCAGCGATTTCGGTCAGCGCCTGGACCCGTACACGGCGGACCGCGTGACGCACGCGGGCCTGGACATCGCGGCGCCGCACGGCAAGGAAGTCTCCGCGCCGTCGGACGGCACGGTGGTGTTCGCGGGCCTGGAGGGCGGGTACGGCAACGTGCTCGTCATCGACCACGGCTACGGCATCAAGACGCGCTACGGCCACCTGTCCAAGATTCTCGTGAAGGCCGGCGACCGGGTGAAGCGCGGCTCGGCCATCGCGAACGTGGGCAACACCGGCCGCTCCACCGGACCGCACCTGCACTACGAGGTGCGCGTGAACGGCGTGCCGCAGAACCCGCGCAAGTTCATCCTTGAAGAGTAGGAGACGAGTAGGAGCCGAGTAGCTCGGGGACGCGCCTCAGGTTCCTTCCGGCTCCGGAAGGAACGCATCCAGGCGCAGGCGCCGCCGCTGCAGGCCGTGAGTCCGCCCGGTTCGCTCCATGATGTAGGCCCGCTCCACCTCTGCCCACAGGAGCGGCCCCAGCACCTGCCAGTGTGACGGCTGGTGCACCGTCAGCTCCAGCAGCGCCACGGTGAAGCCCGGCACGTCGGTGTCGGAGGCTCCCGGAGGCAGCGCGGGGCGCAGGTCCTCCGCCAGCTTCGCGCGAGTCGTCTCCGCGCTGTCCTCGCGCACGGTGAGCTGGGACGTGGGCACGAGCAGCACCGCGAAGCCGTCCGGCTGGAAGCGCACGATGCGCGCGCCCGGGTACTGCGCGGCCAGCGACGCCACGACGGCCTTGAGCAGCGCGTCCCCGGCGGGGAAGCCGAAGCGCGCGTTGAAGTGGATCATCTCCTTCACGTCCACCATCAGCGCGCCCACGCGCCAGCCGTCGTGGTGCGCGTGCGTGGACAGGTCGAACTCCTCCTTGAGGAGCGTGCCCTGGGTGAGCGCCAGCACGTGCAGGGCCCCGGTGGCGTCCGGTTGGCCTCGCCGGCGCTGCTCGGCGGCGATGAGCTCCTGGGCGGCGGCCTGCGGCGCCTCCTGGGCGTGCCCCGGGCGCGCGGCCCGGGGGTGGAGGGCGACGAGGGCGGTGGCGGTGGCGTCGTCGAGTGCGTAGGGCATCGTGTCCGCGTGTGTAGCGCGGACCCGCCCCGGGCGCAGGAAAGCTTCTCCCCGCGCCCGCTCCGTCGCCCTCAGCGCATGCGACGCGCCGTGACCGTCACCTCATCCCGGTCATGGTAGAGCTGGCGGACGGTGAGGCCCTCCCAGCCCCCGTCGTCCACGAGCGTCTGGCGCACCCGCAGGAGCAGCGGGTTCTTGTCCTTCATGGGCAGCTTGATGTTGGCCACCAGGTTGCGCGCCCAGCGGCGCCGGCCCCACTTGGCCAGCAGCTGCGCCACCTCCAGGGGCCGCCACGCCATGTCGCAGAAGAGCCAGTCCGCGGACTCCTCCGGGGCGTAGGCGAAGGCGCTCTCCTGCACGTGCTGGACGCGCGGGTTCTTCGCCAGCTCCGGCATCAGCTTCGCCGGGTCCACCGCCACCACCCGCGCCCCTCGCGCCACCAGCCGCTGCGTCCAGCCGCCCGGCGCCGCGCCCAGGTCCACGCAGACGTCGCCGCGCCCGGGCTCGTGCGCCAGCCCGTCCAGCGCCTCCTCCAGCTTCATCGCCGCGCGGGAAGGGGACTCGCCCGCACGCTTCATCCGCCGCCGCCCGCCCGGCGCGAGCGACAGGGCCTCACGGGCGCTCACCGCGCCCAGGGTCAGCACCCCGTCCGGCGCGACGCACAGGCCCACCAGCAGGGCCCCCGCCTCGCGCGCCCGTCCGTCGTCCTCCAGCACGCGCCCCGAGGGGAGCGCCGCGCGGACCGTGGCTTCCAGCGCCTCGGCACGGCCCGCCTGCGTGTTGCCCTTCGCGCTGTCCGGCGTGTAGGCCCGCAGGAGCCAGGGCACGCGCGAGGGCAGCCCGGACATCGCAGCCACGAGCTCCTCCACCGGCACCTGTCCTCCACCCGGGGGCGCCCAGGTGGCGACGACCCGCTCCACCGCCCGGCCAAAGGCGGGGGGGACTTCAGGCCGCTGCTCGGACTCCACCAGGGCCGGCCCCAGGAGGCGGGGACCTGCTCCAGCCCAGGTCAGCTCCTCGAACAGGTGCGACTCGAAGCCCTCCCGGCAGGTCCACAGCCACCGGCCCGGTTGGGCCGCCAGCGTCTGTGCGGGCATGGACGGCACGCGCGCCCGAGGTGGGATGCGCGGCGCGGGCGAGGCGATGGGAGCCGGGGCGGAGCGTCCGGGGCCACCGGCACGGGGCGTGGGGGCGGGCTTGCCGCCGGACTTGGGGCCTGGCTTGCCGCCGGACTTGGGGCCCGGCTTGCCTCCTGGACGGGGGCCGGGCTTCTGGCCGGGCTTGCCTTGAGAGGGGGGGCCCGAGCGTGAAGCCTTGCCGGGTCGGGAGGGGGCGCCTGGTCGGCGGGGGCCCGGGGAGGAGCGGCCGGAAGAACTCTTCGCGGCGCGGGGACGGTGAATCTGCTTAGGGGACATTGCGTGGACTCGGTTCCGCTTTACTCTGGGCCACCGCGCGCCGGGCGGCCAGCCGAGAGGAAGTTTCGGGGGGCGCGCGTGGTTTTGGTCTGGTTCTCCCTTACATCTCCTGGGAATTCCCTTCACTCGCCGCGCTCCTTCGAGGATCCTCCGGCGAGAGAGCCAACATGATTGAATGGACGCTAAAGAAGCTCATCGGGACCAAGAATGAGCGCGAGCTCAAGAAAGCCCGCCTGAAGGTCGCCCGCATCAACGAACTGGAAGGCCGCATGAAGGCCCTCCAGAACGAGGACTTCGCGCGCGAAACCGCCCGGATGAAGCAGGAGATCGCGAACGGCAAGCCGCTCGACGACCTGCTCTTCGAGGCCTTCGCCCTCACCCGTGAGGCGGCGAGCCGGGTCATCGGCCAGCGCCACTACGACGTGCAGCTCATCGGCGGCATGTTCCTGCACGAGGGCTGCATCGCGGAGATGCGCACCGGTGAAGGCAAGACGCTCACCGCGACGCTGCCCTCCTACCTCAACGCCCTGTCTGGCCGCGGCGTGCACGTCGTCACCGTGAACGACTACCTGGCCCGCCGCGACGCGGAGTGGATGGGCCGCGTCTACAAGTTCCTGGGCATGTCGACGGGCTGCGTGCTCCACGAGCTGTCCGACAAGCAGCGCCAGGACGCGTACCGCTCGGACATCACGTACGGCCAGAACAACGAGTTCGGCTTCGACTACCTGCGCGACAACATGAAGTTCCGTCTGCAGGACTACGTCCAGCGCGAGCTGAACTACGCCATCGTCGACGAGGTGGACTCCATCCTCATCGACGAGGCCCGCACGCCGCTCATCATCTCCGGCCCCACCGAGGACAGCACCGACAAGTACTACCGGGTGGACCAGGTCATCCCGGGCCTCGTGCCGGACCAGGACTACACCCTGGACGAGAAGCACCGCTCGGTGGCCCTCACCGACGACGGCATCGACAAGCTCCAGAAGCGCCTCAGCGTCGGCAACCTCTACGACCCGGGCGAAATCGAGACCCTCCACCACGTCGAGCAGGCCCTGCGCGCGCACACGCTCTACAAGCGCGACAAGGACTACGTGGTGAAGGACGGCGAGGTGCAGATCGTCGACGAGTTCACCGGCCGCCTCATGCCGGGCCGCCGCTGGTCCGACGGCCTCCACCAGGCCATCGAGGCCAAGGAGGGCGTGAAGATTGAGAACGAGAACCAGACGCTCGCCACGGTCTCGTTCCAGAACTACTTCCGCATGTACTCCAAGCTGTCCGGCATGACGGGCACCGCGGACACGGAAGCCGAAGAGTTCGCGAAGATCTACAACCTGGACGTGCGCGTCATCCCGACGAACCGCAACGCGCAGCGCCGCGACGAACAGGACGTGGTCTACAAGACGGAGCGCGAGAAGTTCGAGGCCGTCGCCGCCCAGATTGAAGAGCTGAACAAGGCCGGCCAGCCGGTGCTCGTGGGCACGGTGTCCATCGCCAAGAGCGAGGTGGTGTCCAACTTCCTCAAGAAGCGCGGCGTGGCCCACAACGTCCTCAACGCCAAGGCGCACCAGCGCGAGGCGGACATCGTCGCGCAGGCGGGCCGCAAGGGCGCGGTCACCATCTCCACCAACATGGCCGGCCGCGGCACGGACATCCTCCTCGGCGGCAACGCGGAGGTCATGACCAAGAGCGAGATGGGCGCGCCGCCGGAGCCGCCGGAGTCCGTGGACGGGCAGCCCCCGGACCTCACCGCCTACCAGGCGGCGCTGGCGGACTACGAGAAGCGCTTCGAGGAGACGAAGGCGAACAACGAGCAGCTCACCAAGCGCGAGCGTGAAGAGGTCATGGCCGCCGGCGGCCTCTTCATCATCGGCACGGAGCGCCACGAGTCCCGCCGCGTGGACAACCAGCTGCGCGGCCGCGCCGGCCGCCAGGGTGACCCGGGCGCCAGCCGCTTCTTCCTGTCCCTGGAAGACGACCTGATGCGCATCTTCGGGTCGGAGCGCATCCAGATGCTGATGGAGCGCCTGGGCATGGAGGAGGGCGAGGTCATCGAGCACATCTGGCTCTCTCGCGCCATCGAGGGCGCGCAGAAGCGGGTCGAAGGCCACAACTTCGACATCCGCAAGAACCTGCTCGAGTACGACGACGTGATGAACCAGCAGCGGCGCACCATCTACAAGCTGCGCCGTCAGGTGCTCGCGTCGGGCGCGGGCATTCCGCTCGTGGAGTACGAGGAGGACGTGAAGACGCGCGTGAAGACGCGCTCCGAGCGCGTCATCTCCTGGGCGGACTTCCGGGAGATGGTGCTGGATGCCGTGGAGGACGTCGTCGTGTCCATGACGGACACCTACGCCCCCACGCGCAGCTCCGACACCTGGGACATCGCCTCGCTGGCCAACTCCGTGAAGGAGTCGCTCAACCTGGAGATGGGCTTCGAGGGCGTCGGCAACCGCGACGAGCTCCAGGAGCAGATCTACGCGGCGGCGGAGAAGGTCTTCACCGCCCGCGAGCAGGAGTTCGGCGAAGACTTCATGCGCTTCCTGCAGTACCGGTACCTGGCCACCATCGACCAGCTGTGGAAGGACCACCTGCTGGCCATGGACCACCTGCGCCAGGGCATCGGCCTGCGCGGCTACGGCCAGAAGGACCCGAAGCAGGAGTACAAGAAGGAAGGCTACACGGGCTTCATGCAGATGCTGGACGCCATCAAGACGCAGTTCGTCAGCCAGATGATGCGTGTCCAGGCCCGCTCCGCCTCCAGCGCCGCGGAGGAGACCGCCCGCATCCAGCGCCAGCTGGCCCAGCAGCAGAAGAAGGCCGTGGAGGGCCGCGCGGACGCCGAGGGGAAGATCGAGGAGGCCACCGCCACCCCGGTCGCCCAGCGCGAAGCCGCCGCCGGCCCCAAGCCCGTGGGCCGCAACGAGCCCTGCCCCTGCGGCAGCGGCCGTAAGTACAAGAAGTGCCACGGCGCCAACGAAGCGAACCCGTAGGCCGCTGAACACCTGATGGAAGCGCCCTCCGGCGCGGTCGCCCTCCCTGGAAAGGGGAGCGGGGCCGCGCCGGTCGCCTTCCTGGAGGGGAGGGGAGCGGCCTCGGGGAGGTAGGAGTCGGACGGAGGGTGTGCCGAAGCTTGCGCCCCTCTTGAGCGTTCTGCTAAGGACGCCGCGCCCTGTTATGTAGGGGCCGGGCTTCACCGCCCGAGGCAGTCAGCAGCACCCACTACTCACACGCGTGTCACCGGTCCCCGGTGCCCCTCCACGGTGGAAGGGCCAGGACTGGCAGCGGTCTCAACGCGCGTGGCGGAACAACCGGAAGAGGTACTCGCACCATGGATCAGCAGGATACGCAGACGCAGGCCCAGGCGATGGCCGCTGCCAGCGGCATCACGATGCGCCAGCTCCTCGAGGCCGGCGTTCACTTCGGCCACCAGACCAAGCGCTGGAACCCGAAGATGAAGCCCTACATCTTCGGTGCCCGTAACGGCATCTACATCATCGACCTGCAGAAGACCGTGACCATGGCCCGCGCGGCCTTCCGCTTCGTGGCGGACATCACGGCGCGCGGCGGGTCGGTGCTCTTCGTCGGCACCAAGAAGCAGGCGCAGGACGTCATCCAGGAGGAGGCCGCCCGCGGCGGTCAGTTCCACGTCACCAGCCGCTGGCTGGGTGGCACGCTGACGAACTTCAAGACCATCAAGCAGGGCATCGACCGCCTGAAGACGCTGGAGAAGATGGCCGAGGACGGCACCTTCGAGCGCCTGCCCAAGAAGGAAGTCGCCCAGCTCGACCGTGAGCGCGAGAAGCTGGAGAAGAACCTGGGCGGCGTGAAGGACATGGCGAAGCTGCCCCGCTGCGTCTTCGTCATCGACCCGAAGAAGGAGCACATCGCCATCCACGAGGCCACCCGCCTGGGCATCCCGGTGATTGGTCTGGTGGACACCAACTGCGATCCGGACGGCATCGACTTCGTCATCCCGGGCAACGACGACGCCATCCGCTCCATCAAGCTCTTCACGTCCAAGATCGCCGACGCGTGCCTCGAGGGTGCGGCTCGCTACCGTGCGTCCGGCGCCGCCGAGCGCGACGAGCAGGAGGAGCGCGAGGGCCGTGATGACCGCCGTGACGACCGCCGTGGCCCGCGCCGTGGCGACCGCCGCGACCGTGACGACCGCCGTGGCGGCGGTGACCGTGGCGGTGAGCGCCGCGGCCCCGTCGTGGAGATGAAGGCCACCGCGGCCACCACGGAGCAGGCGCCCGAGGCTGGCGGCGAGAGCACGCCGGCGGCGGAGTAACCGCCCGGCCTCATCGCTTTCCCAACGCGGTCTCCGGAGTTCGGCCGGGCGGCACCTCTCAAGGCCCGCTGTCCGGCCGTCTCCATTTTCTACGTCCTTGGCGTCAGTACCCAGAACCCCAGTCCTCCGCCCCCAGCGCACGCCGCCAGGCTCGGAGCCGATGAAGAAAGAGATACGACATGGCTGAGATCACCGCCCAGATGGTGAAGGACCTCCGCGAGCGCACCAACGCCGGCATGATGGACTGCAAGAAGGCGCTGGCCGAGTCCGGTGGCGACTTCGAGAAGGCTGCGGAGTGGCTGCGCAAGAAGGGCATCTCCAAGGCCGAGGGCAAGGCCGGCCGCGTCGCCGCCGAAGGCATCGTGACCTCCTACATCCACGGCGGCCGCATCGGCGTCATCGTGGAGGTCAACTGCGAGACGGACTTCGTCGCTCGCAACCCGGACTTCCAGGACCTGGCGAAGGAAGTGGCCATGCAGATCGCCGCGGCCGGCCCCAAGTTCGTCCGCCGCGAGGAGGTCCCCACCGACGCGATGGACAAGGAGAAGGAGATCCAGCGCGAGCTGCTCAAGCAGCAGGGCAAGCCCGAGGCGATGCTGGAGAAGATCCTCGTGGGCAAGATGGAGAAGTACTACGAGGGCGTCTGCCTGGTGGACCAGCTCTGGGTGAAGGACGACAAGAAGAAGGTCGGCGAGATGATCAACGAGCGCGCCGCCAAGATTGGCGAGAAGGTCTCCGTGCGCCGCTTCGTCCGCTACGAGGTGGGTGAGGGCATCGAGAAGAAGAAGGATGACCTGGCCGCCGAGGTCGCCAAGACGCTGGGCCAGGCCTAAGCGCCTTTCGCCGCACCGCAGCTCCCTGGGGCCGCGTGCCTGGGGCTCTTCCTCACAGGGGAAGGGCGCCGGGAACGCGGCCCTTGGTATTCCAGGCCCCGTTTTCTTCATGTCCGTCCGCCCGGCATTGGACGGTGCGGCGCGCGTCACGACTTCCGTCGTTGCCTGGGCGCGGGGCGGGGGATAGAAGCGGTCGCGTATGTCCGAATCCACCTCTCCCTACAAGCGCATCCTCCTCAAACTGTCGGGCGAAGCCCTGATGGGCGAGGGGAAGTACGGCATCCACCCGCCCACCCTCACGCGCATCGCGGAGGAAGTCGCGGAACTCTCCAGAACGGGCCTGGAAATCGCCCTCGTGATTGGCGGCGGCAACATCTTCCGCGGCGTCGCTGGCGCCACGGAGGGCATGGACCGCGCGAGCGCGGACTACATGGGCATGCTCGCCACCTGCATCAACTCCATGGCGCTGCAGGACTCGCTGGAGAAGCAGGGGCTGAAGACGCGCGTGCAGTCCGCCATCAAGATGGAGCAGATCGCCGAGCCCTACATCCGCCGGCGCGCCGTGCGGCACCTGGAGAAGGGCCGCGTGGTCATCTTCGCCGCGGGCACGGGCAACCCCTACTTCACCACCGACACGGCCGCGTCGCTGCGCGCGATGGAAATCAACGCGCAGGTCATCCTCAAGGCCACCAAGGTGGACGGCGTCTACAACGCGGACCCGAAGAAGGACCCGACCGCGAAGCGCTACCGGTCGCTCACGTACATGGACGTCCTCAAGCAGAACCTCAACGTGATGGACTCCACGGCCATCTCGCTGTGCATGGACAACAAGCTGCCCATCATCGTGTTCGACCTGGGCACGCGCGGGAACATCCAGCGCGCCGTCACGGGCCACGGCGAGTTCGGCACCATCGTCGGCGCGGCCGAGACCGTCTGGGCTTAGGGACGCCACGGACGGGACTGACAACACCCCCACTTCTCACAGGAGACGCACAATGGCTGACACGGCGGATCTGAAGGGCCGTATCGACAAGTCGGTGGAAGACCTCAAGCGGGAACTGGCCAAGGCGCGCACCGGCCGGGCGAACACCAACATCCTGGACGGCATCAAGGTGAACCAGTACGGGACGCCCACGCCGCTCAACGGCGTTGCCAGCATCAGCGCGCCGGAGCCCCGCCTCATCGTCATCAAGCCCTGGGACAAGGGCGTGCTGAAGGACATCGAGAAGGCCCTCCGTGAGGCGAACCTCGACGTCAACCCGATGAACGACGGCGAGATGATCCGCCTGCCCTTTCCTCCGCTCACCGAGGAGACCCGCAAGAAGATCGCGAAGCAGGTGAAGGAGAAGGGCGAGGAGCACAAGGTCGCCATCCGGAACATCCGCCGCGACGCGAACGAGGCCCTCAAGACTCAGCTGAAGGACAAGAAGATCACCGAGGACGACCTCAAGCGCCGCACCGAGGAGGTCCAGAAGGCGACCGACGCCGGCATCAAGGCGGTGGACGACCTGGTCGCCAAGAAGGAGAAGGAAGTGATGACGGTTTGAGTCGTCACGCCTGGAAGCCCGTGGCCAGTCGCCACGGGCCTCCTTCCGGGCTTCAGCAGGAACCCAGCCGGGCCTTCAGGACGGCCTCAGGCTGGATAGACGAGCGCTTCGCCGGTGAGGTGCCGCACCACGTCCGAGACGAAGGCGAACAGCTCCAGCCCCTTGCCCTTGTCGTCCTTCCAGGCGCGCGAGGCATCGTCGTGGCTGAAGTGGATGCCCTGGCCCTGGCCGGCCACCCAGATCTGCCAGACGGCGCGCTGGGTGTTGATGATGCACTTCTCGCCGGACGCGGCCGTGAGCGTCACCTTGTCACCGGTGGCTTCGGCTTCCAGCACGTCCGGGTCGAAGGTGTCCGCGGCCGCCAGGATGCGCTTGAACGCGGCGGCCACGAGGGAATGGTAGCGGGCTTCGTCCATCATGGCCGCGCGCTCCCGGACGTCACTGGATGACGTCGAGGACCTGCTGGCCGGGGGCGGAGTAGAACAGGAACTTCAGGTGCTGCGCCGGGGGGTTCTCCCCCTTCTCGCCGGGCACCTGGTCTTCCGTGCTGGTGGGCGTGTCCGGCCACTCCATGGCGATGACCGTGCCCGGGTTCACCGGCTTGGGGAAGGACTGCATCCCCAGCAGGTGCGCCGCGAGCGCGCCCATGGAGGGCTGGTGGCCCACCAGGACGAGGTTCTCGTCGGAGTACTCCTTGAGCACGGGCTCCACCGCTCCCACCGGCATGTCCGGCAGCAGGCAGCGATGCACGCGCAGGAGGCCTTCATGCTTCACGGAGTTGGAGAGGATCTGCGCCGTCTGCACCGTACGCACCAGCGGGCTGGTGAGGATGAGGCTGATGGGCCCCATGCGCTCAGACAGCGACGCGAAATGCGCGGCGACATTCGTACGGGCCTTCGCGGTCAGCGCGCGCGCCTCGTCGCCGAGCCCCTCGGGGATCTCTGCGTCCGCATCGCCGTGCCTTACCAGGAAAATCCTCAAAGTCCCTCCACCGGTCGCGACAAGACCGCGGTTCGTACATGACCGTGGCCCGGTTGGTCAAAGGTAATGAGTCGAATGTTCAGTGCCCGGAACAGCCTGCGCATTGCGGGCGTTCGGGAACCGCCGTTCGCGGGGGGCCAACCCGAGCATACACTGGCCACCCACTGGCGTTCACGGGAGGTGGCATGCGCAAGTTGTTGGGGTGTCTGGCCGTCGTCCTGGCCCTGTCCGCCTGTCGCAAGGACGCGGCGGAGGGGGGGCCGGAGGGCGCGGGTGACGCCAGGGGCACGGTCGCCCGCCTGGAGGGTGGGGAGGCCAGGGAGGCTGGAGATGACGCGCCGTCCGGCCCCTACGCCCTGACGAAGGAGAAGCTGGAGGCGTACGTCGGCTACCAGCGCAAGATGCTGGAGGTGTACGGGTCGCTGATGCGCAGCCTCCAGGACATGGGGCCGCTCCTGGACGCGGGCACCCCCCAGGCGATGGAAAAGGCCAGGAGCGGCCTGAAGCTCATCGAGCGCAAGGCGCAGGCGGAGGTTGACGCGCGCCAGGCGGCGGGGCTGTCCACGGACGAGGTCAACCGCATCGCGGAGGTCGTCACCGCCGTCATCAGCCAGCGGCAGATGGGGCGCACGCTCCAGTACGAGGAGGAGCTCAAGAAGCTGGAGGCGCTCCAGGCCCGCATGCCGGAGGAACAGCAGAAGGAGCTGGCGCCGCAGGTGGAGTCCATGCGGCTCCAGGTGGAGACCTTCCAGAAGCTCCCGGAGGCGCGCCGGGAGTTCGGCGACGCCAACGTGGACGTGGTGCTGGCCCGCGAGGCCGACCTGACGAAGAACTACCAGGACATGCTCAAGGCCTTCGCGGGCATACGGCGGTAGCTACACCCGCTTGAGCTGGGGCGCCTTCTTCAGGAGCTGCGCGAGGAAGGCGTCGCCCTGCTTCTCCAGCACCGTGTTGCCTCGCAGGCGCTGGTTCAGGTTGACGAAGTCCACGTGGTCCAGCCGCTGGTCCTGGTTGTAGCAGGAGAAGACCCACGTCTCCTTGCCGGTGACGGGGTCCACGTGCCGCTGGAGGCACTGGGCGCAGATCTCCTTCATCATGCACTGCATGGGGGAATTGATGGACCCGAGGGCCTCGTGCCCCGGCTTGAGGAACGGCTGGAGCACGCCGTGCCGCGCCTCCGCCACCGCGCGCATCATCCGGTCCGAGCCGATGGCGATGATGCGGTCCACCTCGCTCAAGGGGATGACGGGCTTCACGCCCAGCTTCCCTTCGGCGTAGGCCACCATGGCCTGCACCACGTTGCCCCGGAAGGCCGCGTCCTGTGCGCGGCGTACGTCCAGCAGGTCGCCTGAGTCCACGGACCAGATGACCTGGTCGGTGCCGGCTTCAATCTCATCCTGCTTGAACGAGTCCGCCTTCAGCCGGTAGCCCGCGAAGTACACCACGCGGCAGCCCGCAGCCTTGAGCGAGCGCGCGATGGAGAAGAGCACCGCGTTGCCCAGACCGCCGCCCACCAGCACCACCGTCTCGTTGTGGCCAATCTCCGTGGGCGCGCCCGTGGGGCCCATCAGCACGACGGGCTCGCCGGGCTTGAGCGCCGCGCACAGTCGGGACGAGGAGCCCATCTCCAGCACGATGGTGCCCATCAGGCCCTTCTCCTTGTCCACCCACGCGCCCGTGAGGGCCAGGCCCTCCATGGTGAGGCGCACGCCGTCCACGAGCGGCGCGTTCCGCTCGAAGTTCTGGAGCCGGTAGAACTGGCCGGGGGAGAAGTGGCTGGCGGCGAAGGGCGCCCTCACCACCACCTCCACGATGGTCGGCGTGAGCCGGTTCACTCCGACGACGGTGGCGAGGAAGGCTTCGTCCAGCTTCGCGAAGTGGGCGGCGCGCTTCGACTCGCGCGCGTCCTGCGCGGCCGTGTCGTTGAAGTCCATGCCCGCGACCTCCTTCGCGAACAGGCGCGCCACCTGCGGGTGGCCATCCTTCGCGCTGGCCATGGCCTTCACCACGTTGCCCGCGTAGGTCGGGTGGTTGTCACCGTAGAAGGACACGAAGCGGCCGTCGCGTTGGTAGGACGTGAAGAAGCCCACCTTCGCCTCGGGATCCTCCTGGGCCTCCACCGGCTGGAGCTTGAAGCCGCTGCCGTCCTCCACCAGCTCGTGGCCCTGGAAGTACTCCTTCGCCTCGTCGAGCTGGAAGGTGCCCGGGTACTCCTTCTCGTAGGTGACGTTGGGGGATGTGCCCGCGGCCACGCAGACCGTCTTCGCGGGCAGCTCGAAGAACTGGCCGCTTCCCTTGAGCTTGCCGTCCACTGTCACCATGCGCTCGAAGCGGATGGCGCGCACCGCGCCCGAGTCGTCCTGCAGCGCCTCCGTGGGACTCATCCGTTCGATGAAGCGGATGCCTTCCTCCAGCGCCTTGGAGACCTCTTCGTGGTTGAGGCGGTAGGCAGGGGACTCCGTGAGGCCCCGGCGGTACGCCAGGCTCACGCCGCCCCACGCGCGCACCAGGTGGATGAAGTCCGGCGCGCGGCCTTCCGCCTGGGCCTTGTGTCGCTCGGCTCGGACGGCGCGGCCGTGCTCCAGGAAGGTCTGGTAGGTGGCGCGCTCCTCGGCGTCCAGGCGCGCGAGGAAGGTGGCGTCACCCAGGTCCGCCACCAGCTTCTCGTGGCGCTCCAGCGTCTTCTCCACCTGCACCGGGTAGTACGCCATCAGCTCCGTGGCGGTGTCGATGCCGGTGAGGCCTCCGCCGATGACGATGGCGGGCAGCTGTACCTGGAGGTTCGCCAGCGAGTCGCGCTTGAAGGCACCCGTGAGCTGCAGCGCCATCAGGAAGTCGGACGCCTTGCGGATGCCCCGGATGAGGTTGTTCTTCATCCCGATGATGGTGGGGCGGCCCGCGCCCGCGGCGATGGCCACATGGTCGAAGCCCAGCGCCCACGCGTCCTCCACCGTCAGCGTGCCGCCGAAGCGGATGCCGCCGTAGATGCGCATGCCTTCGCGGCGCGCGAGCGTCAGATGGATGAGCGTGAGGAAGTTCTTGTCCCAACGCACGGTGATTCCGTACTCGGAGACGCCGCCGAAGCCCTCCAGCACGCGCTCGTCCAGTTCGCGCGTCAGCTTGCTCCAGTCGTGGATGGGCTGGAGCTCGTGGCCGGTGCGCCCCACCAGCTCGTCGGGGAACGGTTCAATCTTGAGGCCGTCCACGCCGGTGACGGCGAACCCTTCGTTGAGCAGGTAGTGCGACAGCGTGTAGCCGGCGGGGCCCAGGCCCACCACCATCACGTTGCGGCCCACGTAGGGCAGCGCGTACGGACGGCGGATGTTGAGTGGGTTCCAGCGCGTGAGCAGGCCGTGGATTTCGAAGCCCCATGGCAGGGCCAGCACGTCCGTGAGCGTGGCCGTCTCCGCCAGCGGGATGTTCACCGGCTCCTGCTTCTGGAAGATGCAGGCCTTCATGCAGTCGTTGCAGATGCGGTGGCCGGTGCCCGCGCACATGGGGTTGTCCAGCGTCACCATGGCCAGCGCGGCCACGGAGTCACCCTCGCGCTTGAGCGCGTGTGCTTCGGAGATGCGCTCGTCCAGCGGACAGCCGGTGAGCGGGATGCCCAGCGGGTTCTTCTTGAACGAGTGCCCCTCCGCCACCGGGTCCTTCGCGGGGAAGCCCTTGCTGCACGAGTCCTTCTGTCGCTCGTGGCAGATGACGCAGTAGTCCACCTCGTTCATCACGTCGCGCGGGGTGCCCCGGCGGTCGGTGAGCTTGAAGCCGTCGCGGTGGCGCAGGTGGTGCTCCAGGCCCTCCGTCTTCTCCTCCATCTGGGCGTCCGGGCGCTGCAACTGCACCAGTTGGTCGAACACCAGTGGCTTCGGCAGCCGCAGCGTGGGCCAGGTGTGGAAGAGGGCCTTGGTCTCCGGGTGCAGCGCGCGGGCGTACGTCCACCGGTCCGCCAGCGACAGCAGCGCGCGCACGGACTGGAGCTCCGCCGCGTCGTCGCCCTTCGTCACCAGGCTGGAGCCGAACGCGTCCTCGCCCTCGGGCGTGGCGGTGAGCCTGGCGCGCAGGGCGGCCCACCGCTCGCGCAGGGCGGGGGCGCGCTCCTGGTGCGCGGGAGGCAGGTTGCCGGAGTAGAGCCGCTCCAGGTCGAGCAGCGTGAGGATGGACTCCGCGAGGCCTCGCTCCTGGTCGCCGTGCGCGAGCGCGTCCGGGAAGCCAAGCTGCATGAGCAGGCGCATGCGCGCGTCCAGCGACGGGAACTCCGCGAGCGTCGGACGGTCCTGCGCGCCCTTCTTGAAGACGCGGCGTGTGATGAACTCACGCTTGAAGTCGAAGAGGGGCAGCTCTCCGCGCAAGTGGCTGGCCAGTCGCTCGGTCTCCGGTGTGATGCCGAAGAGCGTGGCGACGAAGCGCGAGACGTGGCGGGCCACCTGGATGAGCAGCTCGGACTCCGCCGGACCGGAGAGGCTGGCGCCTCCGGACTTACGGTAGGCGTCGAAGGTCTGGAACAGGTCGGGCGCGTCGCCCTGGAGTCGCGCGTCGAAGCGCTCCGCCAGCCGGCGCAGGCCACTGGGGCGGTACAGGTCTTCGAAAATGAATCCCGGGAGGCCCAACTGGAGCGCCGGGGCAGGGTCGGAGGCGAGGTCGTTCAAGGCGCGCATGTCACGGGACTTCGGGGAGGCAGGCAGCTTAGGGCCTGGAGGCTGGCGGGTGCGATGGACGTCATGGGCCGGATTTGCTCCGCCCGACGTGTTGAGGCGGTGGGCCCCAACGGCTACGGTGCGCCGCCATGATGGACAACGCCGCACGTCGTGCCTCCGAACCGCACCTGGCCCCCGTGCCGGATGCCTGTTACCTGTGCAAGGGAGGGCGCCTGCGGCTGCGTCACCGGGCGCGCGGCGGCACCCAGGCCCAGGGCGCGGCGGCCTACAACTGCACGTCCTTTGGCCACCGGAGCCACCCGCCCATCTGGGGCTGCGAGGACTGCGGGATGATGTTCCAGTGGCCCCTCGTGTCCCCGGACACGCTGCTCCAGGCGTACCAGGACGTGGAGGACCCGCTCTACGTCGCGGAGAAGGACAACCGCTACCACACCTTCCGCCGCGTGCTGCGCGAGCTGGGCCCGGCCCAGAACCGCACGCTGTTGGATGTGGGCGCCTACTGCGGCTACTTCCTGGATGTGGCGCGCGAGGCGGGCTTCCGCCCGGAGGGGCTGGAGCTGTCGCGCTGGGCGGCCGGCAACGCTCGGAGCCTGGGCTTCACGGTGCACGGACTCCCCTTGCGGGAGCTGGCGGCGAAGGGCCTTCAGTACGACGTGGTGACGCTGTGGGACGTGGTGGAGCACTTCGCGGATCCGCGCGAGGAGCTGAAGGCGGCGCTCAAGCTGGTGCGCCCCGGCGGACGCATCTACCTGTCCACCATCGACGCGGGCAGTCTGCTGGCGCGCCTCATGGGCGGGCAGTGGCCGTGGCTGATGGACATGCACCTCTTCTATTTCGGCCGCCGCACCCTGGCGATGATGCTGGAGGAAGTGGGCTTCCGCGTCACGGACGTCCGGACGTACACGCACATCATCTCCGCGGACTACCTGCTGCGGAAGGTGGGCGCGAGCTTCACGCCCTCGGCGCCGGTGCTGGAGTTGGTGCGGCGAGGTGTGCCGTCCAACTGGTCCATCCCGTTCAACCTGGGCGACAACATGCTGATGGCCGCCGAGCGGCCCCTCTGAGCCTTCCCTCGCGCCTATGTCCCCCTTGATGCGGCGGGTGCTGCACCCGCTGGTGTTGCTCACGTTCTTCGCGCTGTCGGCGTTCCACACCTGGCCGCTCGTGTCCCAGATGAAGGGATACGTGATGGGCGGACGCGAAGACGTCTACATGAACATGTGGCACCTGTGGTGGATGCGGCAGGCCCTCTGGGTGCAGCCGCAGAACCCCTTCTTCGTGCCCTTCCTCCACTGGCCCCTGGGCGCCGAGCTGTACTGGCACACGCTGGCGCCCGCCAAGACGCTGTGGGGCGTGGTGCTGCTGCCGTTCATGTCCGTGGAGACGGCGTACAACGTGGTGCTGTTCGGCTCGTTCGTGCTGACGGGCTACACGTCGTGGCTGCTCCTGCGCTACCTGCTGGAGCGCGCGGGCCATGGGCCGTGGCTCGCGGCGGCGGCGGCGCTGGCAGGCGCGTGCGTGTTCAACTTCTCGCGCTACCACCTGACCCACGCGACGGCGCACCTGAACCTCACCGCGCTGGAGGGACTGCCGCTCTACCTGCTCTGCTTCTTCCGCTGGCTGGACGAGGGCAAGCGCAAGTGGCTGGTGGGGCTGTCGCTGTGCGCGTTGTACGTGTTGTTGTGTGACTACTACTACCTCGTCTACATCGCGCTCTTCTCACTCCTGTGGGTGGTGGCGGAGCGGTGGAAGCGGGGGCCGCTGCTGTCCCTGGACACGTGGAAGGATCCGTTCGTGCGCCGGGCGGCGGTGGCGGGAATCGCGGCGGGGCTCGCGTGCGTGCCGCCCATGGTGCCGCTGCTCCTGCATGCGTTCCCCGCACCGCTGCAGATCCATCACGGCGACTCCGACTACTTCACGGACCTGTACGCGTTCTTCATTCCGGACACGCGCTCGGCCTGGATGGCGGATCTGCCCGCGAAGGCGCGTGAGTTCTCCCTGAACGTCATGCGCATGAAGATGTCGACCAACCTGGAGGAGACCGGCACGTTCCTGGGCTGGTTGACGCCGCTCTTGGCCGTCTTCGCGCTGTGGCGGGGCGTGCCGGAGGGGCGCCGTTGGTTGGGGCTGGGGTTGGGCTTCGCGGTGCTGTCCATGGGCACGGTGCTCAACATCGGCCTGGAGGACCGGGTGTCGCCGGTGGTGCTGCTCTTCGCCGTGGCGCTCGCGGTGGCGCTGGTGCCCGCGTGGCGGCAGCGGGTGTGGCGGCGGGACGTGCTGCTGCTGCTGGCGTTGGCCGTCTACCTGGCGCTGTCGGAGCCGCTGACGGCGTTCAACGTGCCGCTCAAGGTCCAGATTCCGATGCCGTACGTGGTGTTCAAGCACGTGGTGCCGCTGTTCTCGCGCGGGGGCATGCCGGTGCGCTTCATCCTGCTCACGCTCCTGTCGCTGTCGGTGCTGGTGGCGTTCGCCGCGGCGCACGCGGGCGCGTGGGCGTCCCGGCGGGATGCGCGGCTGGGCGTGGCGGTGGCGCTCGCGGTGGCGCTGATTCCGAACGTGGAGTACCGGGGCCTCCAGATGGTGGTGCCCTCCACTCCCCGGTTGCCGCCGGTGTTCGATGAGATTCGCGACGCGCCCATGCCCGCGGCGGTGCTGACGGACAACGTGCAGGGGCAGTGGGAGCAGATGTTCCACGGCAAGCCGGTGTCCTACGCCCGGCTGTCCCGGTTGCCAGTGCGGGAGTCGGCGCTGGTGAACTCGCGGCTCATCCGCGCGGCGGAAGGGATGCGCAACGCGTTCGGCACCGTCACGCCGGAGGAGCGCGACGAGATGCGGCGCTACCTGAAGGAGCACCACTTCAAGTGGTACGTGACGCACTACTTCCACCCCATCCGCCACCAGTTCATCACGGACGAACTGGGCGGCGAGATGGTGCACCAGGACGGCTACGTCACCGTGTACCGCTTCCCTTGAGCGGACGCGCTCATTCGCATTCGGCGTGCTCGATGTTCGTGCGCTCCATGGCGCTCGCGGACACGGCGAGGTCGGTCCCGGTCACGGTGACGCTCTCGTCCGCGGACACCATGGAGCCACACTCAGCGAAGCCGCTGGCGCCGCACTGGCGGGTGAGGACCACCTTGCCCTTGTTCTTCGACGTTTCGAGTCGCGTGTTCGTGCAGCGGTAGGCGATGGGCCCTGATGAGTCGTTTCCGCTGACGTCCATGTCTCCCTCGGTGTCCGCCGTGTCGAGGACCTCGCCGTCTTTGCTAAAGAGGACGAAGTGGAACCGGGTCCGGGAGACGGTGTTGCCGTTTCCCTCTTCGTCGGGGGACTCTGTTTCCTCCTGGGTGAACACGCGCAACGTCGCGTCCGGGGGAACCTTGAGGACTTCGTCCCGGGCCAGCAGCGGGGACTCCGGCGCCTTGGGGCAGGCGAGCTTCTTCGTGGGGAGCTTCACCTCGCGGGAGTACGTCCCCGGGGCGAGCAGCTTGAGGTGTTCGAGGACGGGACCCGCGTCGTCGGACGGGCAGGTGCCCAGGAGCCAGACCCAGAAGCCGGGTTTGAGGCCCGGGACGGTCTTGCTCTGGACGAGCCTGGGGTGGCCCTCCGGAAGGGTGAGGCCGGTCTTCTCGAACAGCTTCTCGAATTTGCCCCAGGAGTACACCTGGCCTTCGGCTTCGGCCTTGTCCTTGGAGCCCTTCCAGATGAGCGCGACGGGCTTGTCCGCGGCTTCGGCTTGGAGCGCTCCGGTGAAGGCCATCAGGCCCAGGACGAGAATGCTTGAACGCATGGCGGTTCCCCCTCGCGGTGCAAGAGCGCACCGCCCGCGATGCTAATGCTTCTTCGGTCCACCGCGCTTCAGGCGTGAGCCGCGCGGGGCAGGGGAGGCGGGGGGAGTCGTGCCTTCCGGCCGGGGCGCCTGCTCGCGTGGGGGCTTCGTGGCCCGTGCGTTCTTGGACCGGGAGGGCTTCGCCGGACGCGCGGAGCCAGTGGCCGGTGCGGGCTTGGACGGACGGCCTTGCAGCCCCGGGGAAGGCTTCGGCGGGTGCCCGTGCTCCTCGCGCGCAGGCTTCGGCGGATGGCCCTGCTCGCCATGCGGCGGCTTCGTCGGACGCCCGTAGTCGATAGTCGGAAGCGGCCTCTCCCTGGACGCGGGGCCTGCACCTTCGTCGGCGGGAGGAGGCCGGGGCGCGGGCCGGCCGTGGCTGATGGCCGGTGGCGGCGGCTTCGGCGGTCTGGGGGCTTCCGGGTGCTGTGCCTTCGCGGCCTGGGCCCTCAGCGTGTCCACTTCCTTGCGCAGCCGGAGGACCTCCGCGGAGAGCTGGGCGTAGGAGTCGCGCACCAGCCCGTTGAACACGCGCTGCCGACCCAGGGTCTCGTTGATCAACACCTGGCACGTCTTGCGGAAGGCCCACTTGGCCAGCAGCACCGCCTGCCCCATGCCGGCGCGGTGCGTGTGCAGCGGCAGGGCCCGCGTCGTGTCCGCGTTCTCCTCCAGCGCGTGCATGTTGAAACTCAGCGGATCCACGCGCGGCTCCACGCCGTCCTCCGGCACCTCCGCCGGTTCCGACGTGGGCAGCCCGCGTACGCGCAGCCGCTCCTCGATGCGGGCCACCAGGGCCCTCGTGGGAATGTCCCGTCCGAGCAGCTTCATCGGTGTGTCTCCTCCACGATGCGCGCCATCTCTTCCCGGTACGCCGCGACCACCTGGGGCCACGTGTGCCGTTGCGCGTAGATGCGGGCCCTCTTGCCCATCGCGTCCCGGGCCTCGCCCACCTCGCGCAGCCCTTCCACGAACGACGCAAGCCCCCGGTACACCCGGCCCGCGCCACTGCGCTCCACCTGTCCCACGAGCACCTCCGAGTGCCCGTTCACCAGCACCGGCGTCCCCTGCGCGAACGCCTCCAGCGTCAGGAGCGACAGGCTCTCGAACTTCGACGGCACCACCACCGCCAGCGCTCCCGCCAACGCGTCGTGCTTGTCCTGCTCGGAGATGCGCCCCACGTGCCGCACGCCCTCGCCGCTCACGTCCATGTGCGCTTCGCCCGCGAGCACCAGCTCCGGAGCGTCCTGGTAGCGCTCCCGCAGCTGGCGGTGGAACTTCAGCAGGTCCGGCACGCCCTTGCCCGGCTCCAGCCGGCCCACGTAGAGCAGGTAGCGGCCGTGCACGCCGTACTTCGCTCGGAAGCGGTCGGGCACCGCCGGCAGCGCGTCCACGCCCACGCCCACCACGCGCGCCCGCGCATGGTTCGGGTGGAAGCGCCCGAGCATCTCGACCTCCTCCGGCGTGTTGCACATCAGCACCCGGGGACGGTTGAACACGTCGCCGTAGACGCCGAAGCGGATGGGCGGCTCGTCATGCGCGGTGGGCACCAGCAGCGCGCGGTCCGACACCAGCGGCAGCCCCCACGCCGTGGGCGCGTAGAGGTACGTGAAGAACAGGTAGCCGTCGTACGCATCTTGCGTGGTGGCCAGGTGCTCCATCAGCCCGGGGCTCAGCGGGCCCTGCTCGGCCACCCACTGCTCTTCACGCAGTCGCTCGTTGCCGTGCCCGAACACGTGGCGCGACATGTCGTTGAATGCGTGGATGTTGCGCGTGCGCGTCACCGGGAAGCGCAGCACCTTCGTGCGGCCAAAGCGGTCCTCGCCGGGCGGGAAGGTGTTCTCCCACGTCAGGTGGTTCTTCGCGCAGGTCGTCACCACCGTGACGTCCCAGTGCGGCGCCAGGTGCTCCGCCACCTGCGCGGCGTGGCTCTCCGCTCCGCCCGTCACCTCGCCAAAGCGCTGCACCACCAGCGCCACGCGCGGCCGCTTCGCCGGGGCCTTTCGCGGACGGGGCGGCGGCGCCACCACACCCTCCAGCGCTCGCGTGAGCGACACCTGCGCGGCCGTGGGGGAGAAGTGCTGGAGCCGGCGCGCCTGGCCGTCGAGCACCGACTTGCGCAGGTCCTTGTCCTCGCACAGGTCCACCACCAGCTCCGCGAGGAACGCGTAGCTCTTCTGGTCGAACGCGATGCCCGCGCCGCCCAGCGTCTCCGGCACCGCCGCCGCCGCGTACGCCAGCACAGGCACATCGGAGGCCATGGCCTCGATGATGGGAACGCTGAAGCCCTCGTGCTCGCTCATGGAGACGAACACGGACGCGGAGCGGTACACGGCCACCAGCTCCGGATGCGACAGGCGCCCCAGGAAGTGCACTCCGCTCAAGTCCTTCATCTCGCGCTGGAGCGACTTGAAGTAGCGGCTGCCCGGCTCGTAGCCGCCGACAATCAGCAGGCGCGCCTGGGGCCGGATGCGCAAGAGCTCCCGGTGCAGCGCGAGCAGGTCCTCGAAGCGCTTGTGCGGCATCACCCGGCTCACCGACACCAGGGTGGGGCCGGGCCCGGCCAGCTCCGCGAGCTTCGCCGCATCCGCCACGGACGCGGCGAAGCGCTCCTGCTCGATGAAGAGCTGCACGGTGTGTACATTGCGGTGGCCCGCGACGCGCAGCTCCGCGCTGTTGTAGTCCGAGTCCCCGATGGACACGTCCAGGAAGGGCGCCATCGCGGCCACCTGCGCGCGGCCCGCCACCAGCGCGTGCTCCAGCGGCGTGTCCTGGTAGAAGCGCGCGGGGCTGATGTTGTGGAACACCACGCCGCGCTTGCAGTCCATGTGCATCAGCCGCCCGCTCAGCGGGGACGCGATGCCGTGGTGGTACAGCACCAGGTCGTCTGGCTTCGGCTTCAGCGTGAAGACGTGGCGGGCCAGGCCCTGCAGCCCTCCGGCGACCTCTTCCGCGTAGATGTCTCCCACGTGCCCCATGCGGCGCAGCAGGAGTTGCAGGTGCAGCGCGGCCTGACCGGAGGCGTCGCCGGGGCCGAAGCTTGGGATCAACTGATGGACCGCCATGGAGGGCCGTGTGTACCACACGGGCATGGTATGAGGCGGCCCGTGTCGACCCCCGGACCCATCGCCTTCGACGCCACCCTGTGGGACGAGCCCACCACTGGCATCGGCCTGTACACCCGTTGCCTCGCGGAGGCGCTCGAAGCCCAGGGCGTCCGGCTGGACCGGATGGGCGCGCGCAAGTCCGGCGAACATCCGCGCGGCGTCCAGAAGCGAACGTCGTGGACGCTGGCGACGCTGCCCCGGCTGCTCAAGGCGTCACCGCCGCCCGTCTACCACGCGCTCAGCAACTTCAACCTGCCGCTGCGGCGCACGCCGGGCACCGCGTACGTGCTCACCGTGCACGACCTGGTGCCGTTGGATTTTCCGCACACCGTCTCCGCGCCGTACCGCTGGCAGTTCCGGCTGTGGCTCGCGCGCAGCCTGATGCTCGCGGACCGGCTGGTGTGCATCAGCGAGAGCACGCGCCAGGACCTGCTGCGCCGCTTCCCCCAGGTGGAGCCGCGCACCGTGGTGGTGCACAACGGCGTGGACCACGTGAACGCGTCCCCTCTGAACGAGGCGGACGAGGAGTTCCTCCACGCGCTCAACCTGCCGAAGGACTACGTGCTGTACGCGGGCTCGCTCGACGTGCGCAAGAACGTGGAGCTGGTGCTGGAAGCGCAGGAGCGGCTGCACGCGCGCGGCCGGCCCTTCACGCTCGTGCTCGCGGGGCAGGCCTGGTACGGCTCCGGCAAGGTGGAGACGCGAATCGAGCGGATGCGCTCGGAGGGCCTGGACGTGCGGCCCCTGGGCTACCAGTCCCCCGCCATCTTCTACGCGCTGATGCGCCGCGCGGCGCTGTTCGTCTTCCCGTCGCGCTACGAGGGCTTCGGCCTGCCGCCCCTGGAGGCCATGCGCCTGGGCACGCCCACGGTGGTGTCCACGGCGGGCTCGCTGCCGGAGGTGTGCGGCGACGCCGCGCCCGCGGTGGATCCAGACGACGCGGAAGGCCTGGCGGCGGTCATCGACCGGGTGCTGCGTTCGCCGGAGGAGCGCCGCGCGCTGTCGGAGGCGGGCCAGCGTCAGGCCGCGAAGTTCACCTGGGCCCGCACCGCGGAAGGGATGCGGGCCGCTTACGATGCGGCGCTGCGCCACCGGTAGGCGCCCGTGGTCAACCGGCCCGTGAAGGGCCTCCTGGAGGAACATGCGACTGCTCGTGTGGAGTGGAATCGTCTGCGGAATGCTGCTCGGGTGCGCGGGGTCGAACGCGGCGCGCAAGGACGAGGCCCAGGAGCCGGCCCCCACCGCCCAGCAGGAGGAGGCGCCGCCCACCCCCGTGACGCCCCCGGAGAAGAAGGCCGAGTCGCCCGCGGCGGAGGCGGAGAACCAGGAGGCGGCCATCGTCATGCCCCTGGAGATCACGGAGACGCCCGCGCCCCGCGACCCGCTCGGCATTGAATCGCAGAGCGTGAAGGGCAACGTGCTCACGCTCAACGTCCGCCACGGCGGCGGCTGCAAGGAGCACCGCTACGGCCTCGCGTGGGACGGGCGCTTCACCAAGACGGCGGCGGGCGAGCCGCGCGCGGAGCTCACGCTGCTCCACGACGCGAACAACGACCGGTGCAAGGCGATGGTCTACAAGGAACTGGCCTTTGACTTGTCCACGCTGAAGCAGGAGTGGAGCGAGAAGGGCCATGGCGACCACGCCACGCTCCACCTGGACTTCAACGGCGTGCCGGACCAGTCCGCCAACTTCAAGTTCTGACAGGTGCATGGCCCTGCGCGAGGAGGTCCTCGCGCAGGCGCGTCAGCACCTTGCCCAGCAGGTTCAGCCCCCGCCACGTGGACGGGTCCTGGATGCGCGGGTCCTCCGCGGAGAGCCCCACGCCCCAGATGCGGTCCAGGGGACTGGCCTCCACCAGCTCCGTGCCCGCCGTGGCGAGCAGCGCCTCCAGGAGGTGCGGATGCTGGGTGAACTTCGCGTGGTTGCCCTCGTAGACGATGCGCTCACGCTCACGCTCCCAGAGGGCCGCGTCGAACGGGGTCACCTTGCGGCCCAGCGCCTTGTGCTGCTTGGGCGTGGCGGCGCGCAGCATCTGCTCCAGCACGCGCGTGTCACCGAACAGGCGCGCCTTGCCCGCCATCATGTACTGCTCCGCGCAGGTGTAGCGCACGCCGTCCACCGTGAAGACGGACGGGTGCCACTGCGAGAAGAAGGAATCTTCCTTCCAGAAGAACGTGAACCGCGCCGTCGTCGTCGTACCCATCCCAGGCCTCCTCGAAATCTTCGTGTAATAATGACACGAACGTGCGGCGATGGAGGAACCTGACGGGGGGCCCTACAATGGCCGTCCGCTCCCCATGCGACTTCAAGAAGCCCAGAAGCTGTTGGACCGCTGTTTCACTGGTACGCGGGAGGGTGCGCCTCGCCTCCATGAGCCCTCGGACCCCCGCTTCGCGGAGCGGGGTGGCGCGGTGTGGCTGGAGTACCGCTGGTACGTGCGCGAGCGCGGCATCGCGGAGGTGTTCCTCAAGTGGGACCGGGTGCCGCCCGGCAACGAGAAGACGGTGGAGGCCACGGTGCTGCGCACGCACCTCTTGGGCCAGTCCCCCATGCTGTCCCAGCGCGCGCTGCGCACGGTGGAGGGCGGCACGCCCTCGCCGGAGCGGGTGCTGGACGTGCTCAAGAACGACGGCATCCGCCGCGAGTGCGTGGCCCGGGGCCGCACCACCGTGACGGTGGAGCACTGGGAGAGCCGGCGTCCCGCGGCGCTGTTGGACGAGGCGCGCTTCGAGGAGCTGGCCGCGCCCCTGGAGGCGGAGGACTCCACGCCGGAGGGCCGTCACGAGGCCGTGCAGCGGCTGGCGGATGCGGAGAGGAGCCCCCGCGTGCAGGACGTGCTCCTGCGGCTCGTCGCGCGCAAGCCGTCGCTGATGGCCCTGCGCATCCTGTCGGAGTGGGGCGAGGTGAAGGCCCGCGAGTACCTCCAGCGGGACCTGGCCGCCGTGAAGCCGGGCAACGCGGCGGACCTGTGGGCCCTCACCGCGTTGGACCGGCGCCTGGAGGCGTGGCAGTCGCTGGCGCGCCCTTCGTAAGGCGCGCCAGCAGTACGTCAGTGCGAGCCCACCCGGGGGCCCAGCACGTCACGCAGCGCATCCGCGACGGTGAGCTTCGGGGCCCAGCCCAGCGCGCGCAGCTTGCCCGGGTCCGCCACGAGGCTGGGGATGTCCGAGGGGCGCAGCCGCGCCGGGTCCAGCTCGATGCTCGCCTGCACGCCGGACAGCTGGAGCATCTCCTCCAGCAGGCTCCGGATGGTGCGGCCCTCGCCGCTGCCCACGTTGTAGGCCTGGCCGGCCTCGCCCTTGAGCAGCAGCAGCCGGTACGCGTCCACCACGTCCTTCACGTGGGAGAAGTCCCGGATGGCGTCCAGGTTGCCCGTGCGCAGGATGGGGTCCACCGTGCCCAGCGCGATGGCGCGGATCTGCGCCGCGAACGACGGCACCACGAAGGTGGGGTCCTGCCCCGCGCCCAGGTGGTTGAAGGGCCGGGCGAGGATGACCTCCATGCCGTAGCTGCGGAAGAACTGCTCGCCGGCCAGCTCCCCCGAGGACTTCGACGCCGCGTAGGGGCTGAGCGGCACGTGCCGGTGGGACTCCTCGGCGCGCGTTCCTTCCGCGACCGGGCCGTACACCTCACCGGAGCCCACCAGCAGCACGCGCGCCTTGGGGGCGCTCTCACGCAGGGCGGTGAGCAGGTGCACCACGCCCATGGTGTTCACCGCGAAGACGCGCGCGGGGTTCTGGTGGCTCTTGGCCACCGAGCTGAAGCCGGCCAGGTGCAGCACCGCGTCCGGCTTCACCTCGGAGACCGCCGCCTTGACCTTCGCCTCATCGGCGATGTCGAAGTGCAACGCGGTGCTGCTGATGCCCTCGCCGCGAGGCCCGTGCACCTCCACCACTTCATCGCCGGCCGCCCGAAGGGCAGCGCACGCATGACGGCCGACGAATCCATCCGCTCCCGTGACGAGGACGCGCATCTTACCGCTGTCCTGCCTTCACTCGCTCCAGGTCCGCGTCGACCATCATCTCCACGAGCTGCTTGAAGCGCACCGTGGGCTCCCAGCCGAGCTTCTCCTTGGCCTTGTCGTACTTGCCGATGAGCAGGTCCACCTCCGCGGGGCGCACGAACGCGGGGTCGATCTTCACGTGCTTCTGGTAGTCCAGGCCCACGCGCGAGAAGGCGATCTCCACCAGCTCCCGCACGGTGTGCGTCTCGTTGGTGGCGACGACGAAGTCCTCCGGCGTCTCCTGCTGGAGCATGCGCCACATGGCGTCCACGTAGTCGCCCGCGAAGCCCCAGTCGCGCTTGGCGTCCAGGTTGCCCATGGGCAGCGTGTCCTGGAGGCCCATCTTGATGCGCGCCACGTTGTACGTGACCTTGCGCGTGACGAACTCCAGGCCACGGCGGGGCGACTCGTGGTTGAAGAGGATGCCGCTCACCGCGAAGAGCTTGAAGGACTCGCGGTAGTTCACGGTGATGTGGTGGCCGTACGCCTTCGCCACGCCGTACGGGCTGCGCGGGTAGAAGGGCGTGTCCTCCGACTGCGGGACTTCCAGGACCTTGCCGAACATCTCGCTGGAGGACGCTTGGTAGAAGCGCACCTGCGGGCGGGTGTGGCGGATGGCCTCCAGCATCTTCGTCACGCCCAGCGCGGTGAACTCACCGGTGAGCACCGGCTGGTTCCAGCTGGTGGGCACGAAGGACTGTGCCGCCAGGTTGTAGACCTCGTCCGGCTGGGTGAGGTTCAAGAGCGCCGCGAGCGAGAACTGATCCAGCAGGTCGCCCTGGTGCAGCGTCACCTTTCCCTGCAGGTGCGCGATGCGCTCGAACTTCTCCTCGGAAGAGCGGCGCACCATGCCGTGCACCTCGTAGCCCTTCTTGAGGAGCAGCTCCGCCAGATAGCTGCCGTCCTGCCCCGTGATGCCAGTAATGAGTGCGCGCTTGGCCATGGCCCTTGTCTGTTCGCTGGGAGACGCTGTTCGTTGTACCCGAGGCTTTCGCCTCCTGCCAACCGTTCCAGGGTTTCAGGGAACTTGAAGAGTGACGTGCCTATGCCTAGGTAGGGAGCGACCTGCCCAGGAGCCGCCCATGCGCAACCTCTCCCTCCCTGCATTGACGGTCGTGCTCATGAGCACGGCGGCGGGGGCCCAGACGGCTCCCGTGGCGGTGCCCTACACCGTGCAGACCCAGCCCGGAGCGCGCTCCGGGGGCGGCACCGTGAACGACGTGGCCCTGTGGGTGAACCCGGCCGACCCGGCCGCGAGCCGACTCATCACGGCGGACCAGAACAACGGCCTGTTCACCTACGCCCTGGACGGCGGGGAGGTGCAGGGCAACACCGAGGGCACGTCCGTGAGCGTGGACGTGCTGGGCGGCTTCCCGCTGGCGGGCGGTACGAACGCGGCGCTGGTGCTCAGCGCCAACCCCACGCTGTCGGGGCTCGTTCCCTACGTGATGGATGCCACGGCGGATGGTGGCGGGCTCACCCGCCTGTCACCCACGACGGCCCCGCTGGACGTGGGCGTCAGCTACGGGACGGTGCGGCTGGCCCGAGGGGCGGATGGGACCATCCAGGCCTTCGGGGGACTCGCGGCCGGCGGCCTGCGGCAGTTCGAGCTGACGCCCACCGACGGCGGCGTCACGGCGACCCCGGTGAGGGACATCCCGGCGGGTGGGGTGATGGGGCTGGTGGTGGACCCGGCGTACCGCGCGCTCTACGTGGCGCAGCAGGGGCAGGGGCTCTACCGCTATGGCGCGGACGCGGACGCCGGCATCCTGGGCACGCAGGTGGTGGGCCTGGGGGACGGCGGCCTGACGTCCGTGGGGCGCATCGCGCTGTACGAGGCGTCCGGAGTGGACGGCTACCTCGTGGCGACGGATCCGAGCGCGAACACCTTCGTCGTCTTCGACCGGCGCACGCTGGGCCGGGTGGGTGCGTTCCAGCTGGGGCCGGACGGCGGCACGGACGCGGTGGAGCAGTCGCGCGGGCTGGTGGCCTGGTCCGGTGCGCTGGGCACGGCCTTCCCGGAGGGGCTCTTCGTCGCGCATGACGGCGTCAGCAGCAGCACGTTGACCGACAACCTCAAGCTCACCTCGTGGGGCAACGTGGCGCGGGCGTTCTCGCCGCCGCTCATCATCGCGCAGCAGCCGCCAGCGGACGGCGGTGTGGACGGCGGCACCGGCACTGACGGCGGTGGCGGCGTCATCGTCAATCCGGGCGACGGCAACCCCAATGGCGGTGGCGGCGGGACCGACGACGACAGCGGCTGTGGGTGCACCAGCACGTCGGTGCCGGCCATCGCGACGCTGGGGCTGCTGGCCATGTCGCTCCTGGGCCGCCGGCGCCGGAGCTGACGCTCGAAGCGGGTTGAAAGCGACAGGGGGGCGGGATGAAGTGCGCGCCCCATGCGCTCCTTCCGTTCCTCCGTCCTCGCGCTCGCGGTGCTCGCCTCCGCCTGCAAGGGCGGCCCGACGCCCGCTCCCGCCAACACCCCGCCCCCCGCGCCCGCCCCGGCCGAGCCTGTGCGGCTCACGGTGGTGGGCACCAACGACTTCCACGGTTGGGTGATGCCCCACCGCGCCACGCTGCCGGACGGGCAGAAGGTGGAGCAGGGGGGCGCGGCGCTGTTCGCGTCCTACGTGGCGCGGCTGCGTGAGGACAACCCGGGCGGCGTGCTGCTGGTGGACGGCGGCGACCTGTTCCAGGGAACGCTGGCGTCCAACCTGGGCGAGGGCGCCATCGTCGTCGACGTGTACAACCTGCTGGGCTACACGGCGGTCGCCATCGGCAACCACGAGTTCGACTACGGGCCGGTGGGCCCCGGGCCCGTGGCCACGCGTCCGGACGAGGACCCGTTGGGGGCGCTCAAGGCCCGCGTGGCGCAGGCCCGGTTCCCCTTCCTGTCCTCCAACGTACGCGAGAAGGACGGACGCCCCCTTGCATGGCTGGGCAACGACGGCACCACGGTCGTCACCGTGAAGGGCGTGAAGGTGGGCCTGCTGGGCCTGTCCACGCTGTCGACACCGCAGACGACCAACCCCGCGAACGTCGCGGGCCTGCGGTTCGAGTCCCTGGCCGACTCCGCGAAGCAGGCCGCGAAGTCGCTGCGCGAGCAGGGCGCGGAGGTGGTGGTCGCCATCGCGCACGCGGGCGGCAAGTGCACGGACGTGTCGAACCCGCGCGACACGTCCGGGTGCGAGCGCGACGACGGCGAAATCTACGCGGTGCTGGAGGCGCTGCCGAAGGGCGCGGTGGACGCGGTGGTGGCGGGCCACACGCACCAGGTCATGGGGCACTTCTTCGGCGACGTGCCGGTCATCGAGACGACGGGGCTCGCGCGCTCGTTCGGCGTGGTGGACCTCTTCGTGGATCCGGTGACCCACCGCGTGCTGCCCGAGCGCACGCGCATCAACGCCGCCATCCCGGTGTGCGGCGCCGTGGACGCCACGCTGAAGTCCTGTGATCCGCTGGTGCTGCGGGACGCGAAGGACGTGCGGCTGGTGCCGGCCACGTTCCTGGGCCAGCCGGTGACGCCGGACGCCCGCGTGGAGGCGCTGGTGGACCCCGCGGAGGCGCGCGTGGAGGAGGAGCAGCGCCGCCCGGTGGGCGTGGAGACCCGGGCCCGCATGCCCCTGGTGTACGAGGGCGAGAGCGCGCTGGGCAACCTCATCGCGGACTCGATGCGGGAGGCGGCCCGCTCCGACGCGGCGGTGATGAACGCGGGCGGCATCCGGGCGGACCTGCCACAGGGGCCGCTCACCTTCGGGAAGCTCTACGAAATCCTGCCCTTCGACAACACGCTCGCGGTGCTGGACCTGAGCGCGGACGAGCTGCGCCGCTTCCTGTCGCTGGCCTACGGCGGCCGCAAGGGCGTCTTCGCGGTGTCCGGGCTGGAGGTGACGCTGCGCGCGTGCCCGGGCCCGGAGCGCTTCCAGGGCGTGACGCTGCCAGGAGGCAAGCCGCTGAAGGCGAAGGCGACCTACCGGGTCGCGGTGCCGGACTTCCTGCTGCGCGGCGGTGACGGGGTGGGGCCCCTGACGTCCACGCTGCCACAGGAGCGTATCCACCTGTTGCAGGCGCAGGACCTGCGCGAGGTGCTCACCGCGTACGGCCGCGCCCACGGCAACGCGCTGAAGCCCCCGGCGCTCGGACGCGTGCACCTGGTGAAGGCGGCGGGGCCCTGCGCGGACGCGAAGCCCTGAAAAAGCGCGGCCGACGTTGGAATTTTTCCCTCCGTGCTGATCCGCTGGGGCTGGATCGCGGCGCAACCCAGCGGAAGATCAGCACATGGCGCCCAGGGCCGAATTTTCGGCCTGGGATCAGTTTCCAACGGAGGGAAACCTCCCTACTCTAGGGCACGCGAGTTCCCTTGCAGGCGCGGCCCCGAGCCAGCGCGAGCAAGGTGGGGCCCGTGCGTGGGAGGGACAGAAGAGATGCTCTACAAAGTGACCCCGATGATGGTCCCCGCCGTGCCCGAGAAGAAAGAGGCACGCGAGCCGGGCCAGCCGCGCAAGCGGCGCAAGTCCTCCGTCTACGACGCCGACGGCCACGAGGTGTTGATCTCGCTGATGTGTCTGAAGTGCAAGACGCTCAAGCCGCTGGCGCAGTTCGGGCTGCGGAAGATGGCGGACGGCGCCATCCGCAACCAGCCGTGGTGCCGGGGCTGCCGCTCGGGCGCGGGCACGAAGAAGCCGAAGAAGGACGAGTCCCAGGCCGCCACCGTCCAGGTGCCCGCCGTCGCCGCCGCGGAGCCCGTGCTCCAGGTCGTCGCCGCCGTGCCGCTCGACGCCGCGCCCGTGGCTCCGACGCTCGTCGACGCCCCGGCGGCCGACGCGACGCCCACCACCCTGGTCTGATTCACCGCCCGGGATGATCCGCCCTGCTGGGGCGCGCACTGTTCGCGCCCCGCATGTGACGGATCCGCCCGGAGCCTCCGCTCGCTTCGAGCACCCAGGCGGGTCTCTTCCCGCCGGGCGATGATCCGCCCGGCCGGCCCGCCTCCTGCTTCAGGACAGCCGCAGGCCCGCCGGCAGCGTATCGCCGAGCGCCCGGGCTTCGTCCGCCGCCTCCAGGGCCACCACCTCGCGCACCATCCGCACCCAGGTGTCGGAGGCCTTCGCGGCCACCAGCGCCTGGGCCGTGCGCTCGCGCAGCTCCGGATCCAGATCGCGCGTGCGGTCGCCGGTGAGGCGCGCGAGCTGGGCGGCGGCGAAGGGCGCGCCATCCACCTTGCGCAGATCCAGGGACAGGAGCAGCTCCAGCCACGCCTCCGCCGTCTCCACGTCCACGACCTTGTGGCTGCTGCCGTACAGCGGCACGCGCGCGCCCAGCCGGCCCAGGGCCCACGCCCACGGGCCGCCGGAGCGGGACTCGGCCTTCAGCCGCGCGGCGATCCACCGGCCCACCTCCGCCTTGTCGCCCGGCGACAGGTGCTCCAGCGAGGCGGCGGTGCGGATCATCTCGTCCAACCCTTCCGGTTGGATGCCCTTCACCTTGCCGCCTTGCGTGGGCGCGTCCGGCGGCACGCGCCGGGCCAGGTGCGGCTGGAGGTAGCCGTACAGCTTCTGCTGCTGCGCTTCGGAGAGGCCTCCGGCGATGCGGCGCCACATCACCCAGAACTCCGTCCACACCGACTTGTCCGTGTGGTGCTGCACCAGCGCGTCGAAGAGGGTGAAGGTCTGCTCCGCGCGCCAGCTGTCCAGCGGGTAGCCGAAGCCGGGGCGCAGGCTGAAGCCGGTGAGGCTGTAGAAGACGCGCTCGTGGTCATCCGTGCGGCGGCGCTTGCTCGCGCCCGCGTAGAGCGTGCTCCACAGCTCGCGCAGCACGGGCACGCGCCACGTCTCGCGAGGGCCCAGCACCTTCTCCAGCGTGCGCGACAGCTGCTTCACGTCCTTGGGGCCCAGGGGCAGCGGCTTGTTGCCGTAGACGCGCTCCACGTTGTCCTTCGCCTCGGCGAAGCGCGCGGGCATGGACTCGGTGACGGTCAGCTCGTGTGAGCCGCCGGTGCCGCGCAGCTCGAACTCCAGGCGCCAGCGCTCGTCCGCGACGTCCGACACGCAGAACAGCTCCAGCGTGCCAATCTCCGTGAGCGCGGCCTGCAGGTGCACCGGCACGTCGCTGACCTTGCCGGACGCGCCCTTGAGCAGCGTGTGGATGGGCGGCAGCGGCTTCAGGTCCTCCGCCAGCGGCACCAGGTCCCCCGGCTTGTCGATGCGGTCGCTTGTCGTGCTGTAGAGCGCGAACTGCACCGGACGGCCCAGGGTGAGCGTGAAGGGGCGCTCGCCCAGGTCCACCTTCTGGCCCTCCTCGAAGCCGCGAGGAATCAGGCACAGCGTGGGCTGCTCCGCGCTGTCCGGGCCGCGCTGCAGACCCACGTAGTACGCGCGCGCCGCGCCACCGCCGATGCGCAGGCCGTGACCGCGCCGCACCAGCCCGTAGTACGCCGCGCCCCGCGCCACCGCGAGCTCCAGCGACTCGTGCTTGAGCAGCGGGATGCGCGGCGCCTGCGGCCACCACGCGGACAGCGCGTCCACCAGCCGCGCCGAAATCTGCGGCGAATTGAAGACTCCGCCGTTGAGCAGGATGGCGTCCGGGCGGGGCAGGGCGCCTTCGTGCGACGGCGTCTCGCCCAGCGCCGCGAAGCCCGCCGCCGCGTGCTGCGCGAGGAAGGCCGCCAGGTGCCGAGTGACGGCCGGGTCCTGCACGTACGGCAGGCCCAGCTCCTGGAGCGCCATGCGCGCCGCGCGCCGGGGCCGGTCCACAGGTGAGGACATGGGGAAGAAGCCGTCCAGCACCAGCGCGTGCGCCTCGTCGCGGCCCAGCTCCGTGGACAGCGTGCCGCCCAGCAGCCGGCTGCCCTCGCCGATGAGCGACACGCCGTACTTCTCCGGCGGGGTGCGCCCCAGCAGCTCCTCCTTCGCGGTGCGCGCGGCCTGGATGGCCTGCGTCCACTGCGTCGCGGACAGGCGCCGGCCGTTCTGGGTGAGCTTCTCCTCCATGCGCCGGGCGAGCGCCGCGTCCATGTTGTCGCCGCCCAGCATCAGGTGGTCGCCCACCGCCAGCCGCCGCAGCATGGGCCCTTCCGGCGACACGCCCGCGTGCACCAGCGTGAAGTCCGTGGTGCCGCCGCCCACGTCCACCACCAGCACCAGCCGCACCTGGGACAGCGTCTGCTCCAGGTCCGAACGGTGGCGCGCGGTGTAGTCGTAGAAGGCCGCCTGCGGCTCCTCCAGCAGCGTGAACTTCTCCAGCCCCGCCTTGCGCGCCGCGCTCACCGTGAGGGCGCGCGCCGCCTCGTCGAACGAAGCGGGGACGGTGATGACCACCTCCTGCTTCGCCAGGGGCTCGTCCGGGTGCGCGAAGTCCCACGCCCGGGCCATGTGCGTGAGCAGCAGGGCGGACGCGTCCACCGGGGACAGCTTCTGCACGTCCGCGGGCGCGCCCCACGGAAGGATGGGCGCGGAGCGGTCCACGCCCGGGTGGCACAGCCAGCTCTTCGCGGACGACACGAGCCGGCCGGGCACGCGCGCACCCTGCCAGCGGGCCAGCTCGCCCACGACATATGGGCCGCCGTCGTCACCCCAGGGCAGGCGCAGCATTTCCGGGGCCAGCTCGTGGCCGGCGGGGACGTAGACGGTGGACGGCAGGAGGGCGCGGGGGGCCACCTCGCCCTGGCGGACGAGCTGGGGCAGGGGGAAGTCCTCGACGGGCGCCCCCGAGCCTTTGCCTGGATCCACGGATGCCACCGCGCAATGGGTGGTGCCCAGGTCGATGCCGACGATTCGCATACGCCTCCGGTGTGCGGGGCCCCTTCTACTCCTTCATGCGCACGTTGAGCTCCAGCTTCCAGCGCCCGGATCCGTTCTTCTCCAGGCACCGCAGCTCCAGCGTGCCCACCTCCGTCACCGCCGCCTGGAGGTTCACCGGCGTCAGGTCGCCAAAGGGCGTGGGCTGTCCGGGCAGCGACGTCTCGAGGGGCGCCACCTCCTCCAGCCCCCCGGACGCCAGCTCCGACTCCACGTCCTCCACCATCTCGCCCACGCGGTCATCGCGCCGCACGGACGACGCGAAGAAGCGGAAGCTGGTGGGCTCGCCGGTGACGAGTCCGAACTCCTGCGGAGGCACGTCCGCCTGCGTCCCTTCCTCCATCCCGAAGGGCGCCACGCACAGCGCCTTCACCGGCGGCTCCATGCCCGGCACCGCCGGCATCGCCGTCTCCACGCCCACGTAGTAGGCGCGCGCCGTGCCGCCGCGGATGCGCAGGCCGTGCCCCTGACGCACCCAGCCGTAGTACGCCGCGCCGCGGGCCACCGCGAGGTCCAGGTCCGCTCCCTCCAGCTCCTTCGCCGGGGGCGCCCCTTCCGCGGCGAGCCACTGGTTGAGGACCTCCATCACGCGGTCCTTCAGCGGTCCGGCCTTGAAGACGCCGCCGTTGAAGAGCACCGCGGTGGGGTGCAGGAAGCCCTTGCCCGCCACGTCCACCGGAGAGTCCGAGCTGGCCGCCAGCGCCTGCGCCTGCCGGGTGAGGAAGGCCGCCAGGTGCTTCGTCACCGCCGGATCCTGCGCGTACGGCAGCGCCATCTGCGCCAGGCCCGTGCGGCGCGCGGTGCGCGGAAGGTCCGCCACCTCCGTCACCGGGAAGAAGCCGTCCGTGAGGACGCGGTCCAGCTCCTCGCGCGTCAGCTCCGTGCGCAGCGTGCCGCCGATGAGCGACGAGCCCCGGCCCGGAATCGCGATGGGCACCTTGTCCACGGAAGCGTCCGCGTACAGCGTCTCCTTCGCCTGCCGGCACCCGTAGGTGAGGCCGTTGAACTGCCACGCGTCCAGCTTGCGCCCGTCCGCCGCCATCCGCTGGTTGAGCGTGTGCGCCAGGGCAAGGTCCATGTTGTCGCCGCCCAGGAGGATGTGGTCGCCCACCGCCACGCGCAGCAGCTCCAGGTCGCCCTCGCGGTCCTTCACGGTGATGACGGAGAAGTCGGAAGTGCCGCCGCCCACGTCCACCACGAGGATGACTTCCCCGGGCTGCACCTGCCTGCGGAAGTTCTCCCCCATCGCCTCCAGCCACGCGTACAGCGCGGCCTGGGGCTCCTCGAGCAGGGTGATGTGCTCGAGGCCCGCCGCCTTCGCGGCCTCCAGCGTCAGGTCGCGCGCCGCCGCGTCGAAGGATGCCGGGACGGTGACGATGACCTCCTGCTTCGACAGCGCGTTGTCGGACTCCTCCTGCGCGCGGGCGAAGGTCTGGTCCCACGCCTCCTTCAGGTGGCGCAGGTAGCGCGCGGACGCATCCAGCGGCGACACGCGCTGCACCTCCGGCGGCGCCTGCCAGGGCAACAGCGCCGAGCGCCGGTCCACGCCCGGATGCGACAGCCAGCTCTTCGCGGATGACACCAGCCGCGTGGGCACCTTCGCCCCGTGTGAGCGGGCGAAGTCACCCACGATGACGCCCGGCTCCGGGCTCCACGGCAGCGCGAGGCTGCCCTCCGGGAACTCCTGAGCGCTGGGGAGGTAGAGGAAGGAGGGAAGCAGCGGGCGCGCTTCCACGGTGCCGGGCGCCGTCACCTGCGGCACGGGCAGCATGGACTGCGAAGGGCCGCGCGGCTTGCCGTCCTCGAGGTTGAAGTAGGACACCGCGGAGTGCGTGGTGCCCAGGTCGATGCCGATTGCGTATCGGGCCATATCGGTCAGGAACCCCGGGAAGGGGCCTTGTGGTTCCTCGAAGGGAAGGGGACTTCGGAGGATGCGCCGCCTGCTCCTCAGGCGGGCATCAGGCCAGCTCGACTTCCGCCGGCGCCAGCACGCGCGGCTCCATGGCGGGGCTGACCGTCGGGAACTTCACCTCCGTGGTCACCCAGCCGTGGTGCCGGAGCGTGCCGCCATAAGGAGGTTCACCGGCGACGTTGCCGGTGAGCCGGATGCGCTGCGCGTCGAAGCCCGGCGGCACCGTCACCTTGTCGCCCTCGCCCTGCGGCAGCACCGGCTGGAGCGTCAGGTACTGGTGCACCACCTTGCGGCAGCCCTCGTGGACGATGCGGGCCGCCGCGCCGACGTCCGCGTCCGGGAAGGCCGCGACGTTCTCCTGCACGAAGTCCAGGAAGCGGCCCTCGCGCTGGAGCATGGCCAGGAGCGACAGGGCGCTGGCGTGCTCGCGCTCGGGGGGCAGGGGCGCCGGGGCGACGGGGGCCTGGACGATGGGCGTCTTCACCGGCGGTGGGGCCTGCGTGTCTCCGGACGGGAGCTCCTTGAGCTGGCCGGCGTCATAGGCGCGGCTGGTCGGCAGCACGGCCTGCGCGAATTCGCGGGACACGAGGCAGCGCCAGAAGCACAGCCAGGCGAGCCAGAAGCGGGCGAAGAACGACAGGGAGGCGGACGGGTCGGTCATCGGCCCCGGATAACAAAGCCGGAAGCCTTTGCAATTCGCCAACGGCCTGAAATGCAAAGGGCCTCACGGTTTCCCGTGAGGCCCTTTGTTTTTCAGAGTGGAGGTGGACGGGATCGAACCGACGACCTTCGCATTGCGAACGCGACGCTCTCCCAACTGAGCTACACCCCCACATGGGGACTGCTGGCTGCCTGCTGCGCCTCGCGGGCGTTGGGTCCCGTGAAGTGAGTGGGCTAGTACCGGAGCCTCACCTTGCTGTCAAGCAGCTCGTTTTCGGCACCAACCCTGCGATTGACGTGCCGCACTGTGGATGCCATAAAAACCCCCTTCCAGTACCGCATCCTTCCCGGCCATTCCGGGCACCTTCTGGTTCATGTCCACCTCCCCATCGAAGACGTTGAGCCCCACCGAGCTCGCGAAGCTTGAGCATTCGTTCGCTTCCGACCCCTCGTCGGATGCGTATAAGCCCCTGGCGGAGGCGTACCTCGACCTGGGTCGCTTCATGGAAGCGATGGTCGTCTGCAAGAAGGGCGTCAAGGCGCACCCGACCGCGGCCGATCCCCGCATCCTCCTGGCCCGCGTCTACGCGGCGCAGAACAAAGACAAGAAGGCGCTTGAGGAAGTGATGGGCGCCCTCCAGGTGCAGCCGGAGGACAAGGCCGCCCTGCGCATGGCGGGCGTGCTGCAGATCAAGGGCGGCGAGGCCGACACCGGCCGCGGCAACCTGCTCAAGGCCTACCAGGCGGACCCCGGCGATCCGGAGACCGTCACGCTCCTCCAGCAGTACAAGGTGGAGATCCCCCGCCCCGCGGCGCCCACCCCGGTGCTCGCGCCCGTGGCCGCGCCGCCCCCGGCCGCCGCTGAAGCGCCCGCCGCGGCGACCGTCCCCGTGACGGCCCCGCCCGCCGCCGCTGAAGCGCCCGCCACCACGTCCGTGGGCCGCATCAACGCCCCGTCCCAGCAGGCGGCCCGCACGGCGCGCCCGTCGGATTCCGCCTCGCGCCCCACCCAGCGCCGTCCGCAGGTGGTGGTGGAAGAGGTCGAGGACGACGAGGACGAGCCCTCGTCGCGCCGCAAGAGCCCGCCCAAGAGCAACGGCAGCAAGATGCTGTCGATGGTCCTGCTCATCCTCATCCCGCTGTTCGCGGGTGGATACGGCTTCTACTCGGCGCAGGCCAAGAAGCGCAGCCGCGAGCTCAAGAAGAACCTGGACGTCGCCACCGAGCAGCTCAAGCACGACTCGTTCGCCAGCTACAAGAAGGCGTGCGAGGCGGCGGACCTGGCCCTGGAGGTGGACGCCGACTCCACCGCGGCCCACGGTTATCTGGCGTACGCGTACGCCATCCGCTGGGGTGAGCACGGCGGCGGCGACGACGCGCGCCGGCAGGCGGAGGAGCACCTGGCGGCGGCCCAGAAGGGCAAGGAGCTGTCCAGCCACCTCATCGCCGCTCAGGCGCTGATCAAGACGTACAGCGGTGACGGCAAGGGCGCGCTGGCCTCGCTGGAGACGCAGGTCAAGGAGCTCAACGACCAGAACAAGGCGTCCTCGCTCCTGTACCTCACGCTGGGCCTCATCCAGATGAACGCGGGTGACCTGGAGCGCGCGCGCGACAGCCTGGAGCGCGCGCAGGCGCTGGCTCCGGATGATCCGCGCGTCTACGCGGGCCTGGGCGCGGTGTACCGCCGGCTGGGCCAGGACAACACCGCCTGGAAGAACTACGACTTCGCCCTGCGCTACGAGAAGGACCACCCGGAGTCGCTGCTGGGCCGCTCGCTCCTGATGCTGGAGCAGGACGCGCCGAACTACGCGGTGGCCAGCCGGGACATCAAGAAGCTGCTGGAGGCGGAGCCCCCGCCCAGCCCGCGTCAGCTCGCCACCGCGCAGCTCGCGCGCTCGCTGCTCATCGCCCGCGTGGCGCTGGCCATGCCCACGCTCAAGCCGGACCAGCAGCAGCTGCTGACCGAGGCCACGGGCGTGCCGGCGGAGCCCGCCAAGGCGAAGCAGGAGGTCACGAAGGCGGAGGAGACCGGCTTCGCGCTCGACAAGCAGAACCCGGAGCTGAACCTCATCAAGGGCCGCCGCCTGCTGGCGGAGGGCAACTTCGACGCGGCCGCGGAGGAGATCCGCAAGGCCATCCGCGCGGACGGCAGCCGTGCTCAGTTCCACGTCGAGCTGGCCAAGGCCCTCATGGGCAAGCCGGGCGGTGAGAAGGAGGCCTCCGAGGCGCTCGTCACCGCGCTCAAGACGATGGGCGACAGCCCCAAGCTGGTGGTGATGCTGGGCAACGCCTACCGCCGCCAGAACAAGCTGGAGGACGCGCTCGCGCAGTACCAGCGCGCGGTGAAGGACCCCAAGGCGAAGAACCCGGAGGCCCGGCTCGCCATGGGCGCCATCTACCGGGAGCGCTCGGAGTGGGACAAGGCGAAGGAGCAGCTGGAGAAGGCCAGCCAGGAGTTCTTCGGCCAGCCGGACCGCGTCGCCAACGCGCTCACGGAGCTGGGCCGCGTCTACCAGGGCAAGGGCGACGCCGCGAAGGCGGACGAGACCTACCAGCGCGCGCTGCAGGCCGACGAGAACTACTCGGCGGTCTACTACTTCTACGCGCAGCTGCTCTCCAAGGACGCCAAGCAGTCGGGCAAGGTCAAGACGCTGGCGGCCGAGTACGTGCGGCGCGAGCCCAAGGGCGAGTACCTCGCCGACGCGCAGCGGCTCGCGGGGAACTGACCCCCGCCTCCCGCTGTCCCCCCACGCCGCGAGGCCCCTTCCCGGGCTTCGCGGCGTTTCGTTTTTGACGGGGGGCGACAAGGCAGGCTGATGTGGCGGGGAGCCCCAGCCTTGCCACCCCTCCCGGGTGACGGTATGGGAGGGTCCACCCCACACCCCCTTGACCGGTAGCCGGGAGCGACCGCGGTCCAGGGACTACCTGCTGGAGTCCGCTTGAGCGCGCGTGCCCTGTCCCAGTCGTCCACCGCGTCCGACCTGATTTCCCTCACCAAGCCGAGGCTGTCGTCGCTGGTGCTCATCACCGCGGCGGGCGGCATGTTCATGGCTCCGGGGCACTTCACGCCGGTGCGGACGCTGGTGACGCTGCTGGCGACGGCGGGCACGGTGGGCGCGGCGAACGCGTTCAACTGCTACTGGGAGCGTCACAGCGACCAGTTCATGGCGCGCACGCGCAACCGGCCGCTGCCCGCCGGGCGCATGGACCCCAACACGGCGCTGTGGTTCGGCCTGTCGCTGGCGGCGGTGTCGCTGCCCGCGCTGGTGCTGGGCGCCAACCTGCTCACCGGCGTGCTGGGGCTCGTCGCGCTGCTCAGCTACGTGCTGGCGTACACGCCGCTCAAGGCCCGCACGTCCGCGGCGATGCTGGTGGGTGCGATTCCCGGCGCGCTGCCTCCGCTCATGGGCTGGACGGCGGTGACGGACCGGGTGGACGCGGGCGGCTTCGCGCTGTTCGCCATCATGTTCCTCTGGCAGATGCCGCACTTCATCGCCATCGCGCTGTTCCGCAAGGACGAGTACGCCGCCGCGGGCCTCAAGTCCGTTCCGCTGGAGCGAGGGGACGAGTCTAGCCGCGCGCAGGTGGTGCTCTACCTGGTGGCGCTGGTGCCCATGACGCTGTTGCCGTTCCAGTTGCACATCGCGGGCACGTGGTACCTGGCCGCGGCGGTGCTGCTGGGGCTGGGCTTCCTGGGCCTGGGGGCGTGGGGCTTCTTCAAGCACCTGGGAAAGCCCTGGGCGCGCCAGACGTTCCTGTATTCGCTCGTGTATCTCACCGGCCTGTTCGCCGTGATGGCGCTGGACCGCATCCCCCGCGGCTAGCACCCCCTCGCTGCGTCCGGGTGCGAGGCCGCCTTTCGCATGCCTGACACCTCCGTTCCAACCCCGCCCCCGCCGCTGCTGCGCATCGAGGGGCTCACGCGCCGCTTCGGCGAGCGCACCGCCGTGGACGGGCTGTCGCTGTCCGTGCAGCCGGGCGAAATCCTGGGTCTCCTGGGGCCCAACGGCGCCGGCAAGTCCACCACCTTCCAGCTGCTCGCGGGCCTGCTCTCGCCGGACGCGGGGCAGGTGCACTTCGCCGGCAAGGTGCTGTCCCTGAGCGACCCGGCGCTGCGGCGCCAGATGGGCATCATCTTCCAGAAGAGCAGCCTGGATGACCTGCTCACCGCCCGGGAGAACCTGCTGCTGGGCGCGCGGCTGTACGGCCTCACGGGCGCGGACGCGAAGGCGCGCGTGGAGACGATGCTGTCGCTCATCGGCCTGCAGGACCGGAGCGATGAGAAGGTGGGCACCTGGTCGGGCGGCATGCGCCGGCGGCTGGAGCTGGCGCGGGCGCTGGTCCACCAGCCGCGCGTGGTGCTGATGGATGAGCCCACGCAGGGCCTGGACGAGGCGGCCTTCCGCACCTTCTGGACGCACCTCAAGCGGCTGCGCGACGCGCAGGGCGTCACGGTGCTGCTCACCACGCACCGCGCGGATGAAGCGGAAGGGTGCGACCGGCTGGCGGTGCTGGACGCCGGGAAGCTGGTGGCGTGCGACACGCCCTGGGCGCTCGCCTCGCGCATGGGCGGGGACATCCTCACGCTGGAGGGCCCGGAGCCGGAGGCGCTGGCCGCGCAGGTGACGGAGCGGCTGGGGCTTGCGGCGACGGTGGTGGAGGGGCGGGTGCAGGTGGAGGCTTCGCAGGGACACGCGCTGGTGCCGCGGCTGGTGGAGGCCTTCCCTCCGGGGCGGTTCGCCTCCGTGTCGCTGCGCCGGCCCACGCTGGCGGACGTGTTCCTCCAGCTCACCGGGAAGGCCCTGGGGGCGGATGCTCCCTCGCCCACGCCCGCGCCGAGGAAACGCCGATGAGCGCCGACATCCCCGTGCCTGTTCCGTCCCCCTCACTGGACGCTCCCGCCGCCCCGGTCCACCGCCGGGAGCCGGGGACGCTGGCCTTGCAGTGGGCCACCGTGTGGGTGCTGCTCTCGCGCGACGTGGTGCGCTTCTTCCGGCAGCCCAGCCGGGTGGTGGGCGCGCTGGCGCAGCCCATCCTGTTCTGGTTCGTCATCGGCTCCGGCTTCGCGGGCTCGTTCCGCGTGGAGGGCGCGCAGGGGCTGGGCTACCAGCAGTTCTTCTTCCCGGGCGTCGTCACCATGGTGGTGCTCTTCAGCGCCATCTTCGCCACCATCACCGTCATCGAGGACCGCAAGGAGGGCTTCCTCCAGGCGGTGCTGGCGGGGCCGGGCTCGCGGCTGGCGGTGGTGCTGGGCAAGGCGCTGGGGTCGTCCACCATCGCGCTGATGCAGGCGTCGCTGTTCCTGCTCTTCGCGCCGCTGGCGGGCGTGGACGTGAAGGCGGTGGACTACCCGTTGCTCGCGGCGGTGATGGTGCTGTCCGCGCTGGCGCTCACCGGCATGGGCATGGCGCTCGCGTGGTGGGTGAAGTCGAGCGCGGGCTACCACGCGGTGATGAGCCTGGTGATGCTGCCCATGTGGGTGCTCTCCGGGGCCATGTTCCCGGTGAAGGGCGCGGGGCCGGTGCTGTCGTGGGTGATGACGCTCAACCCGATGCGTTTCTCCGTGGAGGGCGTGCGCCGCGCGCTGTACGGGGCGCAGGCGTCGCTGGCGGTGGGCTCGCAGGGTGGGGCGACGGTGGGGTGGGAGGTGCCCGCGCTGCTGGCGTTCGCGGCGGTGTTCGTGGGGCTGGCCGCGTTCAGCGTGAGCCGCCGCGAGTAGCCGTGCGCCGTGTGTCGATGGACTTGCCCGGTGCCTTCCACTACGACGGCGGGCACCGCATCACGAAATATCCTCCAGAGGAGACCGCCTCATGAAGCTGCGTCTGCTTGGCTTGTCGATGGTCGGTGTCGCGGGGCTGCTGGCCCTGCCCGCGTGCAAGAAGGAGGAGGCGCCCACGCCCCCCGCCGAGCGTCCGGCGGCCCCCACGCAGCAGGCCGTACCTCCGGCTCCCACGGCGGGAGCGGGTGCGGGCGAGGCGGCGGCCCCGGCGGCGCCCGCGGGCAACGGCGTGGTGAAGGGCACGGTGTCGTTCACCGGCACGCCGCCGGTGATGGCGGAACTGGCGCCCAGCGTCGACCCCGCGTGTGACGGACGGCCGGAGAAGGAGCAGTCCGTGCTGGTGAAGGACGGCAAGCTCCAGAACGTGCTCGTGCGCGTGAAGGGGCCGGTCGCGGGTGCGCCCGCGGCGCCGTCCACGCCGGTGGAGGTGGACCAGTCGAAGTGCACCTACGTGCCGCGCGTGCAGGGTGCGGTGGCGGGCCAGCAGGTGGTGTTCAAGAACAGCGACGGCACGCTGCACAACGTGCGCGGCGTGGTGGGCACCAAGCCCCTGTTCAACGTGGCGCAGCCGCCCTCCGGCGCGCCGGTGCAGAAGCCGATGCCCACGGACGCGGAGGTGCTGCGCCTCAAGTGCGACGTGCACCCGTGGATGACGGCCTACGTGGTGAGCAACCCCAACCCGTACTTCGCCACCACCGGCGCGGACGGTTCCTTCACGCTGACGGGCCTGCCCGCGGGCACGTACACGCTGGAGGCGTGGCACGAGACGCTGGGCACGAAGACGGCGGAAGTCACCGTGAAGGATGGCGCGCCCGCGGAGGCGACGTTCTCCTTCGCCGCGACGGACGCGCAGGCGAAGCAGTAGTCCGCAAGGGGACAGGGGACGGCGCCTTCGCGCGGTCCCTGGACCCGGCGGAGGGCTTCGCGACGGAGCCTCCCGTGCCCCCGCCTTGCATGGGGCACGCGGAACGCGCGCGTTTCGCCGCTGCTAGCCCAGCGTGCTCGACACCGGTCCCGGCGGCCCGGCCTTGCGCACCGTGAAGCCCACGCGCGCGCCGCCGGCGGGCCGGTTCTCCGCGAAGGTCTCACCGCCGTGGGCCTTGGCGATGCGCTGCACCAGCGCGAGCCCCAGCCCCAGTGAGCCGGCCTCGCGCGCCTCGCCGCCCCGGTCCTTCCGGTAGAACGGCTGGAAGATGCGCTTCTCCTCGCCGGGCAGGAGGCCCGGGCCCCGGTCCTCCACGCTGAAGGCGAGGTGCTCCTTCCCGTGCTCCTGGATGCGCAGCGCCTCCACGCCCACGCCGTGCTTGCGCGCGTTTTCGAGCAGGTTCACCAGCGCCCGGCCCAGCAGCGTTGCGTCCGCCATCAGCGCCACGTCGTCCGTCTCTGGCTGGAGCAGCGTCGCGGACAGCCCCACGCGCTCCAGCGCCTGCGCAGCGAGCACGCCCGCCTCCAGCGCCTTGGGCGTGAGCTGTCCGAAGTCCAGGCGGGAGCTGGCGAGCAGCTCGCCCACCAGCGCATCCAGCTCCACGACCTCGCGGTCCACCTGGTCCAACGTGCGCGGGTTGCCGCCGCCGTCGCGCAGCAGCTCCGTCAGCACGCGCAGCCGCGCCAGCGGCGTACGCAGCTCGTGCGACACCGCCGCCAGCAGCTCGCGTTGGTCCGCCATCTGCTTCTCGATGCGCGCCGCCATGTCGTTGAAGGACTCGGCGAGCACCGCGAACTCGCCGGTGGTGTGGCGGTCCAGGCTCGCCCGAGCGCCCAGGCGGCCCTCGCCCAGCTCCTGCGTGGCCTTCACCAGCGTGTCCACCGGCCGCGCCAGCCGGAACGAAATGCCGCCCGCCGCCGTCCACAGCACCAGCACCGCGATGCCCAGCGGCAGCACGGCGCGCCAGGGGCCCCGCGAGCGGGCCTGCAGGTAGCAGGCCTGCAACGACCCCAGCTGCGTGTCCTGCCGCATCACCGGGAGGGTCGCGTCCGGCTTCGAGCACGGTGAGCCGCCCCTTGCCACCACCGCGCCGGACAGGTCCGTCAGCACGACGTCCACGTCCAGGTCGTCGGAGATGCTCCGCATCAAGGCGTCGCGCTCGGCGGGCGCGTCCCACACCTCCGCGAACTGGTGACCCACGAACGCGCGGATGCGGTCCGTCTCCTGTCGCCAGCTGTTGCCGCCCGTCAGGTTCATCACCCACGACACCACGAGCACCGTCACCAGGATGGTGAGCCCGAACATGACGAACAGCCGCCGCCGCAGCCGCGCCTGGACGTAGGAGCCCAGCCGGCCCAGGTGGAACATGCGCCGGCGGCGGGCATGGGCCTGGGCGTGGCGGCCGAACCTCCGGTGCAGCTCCGGCCCGCAGTCCTCCCGCTTGGGAGGCCAGTGGTGATGGCCCCAGCCCATCAGGCGCCCTCCTTGGCGAACACGTAGCCCACGCCGCGCACCGTCTTGATGAGGCGCGTGCCCACGTCCCCCAGCTTCTGGCGCAGGTGGGAGATGTGCACGTCCACCGTGCGCTCGCTCACCACCGTGTCGCTGCGGCCCGCCTCACCCAGCAGCGCGTCGCGGGGAATCACCCGGCCCGCCCTGCGCACCAGCGCGAGCAGCAGGTCGAACTCCAGGCCCGTCAGCTCCACCGCGCGCCCCTCCACCTTCACCTCGCGCCCGGACACGTCGATGGAGACCCCGCTCGACTCGAGCCGGTCCGCCACCGCCGCCGGCTGCGCCCGCCGCAGCACCGCGCGCAGGCGGGCGAGCAGCTCGCGCGGTCCGAAGGGCTTGGGCAGGTAGTCGTCCGCGCCCAGCTCCAGGCCCACCACGCGGTCCGTCTCGTCGCCCTTGGCGGTGAGCATCAGCACCGGGATGCGGCTCTTGGCCCGGATGCGCTTGCACACCTCCAGGCCGTCCATGCCCGGCATCATCACGTCCAGGAGCACGGCGTCGTAGGCGTTGGCCTCCAGCGCCGCCAGCCCGCGGCCACCGTCGGGCGCGTGGCTGACGGTGATGCCGTTCTGCCCGAGGTACTCCGCGAGCAACTCGAACATCCGGGTGTCGTCATCGATGAGCAGGACGCGGGTGGGCATGGGCGGGGGCGAATCCTAACGCGCTCCCGGTGCGTCGGCGGGGCCCGGTGAGCCCTGGGGCCTGGGGGCATGCCAGTCCCAGTAGGGCGGCATCCCGTTCCGGTAGCTGGGGCCACCCCAGTCACCCCGATGGCAGGCGGCGCGGTGGTGGCGGGCAATGCTCGCGAAGCCGGAGGCATAGCCTCCGATGGCACCCGCGGCGAGGAGGACGACGAGCAGACGGTGGCGCATGGGCAATCTCCAGGAAGGGGACAGGGAAGGGTGGTTTCAGACGAAGGACGCGGGGCCGTCATCGTTGTGGGGGCGGCCACCCCACCGGCCGTACCCGCCGCAGCGCCGCCCGTGCCAGCCCCGGCCCTCGCCGCGCCATCCGTAGCCCCAGCCGTGCTCGATGATGTCCGCGAGCTCGCGGCGCTGGTTGGGCTCCAGCGCCTCGTGCACCTGGGACAGGGCGTCCTGCACGGCGTTGCGCAGCGTCTCCAGCGCCACGTCGTGGCGGGTGAACAGCTCGCGCAGCATGGCGCCGTCGAAGTGCTCCCCTCGCAGCGAGCCCGCGAGCGACGTGCGGCTGGGGCCCCACTGGTCCTTCACCTTGGCGAAGGCCTCGCGCACGTTCTCCACGGCCTTCACGATGACCTTCTCCTGGCCGGGGGACGTCTCCAGCCGCTCGAAGAGCCAGCGCAGCCGGGGGCGCATGCCAAACCGGCCTCCGCGGCCGTGGTGGTGGTGTCCGTAGCGCCCCCGGCGCAGGGTGGCGAAGAGGCCGGCGAGGCAGGCGGTACCGAAGATGAATCCGAACATGGTCTTGGCTCCAGGAAGCAGGCGAGCGCCGAATCGGCGGGCCCGTGTCGTTTCTGACGGAGCTCAAGGTAGAGGGCGGGTGTGAAGCCCACGCCCGGCGGCGGTGAAGAAGTGTGAAGGGCTTTCGGAGGGGTGTCCGGAATGCCCGGTGGGGCATGGGATGTTCCAAAGCCGGGCCTCGACTGCAGCCGCTGTGTCGGATGCAGGACGACTGCCGGCAGGATTCCACTCTCAGGAGTGGTGTTCGCGCCGGAAGTGGGTAGAGTACCCGGCGTGCCGGGGCGGTGTTCGTTCCGGCACCGGTGGAAGGCGCGAGCCTCCCACCTGTTCAGAGCAGAGAAAGAGAAGAGACTCACAATGGCTTCTGGTACCGTGAAGTGGTTCAACGACGCGAAGGGCTTTGGTTTCATCGCGCAGGACAATGGCGAAGACGTTTTCTGCCACCACACTGCGATCAACATGGACGGCTTCCGCACCCTGGCCGAGGGTCAGAAGGTGGAGTTCGAAGTCACCAAGGGCCCCAAGGGCCTGCAGGCGCAGAACGTTCGCGCCGGGTAAGCGAGCTGAACCGTCGACTCACCCCTTGAGGTGAGTCCTCGAAGCCCAGTCTCCCCGAGGAGGCTGGGCTTTCGTCTTTCCGGACGCAGGGCAGGCGGGCGACCACCGCGACGCGGCCCGCCACGGTCCGGGGTCTTCCCTACCTTCTCCCAGGAGGAGCGCGGCGCCGGACGCCGCCCCCCAAGGAGAGGCGAACATGGGCGACACCAGCGTGAAGAAGGTCGAAAGCCGCCATTCCCCCAAGGGGGAGATGGGCCAGAAGTACCTCGCATCCGGCGTCCGTGTGGCCATGCGGCTGTGGGAGGACGAGCCGCCCGCCGAGGCCAAGCCCGCCAGCACGCGCGACTACGAGACCGTGGGCTTCGTGCTCAAGGGCCGCGCGGAGCTGCACCTGGAGGGGCAGGTCATCCTGCTGAACCCCGGCGACTCCTGGCTCGTGCCGCGCGGGGCCAGCCACACCTACAAGGTCCTGGAGACCTTCTCCGCCGTGGAAGCCACGAGCCCCGTCTCCTCCGTCCACGGCCGCGACGAGCACGAGGCCCCGAAGGGCGCCAAGGCGTGACGAACCGTTGAGCTCAGGGACCGCCCTTCGGTGCCACCGGGGGCGGTTCCCGTTCAGTGAGGACGCCCACTGCATCGTCCATCTCCGAGGTGGAGGAGCAGGTAAAGGCCTGGGGAGAATTCGCCTTGCACACAAGCAAGGTTCCCGCGGGGACTGGCTTGTAGCCAGGGAGCACCGGGGAGCGGGCGTCCTCGCCTGAGCCGCAGTCGAAGACGCCTGGGGCGTACGTCTCGTCAGGCATGCACAGCAGGCCTGCGGCGGACTGAAGGGCCCCCAGGGCGTACTCCGTGCCAAGGCACACGGTGGCTCCAACGGTTTGCGACTCGCAGCGCAAGTCCGCCTCACTGTCCGGATCCGGTACGAAGCGCTCGCAGCCCCTTCGATGGACGCGTGACTGGAAGCGGCCGTTGCCTCCGCTCGGGTCGCTGTCGTACCAGAGCTGAAGGTGCTCTCCGTTCGCGGAGCGGAGCAGGGCCTGGGAAATGGCGGAGTCGATGCCTGGCAGGTGGAAGATGGCGATGAAGGGCTTGCCAGCCGCGTCCGCTGCCTCGACGCAGGCGCGCATTTTCAGCCGGTCCTCGTAGCTTCGGGCTTCGCCGCAATCCACGGACTGGGCGTCCGCCAGGGGGCGCGCGGTCGCCACGATGTCGCAATCATTGAAGTGCGCCTGCGTGGTGAAGCGGACGGTGCCGACAGGAGCAGCGGAAGGTGCCTGCTGGACGCCAGCGCATCCGGCCGCACCCAGCACGAGGGCGACCGCGAGGGAAAACCGTGAGGTCATCCCAGAATGCTCTCGCGTCCTCCCGGCATTGTCAGCCCCACGGGCAGGTTCCGTCCGGGGGGCGCATGAGAATCCTGTCCGTCGAAGAGAAGCCCCTTCATGAGTGGTGGTACCTGAACGCGTCGCCGCGCGGGGGCACCCGTGCGGAACGACTCCCCTTGCTGTGCGGACAGGTGGACGCCCTTCCTGCGGACCTGGACGCGGTCATCGCGCTCTCGGACCTCCAGGGGATGGCGCCGCATGCCGTGAAGGGCGGGGCGGCGGCGCTCCTGGGCGAGGTCGTGGCCGACGAACTGGCGATAATGTGCAAGGCGGGCAACCTCCCTCCCGCGAACCGCACCGGCATCATCCTGGCGGGAGACCTCTTCTCCAACGACACCGCGGACGAACGGGGCGCATCCGGCGACGTGCGGAGCGTCTGGACTGCCTTCGCCAGGTACTTCCGTTGGGTCGTTGGCGTGGCGGGAAATCACGACACGTTCGGCGGTACCGGGGAGCGCGAGCGCTTCTTCCGCCAACCCAGGCAGAAGCTGCTGGATGGCGAAGTCGTCGCGCAGGACGGACTTTCGGTGGGCGGGGTGAGCTACATCATCGGTCGCCCGGACAAGCTCAACCGGCGCGAGCAATCCGCCCAACTGGAACGGATTGAAGAGGTGCTGCTCCAGGAGCCGCAGGTGCTCGTCCTCCACGAGGGCCCGGACGCCCCGGGAACAGGGCTGCGAGGCAACGCCATCATCCGGGAGGCGGTGGAGCCCTGGAGCAGGCTCCTCGTCATCTGCGGCCACTGTCATTGGGACGTGCCGCTCGTCACGCTCGCGAGCGGGACCCAGGTCCTCAACGTGGATGCGCGCGCGGTGATTCTCAGGCGTGCCGGGGCTTGATGGGAGCGCGCGTCCTGCGCCCCCAGAAGACGAAGAGCGACAGCGCGACCAGGAAGAAGTTGAAGGGCGTGTTCGCCGCCTCGCCGCGAGAGAAGTGGAAGACGATGGCGCTGACCTGGAGCAGCATGCAGCCCAGGGCCGCGAGGACCGTCAGGCCCGGTTTCACCCGCGTGAGCGAGGGCAGCACGACGCCCAGCCCGCCCGCCAGGTCGACCGCGACGATGAAGTACAGGAACGCAGGCGACACCTGGCCTGCCCACGGAATCATCGCGGCGAGCTCCGGCAGGGGCGTGAGCGCCTTCCAGAGGCCCGAGCCGACGAAGGTGATGCCCAGCAGCGCCTGGACGACCCACAGGCCCATGTGAAGGGCTTTGGACGGCTTCGCTGAAACGCCAACGGGAGGGGAGAGCGTATCCATCGTGGCTCCGGGGTTACTTCCATGTGCCTGGTTACGGATGATGACCACGTCTCTCTGGCATACCGTGCACAGGCCGGACAAGGAGGCACATTGAAGTCACCAGGGTACGGAAAGATGACCGGGCGCTATGACGACGACTGCGTCGCGACGCGCGAAATCCTCAGCCTCGTCGGGGACAAGTGGAGCGTGATGGTCATCGTCAACCTGGGCGAAGGCCCCGTGCGCTTCAGCGAGCTCAAGCGCGCCATCGAGGGCATCTCCCAGCGCATGCTGACCCTCACGCTGCGCAACCTGGAGCGGGACGGACTGCTGACGCGCACCGTGCACCCGACGACGCCGCCGAGCGTGGACTACGCGCTCACGAAGCTGGGGCGCACGCTGCTCGAACCGGTGTCCGTGCTCGCGATGTGGGCGCAGCGACACCGGCCGGAGATTGAACGCTCCCGAGAGGCCTTCGCACGCACCGCCAGGGCGAAATGAGCGGTGTCGCGTTCCGTGCTGACGCAGCCGCTTGCCGAGGTGACGCGGCGCCAGGGCTGGCCCCCGGCCCTCCAGGGGCGAGCGCAGCGTGGCATCCGAATTGCGTAGGGGCTGGGCGTTCCCCCTCGCATCGGAAAAGCGCTCATGACCTCCAAGACGCCTTTCACCCAGGGCATCCTCATCTGCCCGACGACGCACATTGACTGGGATTGGGTCTACACGTTCGACCAGTACTACGCCTCCAACAGCCAGGCGACGGGCTCCAGCTCCGGACGCGACACGGTCCAGAACATCTTCAACGCCGCGGTGTCGCTCTTCTCCCGGCGGATCGGCTTCACCTTCTCCGTGACGGAGGTGGGCTTCCTGCAACGCTATGCGCGGGACAACCCGGCAGGCATCACGGCCTTCGCGGCGGCGGGTGACGACTTCTGCCTGATGGGCGGTGGCATCACGTCGCCGGACAACCTCGTCTGCGCGGGCGAACTCTTCATCCGCAACTACCTGGTGGGACGCACCTGGGCGAAGCAGGCCGGGCTCGAGGCCAACCTGTACGACTCGGCGTGGCTCCCGGATGACTTCGGGCATGACCCCCAGCTGCCGGTGGTGCTGAACGCCATGGGCCTCACCACGGCCGGGCTCTCCCGCGTCCCCGGCTCGCCCCAGGGGTCGCCGGGGGCCGCGCCCATCGACCCCGTGGGTCCCTCCATCGCGTCGCAGTTGAACACCCACGGCCTGGTCTTCCATTGGCAGGCGGGGGACGGCTCCCGCATCACCACGCTCTTCATGCCCAACACCTACGGCACCGTGGGCTACCTGGACGCGGACGACATCTCCAGCAATGCCCAGACGGTGAACCAGTTCGTCAACCAGTACTCCTCGGGGTGGCCCGGCGGCCTCCGCTTCATTCCCGTGGGCATCGACTTCGCCACGCCCTCCGTCACCTCCCCGTCAGGCGAGGTGTTGAGCTGGTTGAACGTGACCCACGGCTACAACAGCACCTACGGCAACAGCAACGGAGTCAAGGGAACCACGGGGACGTTCAAGACATACATGGACGCCGTCCTGCAAAGCGGCGCCTCGCTCCCCGTGAACGCACCGCTCAACGCGCAGAACTACTGGACGGGTTACTTCGCCAGCCGCCCCGCGCTGAAGCGGAACCAGTACGCGGCGGTGCGCGCGCTGATGTCCGCGGAGGTCATCAGCGCGCTGCTTCGCACCAGCAGCAGCTACGCCACCTCTTCGCTGGACGCGTTCGACTCCACCGTCTGGAATGGCTGGGAGGTCCTGGCCCCCAGCTCCCATCACGACTTCGTGACGGGCACGTCTCCGGACAACGTGTATTACGGCGAGCAGTTGCCGCTGAGCCGGCAGGGCGTCTCGGTGGCGAGGGCCGCCCTGGACCAGGGGATGGAGCTGCTCGCGCAGGGCATCTCCGCGAAGCTTCAGTCCCAGGAACTCCCTGTCGTCGTGTGCAACACGCTCGGGTTCGAGCGGGTCCACGGGCTGCTGGCGGAGCTGACCCCTCCACCGGCGGACCTCCGCTTCCACGCCGTGAAGAGCGTGCGGACCCGTGACGGGTTGCTGCCCATCCAGCGGGCCGCGAATGGGAACCTCCTCTTCATGGCGGCGCCCCCCAGCGCGGGATACGAGACGGTCTACCTCTCCACCCTGTCCCCGCCGGGGCCCATTGTGATTGCGCAGCCGTCCGTGAGCGGCACGGCGACCCTCGAGAACGACTTGATCAGCGTGACCCTCTCCAAGGAGCACGGGTGGGGCATCAGCCAGTTCTCGTATGGAGTGGACGGCGGGACTCGCAGCCTCTTCGCCTCCAAACACGTGGGCAATCATCTGCGGTTCTACAACGACTCCGGCAACATCTATCAGTTTGGCAATGAGCCTTATGCCTCCACCAATCCGCCTGCCTATGGAAAGTTCAGCAGGGACTGGTCCGCGAAGTTCGTGGGAGGAGACGCGCGGTGGCTGGAGCAGGGACCGTACCGTTATCGCTTGCAGGCGGAGGTGACGGAGCAGAACAGCGGCCACTGGTTCACGCTGGAGTACTCGCTGGTGGTGGGCGAGCGCTTCCTCCGGATGAAGCTCACGGGTTCCTCGCCTTCTGGCATGTCGGTCGCGGTGGCGTTCCCCATGGTGGACCCGAGCGGGACGGCGCCCACGACGCTCAGCTACGGCACGCCGCACTACCAGCAGGACGTCCTGCCCGTGCCCAACTGGCCCGGTCCGACCTTCGTCGCCACCCATGACTACGTGATTCCCTGCATCCAGCAGGGCAGCCAGCCGGTGGGAGGCATCTACCATCAGGGCATCCCGGCCTGGACGCTGGACGACGAGGGCGTCCTGCTCGGCGTCGTGCTCCGCAACACCCCCGCGGGCGGCCGGGGCGCGTCTGGCAGCGACTTCGGCTGGCATGAGCAGGAGTACGTCGTGGCGCCCCCGCTGTATGTCAATGGCACGCCCCGGCTCGGCACGCCCCTGAAGGACGCCCTGTCGGTCACCACCCCGCTGGAGGCCCGCTTCATCTCCGGCGGACAGGAAGGGCAGGGGGGCGCGCTGGCGGAGACAGGCTCGCTGGGACAGGTGACGGCGACGAACGCCGGGACGCCGGTGGAGTCTGAGGACGTGATGATTCGCGTGGCGCGGGTTCAGGCGCCGGGAGCGGCGGGGGGCTACCCCAGCTGTGGCACGACGAGCGGTGCGATTCCGAGCAGCCTGGTGGTGCGCACCGAGAAGCGGGGCAGCCATGCGACCCAGCTCACGGTGCGGCTCCCCTTCCTGGCGACGGCAGGCAGCGCCGAGACCCAGGCGGTCACCGCGCTCGAAGCGCCGCTGACGGAGCTGGCGGCCGTGCCCTCGGGGACGGACACCGTGACGGTGGACTCACCCCGTGCGCTGGCCGCGACGCGGATCGCGTGGTGCCGCACGCAGGGGGGATGAAGCGCTCTCAACGAGTGCTTCTCTTCCCGAGGGGACGGGCACAGGATGACGGGAGGATGCCTCCCCGTGCTGCCCGTCCACCTCGCTGTTCGCGTTGCAACCTGGCGAAACACCTGTGCCTGTGCACGGAGGTTCCGCAGGTGGAGACCCGGACCCGCTTCGTCTTCCTCCAGCACGTGATGGAGGTGTCGAAGCGGAGCAACACCGGGGGCGTGGCCGCGCTCGCCCTCGCGAACGCGAAGCTGCTCATCCACGGCTCGATGGCGGGGACCCTCGACATCGAGGTGCTCTCCGAGCCGGGGACCTGGCTGCTCTTCCCAGACGGCCCCACCGCGCCGCCGGACGCGCCTCCTCCCAGGCAGGTGGTGGTGCTGGACGCGAACTGGTCGCAGGCGCGGAGGATGACCCAGCGGCTCCCCGAACTGCGGGCACTGCCCCGGCTGGTGCTGCCTCCTCCGGAGCCCGGCCTGCTCCGGCTTCGCGAACCCTCGCACCCCGCGGGGATGTCCACCCTGGACGCCGTGGCCCGCGCGGTGGCCTTGCTGGAAGGACCCGAGGTGGCGGCGCCGTTGGTGAGGCTGGCAGCGCTCCGGGTGCAGCGCATCGCCGACTGTGGGACCCTGAACTGAGTCCCATGGGATACCGGCTGATCATCTTCGACTTCGACGGGACGCTCGCGGACAGCGCGGATTGGCTGCGCGGCATCTTCAACGACGTGGCACGGCGCTATGGCTTCCGCACCGTCAGCGAGGAGGAGCTGGAGGCGCTGCGCGGGCAGGACACCCGGGCCATCATCGCGCAGCTCGGCGTGCCCATGTGGAAGATGCCCTTCATCGCCGCCCACGTGCGCAAGCTGGTCGCGCGTGACGCGCACCGCATCCCGACCTTCCCGGGCGTGGAGGCGATGCTGGAGAAACTGGAGGCACGGGGCATCACCCTGGCCGTGGTGAGCTCCAACGCGGAGGAGAACGTGCGGCGCGTGCTGGGGCCGGTGGCGTCCGCGCGCATCCGTTACTACGCCTGCGGCGCGGGCCTCTTCGGCAAGCGGACGAAGTTCCGGAAGGTGCTGAAGGCCGCGGGCGTGCGTCCCGGCGAGGCCCTCTCCGTGGGCGACGAGGTGCGCGACATCGAGGCCGCCGCGGCCGAGGGCATCGCCACCGCCGCGGTGACGTGGGGCTACGCGACGGAGGCGCTGCTGCGCTCACGCGCGCCCACCGTCGTCTTCACCCGCCTCGACGAACTGCTGCCATTCGTCGCGGTGTAGGCGTGCCCTGTCAGCGCGTGCTGTTGCGCAGATACTGCGCATAGAACCGGATGGCGGCGGCGTGCTCCTCCACGGAGAGCCGTTCGTCGCGGCCGTGCATCCGGGTGAGGTCCTCACGGTTCATCCGTACCGGCACGAAGCGATACACGCTGTCGCTCAGGGGATGGAAGTAGCGCGCGTCCGTGGCCGCCACGGTGAGGAAGGGCGCCACCAGCACGTCCGGGAACACCTGCCGGATGCTGCGCTGCAGTTGCCCCCAGCCCTCCGTGTCCATGCGTGACACCGGCGAGGCCTCGTCGCCCTCGGCGGTCAGCTCCACCCGCTCGTCATCCACCACCTTGCGCACGTGGGTGCGCACGTCCTCCAGGCTGTCGCCCGGCAGCAGGCGGACGTTGAGCACCGCTCTCGCCTGTGAGGGCAGCACGTTGGGCTTGGGGCTGCCTTCGAGCATGGTGGCCGCGAAGGTGGTGCGGATGCTGGCGTTCGTGGAGGGCGCCGCGGACATCTGCCGCTCGATGACGGGCGAGAAGAGCCAGGTGTTGGCGAAGAGCAGGCGCATGCCGAAGTTCATCTCCGGCCCCACGTACTCGAAGAGCGCCCGTGTCCCGCCGCGCAGCTCGGGCTTGAACGGGTTCTCCTCCAGCCGCACGAGCGCCCGGGCCAGGGTGTTCGCGGCGGTCTGCGGGGGCGGCATGGACGCGTGTCCGCCCGCGCTCCGCACCACCAGCTCCACGCGCGCCGAGCCCTTCTCCGCCACGCCCACCAGCGCCACCGGCGCGGCCACGCCGGGCACGAGCCCCGCGCCAATGGGGCCACCCTCGTCCAGCACCGACTCCAGGCGCACGCCCCGCTCGCGCAGCAGCGCGGCCACGCGAGCGGCACCGTCATGCCCGCCCACCTCCTCGTCCGCGCCGAACGCGAGCATCACCGTGCGGCGGGGGCGGTAGCCCTCGGCGAGCAGGCCCTCCACGGCTTCCAGGATGGCCAGCACGCTGCCCTTGTCGTCCAGCGTCCCGCGCCCGTACACGTAGCCATCCGCCACGACGCCATCGAAGGGCGGGTGGCTCCAGGTGGCCTCCGCCTCCGCGGGCACCACGTCCAGGTGGCCCATCAGCAGCACGGGCTGAAGGCCGGGCTCCGAACCCTTCCAGGTGTAGAGGTGCGCATGCGCGCCCACGGCCTCATGCGCGAGCTCCGCGTGCATGCGGGGAAACCGCGCCACGAACCCGTCATGCAGCGCCTGGAAGGCGGCGTCCTCCGCCCTCATTCCGTCGGAGGAGGCGATGGTGCGGTGGCGCAGTGCCTCCGCGAGGCGGCTCGCTGCCGCGGCGGCATCCACCGTGAAGGGCTCGGCGGGCTCGGCGGTCACCTGCCGTGAACCGAAGCGCAGCGTGCGGACGACGAGGACGCCCCCGAGAAGCAGGACGAGGACCAGCAGGACGAGGAGGACGCGCTTCATCGGTTGGGAGTTCCCGGAGAGGTCGCCACCGAGCCTAGCAGCAGGCGCGGCGCATCACTCCCGGCGGCGAAGCCGGACACCGCGACCCCAGGGCGAGGCCCTGGGGCCTCTCCGGCCGGATTCCAACATCGGGGGGCCCCCGGCGGGCGGCTCCAGCGCAGGGGCTGGAAGGCTAGCCTGCAACGCGAAAGCCAGTAACAAATCGAAATACAGTCGTGGTGACACAGGAGGCGGGGGGCACAGCCATGCGGATGATGCGAATGAGGGCCGTGCTCGTCCCTGATCAGGGGGCGTTGGCGGTGTCGGAGGACTACTTCCGTTCCGCGCACCATCTGCGAGCCGAACAGGTGACGCATACGCTGGTCCTCGAGGACGGCAGGGGGAACGCGCAGCGGGTGCCGCTCATCGTGCGGCCCATCGAGGGGACGCCCTACCGCGATGCCATCTCCCCGTATGGCTTTCCCGGCGGCGCGCTGGCCGGGCTCCGGGAGGTGTCGAAGGATGCGGTGGATTGGACGGGGACGGAGCTCGTCAGCATCTTCGTACGCGACCGCGTCTCGGGGCCCCGGTGCTTCGCGGGCGGGACGGAGCGCAACGAGGTGTTCTTCATCGACCCGCGCCTGCCGGTGGCGTTCCGGGAGATGCATTACCGGCACATCCGGCGCAACCTCCGGCTGGGCTTCGTGAGCACCGCGAGTGAGGCGCGCGAGGCGTCGCGCAAGGACCGGGAGGGATTCCAGTTGGCCTACCGGCAGACCATGGTTCGCGAAGGCGCGAACCCCCGGTACTTCTTCTCCGACGCCTATTTCGAGCAGCTGTTCTCGTCGCCGTGGGCCTGGCTGGTGACGACGCATGCACCGGAGGGGGGCGTGGCCTCCGCCGCGCTGTGTGTCAGCAGCGACGGCATGCTGCACTACTACCTGGGCGGAACCGCGGATGCGCACCTGTCGCGCTCGCCGGCGAAGAATGTCTTTGGAACGCTGGTGGAACTCTGCTCGCAACTCGGCGTGACGCTCCATCTGGGCGGAGGCGTCCAGCCGGGGGACAGCCTCGAGCAATTCAAACGGAGCCTGTCCAACGCGAGCTCACGCCTCCACACCCATGAGTTGATCTGCGACCCGGCGGTGTATGCCCGCCTGTCGGAAGGCCGTGACGACACGGGCTTCTTCCCTGCGTATCGCGCGCCCCGGAATTGAGTGACAGGTCGCATCCCTGCCCTCTGACACGAGGGCAGGCGCCTGCGGAAGACGTGACACATGTCCGCGACCCAAGGGCGCATGGTGAGAATACCGTGAGACACCTACCGTTGGACCTGCTCCGAAGGCTGGCCGGAGAGTCCCAGGAAGGGTGAACCCGGATGACACGCATTCCTGCCGCTCCGGAGACGAACCCACCGCGTCTGATGGAGCTGGACGCGCTCCGGGGTTTCGCGGCGCTGGCGGTCGCGCTGTATCACTTCACGGCGGAATACAGCGACCTCTACGGACACACGGTTCCCCTCTGGGAGATGCGCTTCGGGAAGTATGGCGTCCAGCTCTTCTTCGCCATCAGCGGCTTCGTCATCCTGATGTCGCTGGAGCGCGTGGAACGGGCCCGGGACTTCGTGTGGAGCCGCGCGGCCCGGCTCTACCCGTCCTATTGGACGGCCGTCGCGCTCACCTTCACGGGGGTGACGCTGTTCGGGCTGCCGGAGCGTGAATTCAGCCTCCAGACGGCCCTGGTCAACCTGACCATGTTTCACGAGTTCCTCCGCGTCCCGCACGTCGACACCGTGTATTGGACGCTGACCATCGAGTTGTCGTTCTACCTGCTGATGTTCGTGCTCGCGTACACGCGGACGCTGCCCAGGATCATCCCCATCTTCATCGTGCTCGTCGTGTTGCAGACCCTGGCGGAGCTGGCGGCCCAGTCCCTGGGCGTGACCTTCCTGGCGCGACTCGCGAGCCGGCCGCACCTGCAGTACTTCGCGCTGGGCGTGCTGGCCTTCAAGCAGAGCCGCGGCGAGGTCTCCCGTCCGTCCGCGCTCGTGCTGGTCGCCGTCAGCTTCGCTCACGAGGTGCTCGTGGGGAGTGAGGCTCCAGCCCTCGTGTTCCCGGTGGTGCTGGGCCTCGCCTACGCGTTGTCCAAGGGCTGGCTGCGCTGGCTCACCTGGCGCCCGCTGCTCTTCATGGGGTTCATCTCCTACCCGTTCTACCTGGTCCACCAGAACATCGGTTACGTCATCATCCGGCGGCTCGAGGCATCGGCCTGGCGCCCGGAGGCAGCCATCGCGGTCGCGCTGGTGGCCGGGTTCGTGCTGGCCATCGTCATCACCTACGGAGTCGAACAGCCCGCGTTGCGTGCCTTCCGGCAGTGGCGGCGGAAGGCAGGAGTCCGGGCGGCGGTTCCGCCACGCCTCGCCTGAGGGCCTCCGCGCCCCGCGCTGGAGCAGGGGGTCGGCGGGCCCTGCATCGCTCATGGAAAGGATACGCTCGAATGAATCACACCGAAGCCTTGCGACTGCCGTCTCCGAGCCTGAAGTCCTGCCGCGCGGTCCTGATTCCTGACGCGGGAATGTCCACCCTGTCGGAGGACTACTTCCGCTCCGCGCACCACCTGCGGGCGGAGGGCGCGACACATACACTGCTCATCGAGGACGGCGACGGGCGTGCGCTGCGGGTGCCACTCCTCGTGCGGCCCATCGAGGGGACGCCCTACCAGGACGCTATCTCCCCGTATGGCTTTCCCGGCGGGCGGATGGATGGATTGAGCGAGGTTTCGAAGGACGCCGTGGATTGGACCGGCATCGGGCTCGTGAGCCTCTTCGTGCGCGACCGCGTCTCGGGGCCCCGCTGCTTCGCGGGCGGGACGGAGCGCAACGAGGTGTTCTTCATCGACTCCCGGCGCCCGCTCGAGTTCCAGGCGGAGGCCCGCCGGCAGATGCGGCGCAACACGCGGCTGGGCTACGTGAGCACCTGCGGTCCGGCGCGCGAGGCCTCGCACGAGGAGCGCGAGGGCTTCAAGGAGGTCTACCGGCAGACCATGGTCCGCGACGAAGCGCACGCCCGGTACTTCTTCTCCGACGCGTACTTCGAGGACCTGTTCTCCTCGCCGGTGGCCTGGCTCCTGACGACGCGTGCGCCGGACGGCGGCATCGCCTCCTCCGGGGTGGTGGTCGCCAGCGACGGCGTGCTGCACTACTACCTGGGCGGGACGGCGGATGCGCACCTGTCGCGCTCTCCGACCAAGAACACCGTCTTCGAGGCCATGGTGGCGCTCAGTGTCCGCATGGGACTGCCATTGCACCTGGGCGGTGGCGTGCGGCCGGGGGACGGCCTCGAGCAGTTCAAGCGGAGCTTCGCGAACGCAAGCTCCCGCCTCCACACCCACGAGATCATCTGCGAGCCCTCGGTGTACGCGCGCCTTTCGGAGGGTCGCGGCGAAACGGGCTTCTTCCCGGCGTATCGCGCGCAGCGGGGCTGAACAGGGGAGGGCTCTCCTGTCTTCGCGCCCCCTGTCAGGACGGGCCGGGTGTTTTCGTCCCGCCCGGACCCGATACACCCAGGAGCCCGCCGGATGTCGGACGCCAGTTCCGCAGATGAGTGAGCCGCGGCGACACGTTCACCGTTGCCGCGGCCCTCTGCCACAGCTCATCCCGGTCCCCGTGGAGAGGCAGATCGCCGCCAGATGTTCCTCATTTGCGCGGATGCCTTCATGTCTGACCCCAAAGCCCTGTCGTGGAATCTCTCCGTGCCAGCAGCGCTGTTGCTGATGGCCCCCTTCGACCTCCTGGCCTCGCTGGCCATGGACATCTACCTCCCCGTGGTTCCGGCCATGACCGGAGTCCTCGGCACCACTCCCTCCATCATCCAACTCACGCTGAGCCTCTACATGGCCATGCTCGGGGCCGGGCAGCTGGTGTTCGGCCCGCTCTCGGACCGCATCGGACGGCGCCGGGTGTTGCTGGGGGGCGCGTGGGTCTTCGCGCTCTCCTCCTTCCTGCTCGCGAGCACCACCGATGCCGCGATGTTCGTCGGGTTCCGGCTCCTGCAAGCCATGGGGGCCTCCGCCGCGCTCGTCGCGACGTTCGCCACCGTCCGGGACGTCTATGCGGAGCGGCCCGAAGGCGCGGTCATCTACAGCCTGTTCAGCTCCATGCTGGCCTTCGTTCCGGCATTGGGCCCCATCGCCGGGGCCCTGCTCTCAAGGCGCTTCGGATGGCGGTCCCTCTTCGTCACGCTCGGAGTCCTGGCGACGGCGGCGTTGCTCCAGGCCCTGCCTCGCTGGCCTGAAACACGTCCCTCCGGCGTGGCTATTCAGAAGGTGTCCGTCCCGCGCATCCTGCGCAGCGCCGCGTTCTGGACGTACACGCTGGGCTTCAGCGCGGCGATGGGCTCCTTCTTCGTGTTCTTCTCCACGGCGCCCCGGGTGCTCATGGGACGGGCGGGCTTCTCGGAGCTGGGCTTCAGCCTGGCCTTCGCCACCGCCGCGCTCGCCATGATGGTGACGACGCGCTTCGCGAAGCACGGTGTGGCCCGCTGGGGGCTGGCGGGAAGCCTTGCGCGCGGCATGCTCCTGTTGCTGCTGGGCGCGGCGTTGCTCACCGCCGGGCAGCTCCTCATGGCGCCGTCCTTCTGGACGTTCGTCGCGCCCATGTGGGTCATCGCCGCGGGCATCGTGTTCGCCGCGTCCGTCACCGCCAATGGCGCGCTCCAGGCCTTTGGCGCAGTGGCAGGAACGGCGGTCGCGCTCTACTTCTGCATCCAGAGCCTCGTCGTCGGCGTCGTGGGGACCCTGATGGTCGTCCTGCTCGACGGCGACACCGCCTGGCCGCTGGTGGGTTACGCCTCGCTCATGGCGGGGGTGACGTTGGGCTGCCTGGCATCCTTCAGGCGCGCCTAGCCCTTCCGGTCCCGGCGCCACCTCGCGGGGGTGGTGCCATGGGCCCGCCGGAAGGCCTTGCCGAAGTGCACCGCGTCGGCGAAGCCGGTCGCTTCCGCGACCTGCTCCAGCGACGCGGGCGTGCTCAGCATCATCGCCTGTGCGCGCTCGAGGCGGGCGCGCAGTTGCCATTGATAGGGCGCCACGCCCGTGGAGGCCTTGAAGGCGCGGCTGAAGTGCGCCTGGGACAGGTCCACCAGCGCCGCCAGCTCCGACAGCTCGACCCGTCCAGGCAGGCGCGACTCCATGAAGTCGAGCACCCGCCGGAGCTGCCACGGTGCCAGGCCCTTGCGCGTTGAAGGACGTTCTCCACGACGCGACCCCAGCCTGGCGAAGAGGGCGGCGGTCAATCCATCGCCGTAGAGCTGGGTGGCGGGGTCGTCGTCATCCACCACGTCGGCCAGCAGCCGCATCAGCGTCCAGAGCCGGTCATCCACGAAGCGCAGCCTCGGCGCACCCAACTCGGTGGGGCTCAGCGGTTGGCCCAGGCGCTCGCCCAGGTCCTTCATGTCGAACGTGAGCACGGCGTCGCGCACCAGGCGCGAATTGGCGCTGTAGCCCCACAGTGGCATGCCGGCGGGGATGAGGTTCAGCTGCCGGGGGACGTAACCGATGGCGCAGGGCCGGCCTTCGCGCAGGCGCGGCTCGCAGGGCACCCCAACCTCCTCCAGCAACGCGCTCAGGCGTGTATGGCTTTCCAGGCACAGGGGATGCTCGGCCGGCCCCGAACAGCGGGTGGCATTCACATCCACGCAGATGCGATTCCATTTTCGCCGGCTGACGGAGATATCCACCACGTTCTCCGGCAGCGGGCTCAGCCGTTCAGCGCGCGTCTCCACGACATCGTCCTCCCATTCCCCAGGCGGCGGGGAGCCACTTCCCGGGAGGACGATGTCAGCAGTCCGGAGGTGAGTCACCCCCTGGACCGGGCCCGCCGTGCCTTCAGACGCCCCGGCCGGGCCGGCCCGCCAGCAGTTGCAGCTCCCAGGCGAAGGCCACGGCGCTGCCGCCGCCGTGCTCGGACAACACGCCGGCGAGCTCGGTGGCGCTGTCCTCGCGGGCCCAGTCGCGCTGCCATTCGGCGGCCACCGCCATCCAGGTGATGGGCGTCACGCCCGCCATCTGCATGCGGCGCACCGCCATGTCATGCGCTTCGCGGCTGACGCCACCGGAGGCGTCCGTGACGGCGTAGACGTCATAGCCCTCGCCCGCGGCCTGGATGGCGGGCATGGCCAGGCAGATTTCCGTCCACAGCGCGGCGATGATCAGCTTCTTGCGGTCCGTCTTCTTCACCGCGTCCACCACGCGGCGGTCCTCCCAGGTGTTGATGAAGGTCCGGTCGATGGGCTTCTGCTCGGGGAACACGTCCTGCAGGCCCTTGATCAGGTATCCGCCGCGCTCCTCGATGACGGTGGTGAGGATGGTGGGCACCTTGTAGACCCGCGCCGCCTTCGCCAGACCGACGACGTTGTTGACCACCATCGTCGGCTCATGGCTGTGCAGGTTGGCGAACTGGTAGGGCTGATGGTCGATCAGCACCAGCACGGAGTTCTGGGGCGTCAGCAGGGCTTCGAGCCCGCGGTGGGAGGGCGCCTGGGTCGTGCTCATGGTCTGGAGACTCCTGGGTGGGGGACAGAGGGGGAGGGGATTGGGCCCGAAACCGGGGGCGGACACACGGTCCGGACCTGCGGCGTCTGGTCCGTTCCTGCTCCGGAATCGGCTCGGGCGGCCGCTCCTGCGCGGCTTGCGGTCCCAGGGCGTGGGTGGTGAATTGCCCCCTTCCGATGAACGCCCCCCTCCAGACCTACCGCGCCCCTGACCCGTACCGGACGAAGCTCGACGGCCTGATTGTCGTGGCGCTCGTGGTGTGGGGGCTCGCGCAGCTGGCGCCGCATCTGGCCCATCCCGCCATCTACAACTGGGACGAGGCGATGCATCAGGCCGCCGCGCGCGGCACGCACGACACCTTCTTCACGCCGCACATCTACAAGGACCCGCTCTATCCGAGCGACATCCGGCACTGGTGGGCCGCGAACGTCTGGATGCACAAGCCCACGGGCCCCTTCTGGTTCGGGGCGCTGATGATGCACGTCGTGGGTGTGACGCCGCTCGCGCTGCGGCTGGCCTCGCTCCTGGGCCACCTGGCCGCGGGGGCCGCCATCTACCTCATCGCCAGACGGCCCGCGGGGCGGCTGTGGGCCACGCTGGCGGCGGTGGGGTTCCTGGCACTGCCCTTCGGTTGGCAGCTGGTGCAGGGGCGCTTCTTCGGGGACGTGACGGACTGCACGCTGGCGGGGTGCAACGCCGTGGCGGTGGCGCTGCTCTTCCACGCCACCCGGGAGAACTCCTGGCGGTGGGGGCTCGCGGCGGGAGCGGTGGTGGGGCTGGGCTTCCTCTGCAAGACGGGGCTCGCGTTGACGCCGCTGGGCGTGGCCGCGACGCTGTGGGCCTTGAGCCGGCTGCGCTTCTGTCCGGGCCCGAGGCTCGCCACGGTGCTGGCCATGGTGGCCGCGGCCGGAGTGGTGGCGGCGCCTTGGAGCCTCTACTCCGGGTGGCGCTGGCCGGAGCTGCATGACCTGGAGTCGCGCGTCACACGAGCGCACCTCTTCCCTGATCCGACCGTGGACGTGGGGCCCTGGCGCCGCCCGCTGGACGCCGTCCTCAACGAGGTCAACCGCACGAGCTTCCAGCCGCTCCCGAACGTGCTGCCCCTGGTCGCGTTCTGCTGGCTGCTGGTGCGCGCCGTGCGCAAGCGGGACCTGGAGACAGTGGGGCTCGCGCTGTGGGTGGGGGCGACGTGGCTCGTCCTGTCGCTGGGCACGGTGAAGGTCCCGGCCATTGCCTGGGGCGCCGTGCCCGCGGTCCTCGCCGCGCTGGCCATCGCGGGCTCGGACGCGTGGCGCCATCCGACGCTCGCGGCGCTGTTGCTGGCGGCGCTAGGCACGCCGCTGGCCATGGAGCACCTGCCCGCGCTGACCCGCATGCGCGAATCGCTCCCCGCGTCCTGGGACCAGACGCGGACGCTTCCGGGGCTCGCCGAAGGGCTGGTGATGGTCTTCTTCGCGGGGGCGATGACCGCCGTGGTGTGGCGGCTGGCGCGCCGGCCCGAATGGATGACCGGGGTGCTGGGGCTCGCGGCGTCAGGCGTGCTCGCATGGCACCTGGCCATCACGCTGCCGGTGGAGAAGGCGCGCTACGAGGACGCGCACCTCGAAGAGCTGTACGTCAGCTATTCGCGCGAGGTGGGCCTGGCGCTGTCCCGGAACACGCCGAAGCGCAGCGTCGTCTTCGCCGCGCTGGACTCGGATCCGCCGCTCAACTTCGAGAACCTGAACCTCATGTTCTGGAGCGGGCGCATGACGTACCGGAGGGCTCCGGACGTGGCCCTCGCGCACGAGCGCGGGTATCACCCGTATCTCGTCTCGCCGCTCGCGGAGCCCTACGCGCCCGTGCCCGGTGTGCCGCCCCAGGCCGCGCTGCGGGCCTATGACCTGGACGCGCCGCTGCCCCAGCCCGCGCCCCTGCCTGACGGCATCACGCCCCTGTCCGTGCGGCAGGGGAACCTGGAGGTGCTCGGATTCGCGTCCCGGAGCCTGGGCCACGGCATCGAGCGCTACGCCTTCTATGTCCGGGCGCTCGGTGTGCCACAGACGCTGCGGGTCACCTTCCACGGCCCCGACGGCATCGTGGAGCGGGTGTTGGAGCCAGGGGTGACGCTGCGCAGGCCCCAGGCCCTGGTGGGCGCGGCGTGGTTCATCCTGCCCGCATTGGGGCCGCCCCGCGCGAAGGTGACACACCTGGAGTTTGGCGCCGTGGGGCAGCGCGTGGCCGTGTCTCCTCCCTGAGCCGCAAAGACATTCCGGGTGCATGCGTTTGCATTTCACCCATGCGCCAACCTGTTCGGACCCTCCTGCTGGCCTGCGTCTGTATCCTGGTCGCCTGCAAGCCTCGCGACCCATGGATTACTCCCACCCCCATCCCTCCTGGATATGACTTTCCAGGCAGCCGGGAGGAAATCCAGCAGTGGGCGGACGCGTGGAACACCGCCCGCATCACCCCCAAGGCCTGGAACCTCTGGGCCGGTCTGCATGCCGATTCCGGACAGGTCTACCCGGGGACCGGGCTCCCCATGCCCGTCTGGGACACCTGGAATGGCGAGGAACTCTTCCCGGCCCCGGATCAGCCAACGCCAGACGTGTCGCGCCGCAAGGCCACCCATGGCTTCCACGGGCCCCGTCAGTTCCACCATCCCGCGGGCTCGGGCCCGGTCGTCACCCCCACCGACCAGCTTGTCTCCTTCAACAAGTTCAATCCGGAGATGGCCGCGTACCTGACGCAGGGGCATCCGTCCGCGCCGGGGGGACCGTCGTTCTTCTACAACCGGTTCACCAGCCTGGCCGACCTCAACAGCCAGTGGCCGGCGAATACACCCACCGCGCAGAGGACGGTGCAGCAGGCGCCGTACACCGCGCCCTCCGCGGGGAACCGGGGCTCGGCGGCCATGGAGCTCAAGCCCGTGCTGTACCTGGTGAAGAAGCACAAGCCCACGCCAGTGCCCGTGTGGAGGGGGCTCGCGGGCAGCGTCAACTCAGACACGACGTGCACGCCCGAGCAACAAGAGGCGGACAAGTGCCATCCCACGCCCTCGCTGTGGCTGACGTGCGCCATCGTGGACCCCACGGCGCCGGCGGATGCTCCCATCACGGAGGCCACCCCCGAGCAGATCCAGGGCGTGGCGCCACTCATCGACCAGGTGAACAAGGCCCATCCCGGGTCCGCGGTCCTCAGCTGCGAGCACTACCTGCACACGCCGCTCTCCGCCATCTACTCCTTCCAGATGACGGCCGACGAAGCCAAGGCCTTCAACAGCACCACCATCGAAGGGCTCCAGGCGGAAGCTGGCGACTATGCCGTGCTCACGGCGATGCACGTCAACACCAAGGAGCTCGTCAACTGGACGTGGCAGACCTTCTGGTGGCAGCCCGGCAGCGACGCGCCGGATGACTTTCCCGGAAGCAAGAAGGGGATGACGGACAAGGTCACGGGGGCGGGGCGCAACTACGCGATGTGCACCGCCTACAACCAGACCCAGGGCAAGGGGAGCAGCAAGATGACCGTCTGCTTCAATCCCTACCTGGAGACCTCACCGAACATCCCCGTGGGCGTCCAGAGCAACTGCATGACGTGTCATGGCACCGCGGCCGTGGCCAGCGCCTTCGCGAACACCGCCAGCAGTCCGCCCGCAGCGTGGGTGCTCCAGACGCCCTCGTATCCCTGTGATTACAAGGCGCCCATCAACTTCGCCACGTACCCCTGGTTCACGGGCTTCACGACCACGGACTTCTCCTGGGCGATTCCGGCGGATCCCCAGCCGCTTCCCCAGAACCCGAACAACCTTCCTTCCCCAGCGACGTTGAACTGTCCTTGACGGTGCACGGGTTCAGAACGACTGACGCAGCAGGGCTTCCACGGCGGCCTTGCGGAGCATGGGCGAACGGGTGCCCGTGTGGAGGACGACATCGTTGCCCTCCGCCTCGCACCAGTCCGGCTTCTCGACGGGAATCAGCAGCACCTTCGTGCGCTGGGATGAAACCGGCGCTCAGGTCGCGAACCGCTTCCGGTAGTCGCTCGGCGAAACGGCGAGGTTGCGCTGGAAGGTCACCCGCATCCGCTCTTCGCTGCCGAAGCCGCACATCCGGGCGATCTGGTCGATATTGCGCTTCGACTCCTCCAGCAACCCCCTGGCTCGCTCCATCCTCAGGACCTCCACGGCCTTCGCGGGGGTACGGCCGGTCTTCTGTTTGTAGACGCGCGCGAAGTTCCGGGGACTCATCCGGGCCTGCCGGGCCAGCATCTCGACGGTGAGGTCGTCACGGCCCAGGTTGTCCGCGAGCCACAGGTGCAGCGCATCGAAGTCGGCGGTGTCCTGGGTCTGGGATTGCAGCAGCTCGCTGAACTGGGATTGACCGCCCGGCCGCTTCAGGAAGACGACCAGCTCCCGCGCCACCTTCATGGAGATGTCATGTCCATGGTCCGCCTCCACCAGCGCGAGCGCCAGGTCGATGCCCGCGCTGACTCCCGCGGAGGTCCACACCGGATCCTCCCGGACGAAGATCGCGTCGCGGTCGAGCGTGAGGGAGGGGAAGCGCTCACACAGCCGGTCTCCCATGGCCCAATGGGTCGCCGCGCGTTTGCCGTGAAGCAGCCCGGCCTGCGCCAGCAGGAAGGTGCCGCTGCACACCGAGGCGGTCCTGCGGGCCGCTGCCGCCTGTTTCCTCAGCCATTCAATCAGAGGCCCTGACCGGGCCAGCACCTGCTCGATGTCCGGCGAGCCCGGAACGACGAGGGTGTCGACCGGCACGTCCCTGAACGCGGCGAGCGGCGACGTCTGCAACGCGACGCCTTCCGCTGACTGCACGAGCCCGCCTTCCAGGCTCACGGTGTGGCGCACGTACCCCGGCCATCCACGTTCGGCCAGGGCCTTGGACGCGGCCCAGAACACCGTCTGGGGGCCCGTCATGTCCAGCAGCCCCATGTCCGGAAAGGCGACGAAGAGCACGGTGCGCGGTCGGCGGGAGGTTGGCGGAAAACCAGGGGTGGATGGCATGGCAGCCAACACCTTTCACCCATACGTTGCTGGCGTCAACCGAAAGGCAAACATGAAGATCGTGGTCATTGGGGGCACCGGCCTCATCGGAACGAAGCTGGCGAAGCGGCTGCGCGAGCAGGGACATGAGGTGGTGGCGGCGGCCCCCAGCATGGGCGTCAACACGCTCACGGGCGAGGGCCTGGCGGAGGCGCTCGCGGGCGCGCGGGTGGTGGTGGATGTGGCCAACTCACCGTCGTTCGAGGACGCCGCCGTGCTGTCGTTCTTCGAGACCTCGGGGCGCAATCTCCTCGCGGCGGAAGTGAAGGCCGGAGTGGAGCACCACGTCGCGTTGTCCGTGGTCGGCACCGAACGGCTGCTGGGCAGCGGCTACTTCCGCGCCAAGATGGCCCAGGAGAAGCTCATCCAGGCTGGCGGGATTCCGTACACGCTGGTGCGCGCGACGCAGTTCTTCGAGTTCATGGGCAGCATCGCGCAGGCGGGCGCGGACGGAGATGCGGTGCGCCTTTCCACGGCGCTCATGCAGCCCATGGCGGCGGAGGATGTAGCGGACGCGGTGGCCGAAGCGGCGCTGGGCAAGCCGGTCCAGGGCATCGTCGAGGTGGCCGGACCGGAGCGTCTGCGCCTGGTGGACGCGGTGCAGCTCTTCCTGCGCGCCAGGCAGGACGGGCGCAAGGTCATCCCGGATGCCCGCGCGCGCTACTTCGGCGTGGAGTTGGAGGACAGCTCGCTCACGCCGAGCGGCACCCCTCGTCTCGGGAAGACGCGGTTCGAGGAGTGGCTCGGCCGTTCCGCGGCATGACGGCGCGCGTGGAGGCGCTCAGCGGAGTCAGTCTCGCGGCGCCAGGATTTCATCCAGGAGCGCCGGTGTGCCCTCGACCCGCCGCAGCCGGGGGTAGCGCAAGCCCTCATGCCAGGGAATGAGGGCGGAACGCGTGGCCGTGCCCTGGCGCCAGGAGAGCCGCAAGGGCTCCTGGTGCGCGGTGGCCTTGACGGCGTCCTTCAGCCGTTGCGCGTCGTAGGGGCTCCCGTTCACGGCCGTCACCACCGCGCCGGGCAGAAGGCCCACCTCGAAGGCCGGCCTCTCCCACTCCACCCGGAGCACCTTTCCGTCCTTCGCGAGCGTCATGCCGAGCGAGTCGCCGAGGTCCATGTTCCCGCTCGCCGCTTCGGCGCGCCGGACGGCATCCGTGGGTTGCTCGCTCCAGGTGAGCGCGTAGCCGCCTCGGGTGATTCCCTCCAGGGGCGGGGCGTCGTGCGTTTCTTCAATCCGGGAGCGGAAGAAGCCTGCCCAGTCATGGGGTTGGATGGCATTGAGCGTGGTGACGATGTCTTCCAGCGTGTACGTCATCGTCACCTGGCTGCCCGGGCGCACGCCGAAGAACGCGCGAGCGAAGTCATCCAGTGACTTGCGGCCGCCACTGCGCTCCCGGATGAGCGTGTCGGCCTCCAGCCAGATCAACTGGCCCTCGGAGTAGGCATCGAACATGTCGCGCTGCCAGCCCTTCCAGGAGAGCGGCTTGCGGCGCTGCACGATGGCGTCGTTCGTCACGTCCCGGAGCGGGCGCCAGCGCCGGCCGGGGCGGTTGGCCATGGCCGCCGCGTTCGCGGCCATGTCCTCGAGCGCGTCCTCCCGCGTCCACAACCCCGCCCGGGTGGTGAGCACGTCCTGCCAGTAAGAGGTCAATCCCTCGAACACCCAGAGCAGCGAATCGCGCTCCGGCGTGTTGAAGTCCGGCGTCCACATCTCCGCAGGGCGGCGGAACAGGCCGTTCCACGAATGGACGAACCCATGCGCCAGCCGGCCCCGCTGCTCGGGCCGGTCCTTCCAGGTCGTGAAGTAGCCGGCGGGCACTGCGTTCTCGCCCGAGCGGAGGTGTTCGAAGTAGCTGGGGCCGAAGCCGTCCGCCATCCAGACCATCAGGTCATACTGGTCAAAGTGTCGCGAGCCGAAGAGCCGGTAGGCCTGTTGCACCAGTGCCTGGTGGCCCTGGACGAATCCAGGAGGTGGTTCGAGGCTCGCGGCGTCGTCGGCGACGATGTTCACGTGGACCGGGACGGGGTCCTCGCTCAACAGGATGCGTTTGAAGTGGCGGCCGGCAATCACGGGCGAGTCGACCAGCGTGTCCAGCGTCACCGGCTGGAACCGGACCTCATCACCCTCCCGTTGGGCGACGGTCAGCGGTGAGGCGAACTCCCAGGCGGGCGGCAGCTTCACGCTGGCCACACAGGTGATGCGCCGGGCGTAATGGCCCGCGGGATACAGCACCAGGTTGTGCCATTGCAGATCCATCATCGTGGACGTGGCCACCACCGGGCCCACGCGCGGCTCCGTGGCGCCAAGGAACTGGAAGTGCACGTCGATGGACGTCACGCCAGCGGGGATGTCGATGTGGAAGGCCGCGACCTGGACGGCGTCGCGGGTCCACGCAATGACTCTCTCCCCGGCCTGGACCTTCAGCCCCGCGAGTCCGTCCAGCTGCGCGGTGGGCCCATGGTCCCCTGGAAGCCACTGCGGAAAGAGCAGCGTCAACCGCCTTCCAGGCGTGACCGGGAGGGTTTCCGTGACGCGGAAGAGACCGCGCGCCGTGTCGGTGGCATCGACGCGCAGTCGAAGGGTGCCGGGGAAGGGCGTGTCTCGCGGCGCCGCGATGGGCGGCGGCATGGGCGCGGGTTGGGGCAGCGGCCAGGACGGGGATGCGGATTGGGCCTGCGCGTGCGCCGCCGCCGAAAACAACCAGACGGCCACCGTGGCGACAACGAATGGCATGACCCTGACGCTTCGAGGATGGGCGGGAGAGGCCGGCATGACGTGCGTCGTAGCCCGGACCTGCCTTGCCGAAAAATCCGAAGTCTGGAAGCCTGGGTTCGAGGAAATCGAACGATGCTCCCCCGGATCAACCTGGACATGGATGTCTTGCGGACGTTCGTGACGGCCTTCGAGCTGGGCAGCTTCGCCCGGGCCGCCGCACGGGTGGGCCGTTCGCCGTCAGCGGTGAGCTCCCAGCTGCGCAAGCTGGAGGAGCAGGTGGGCCGCGCGCTGGTCGAACGCTCCGGAAGAGGCCTGGTCCTGACCGAGGCGGGTGAGGTGCTGCTGGGCCGCGCGCGGCGGATCCTCGAATTGAATGATCAGACCTTGGACAGTTTGCGAGGCAGCGAGTTGGAGGGCGAGGTCCGTCTGGGATTGCCGCAGGATTTCGCTGAAACCTGGCTGCCCCGGGTGCTCAGCACCTTCGCTCGCGCGCATCCCGCGGTGCGCATCGAGGTGCGCACCGAGCGCAACGCCCAACTCGTCAACCACGTCATGACGGGCAAGCTGGACCTCGCGCTTGCCTGGAGCAGTGGGGCGCGGGGATGCAGTGAGCGCGTCGCCGAGCTGCCGCTCGTGTGGATTGGCCAGCCTGGCTGGCAGGGCATGGAGGGGCGCGGCCAGCCGCTGCCGCTCATCGCCTTCGAAGCGCCATGCGTCTTCCGGGAGGCCTGCACGACCGCCCTGGACCGGAAGGGGCTCGCCTGGCGGATCGCGTTCGCGAGCCCGAGCCTCGCGGGCCTCTGGGCTGCGGCCGAGGCGGGGCTGGGCGTGACGCTGCGGACGGCCTTCAGCCTGCCGAAGACGCTGGCCGTACTGGAGCCCGGACCCTCGGGCCTGCCCGCGCTCGGGAGCATTCCGGTGTACCTGCTCAGGGCCGAACGGGAACCGAGCGAGACCGTGGCCCAACTGGCGGGCATCCTGCGTGAAGCGCTGGCGCAAGAGCTGACGACACCCCGGCGTTCACGGCCGCGCGGCGCGGGCTGACGCCCATCCCGTCCGCGCCGCTTCAGGGCGCGCGAGGCCGCGTGTATTTCCAGGCGAGGGGAGTGATGACACCCGCGATGGCGGCCTTGAGCAGGCCCCCGGGGATGAAGGGAACGAAGCCCTTCTGGAAGGCCGTGGCGAAGTCGAGCCCGGCCTTCACGTGGAGCCACGACACGCCGATGAGCAGGACGAGGAGCTGGCCCGCGAGGAAGAGCGGAACCGCCGTCCACCACCGCCGGTCATATCCGTGGCGCGCGGCGAGGCCCACGAGGAACGCAGCGGGCAGGAATCCCACCAGGAAGCCGCCCGTCGGACCTGCGAGCGCTCCCCATCCGCTGGCGCCCTTCGCGAAGAAGGGCAGTCCCACCGCGCCCAGCAGGAGATAGGCGACCTGCGCGGCAAGGCCACGCCCGGGGCCGAGCGCCGCCGCCGTGAGGACGACGGCGAGCGTCTGTCCCGTGATGGGCACCGGTGAGCCCGGCACGGAGATGGAGACCTGGGCGAACAGAGCGGTGCACAGCGCCGCGCCCAGGACCAGCGCGGCTTCCTGTGCGCGTGTGCGCACGAAGCGGTCAGCCAGGACGTGAAGGGGGAGGGGAGACACGGGTCGATGCTCGGCGAGGACGTACGCCGGTGCAAGACATGAGGACTCAGGGACGAGGCGTCATCCGGGCGACCAGCGCGCGCATCGCGGTAGCCACGGCGTCCGGGCGTTCCATCCAGGGGAAGTGCGCGGCGCCCTCCACCCGCTGGTGGAGGATGTGCGGCCCCTGGAACGCGGGCTGTGACCAGGGCGTCTGCTGGACGATGCGGTCCTCGGCGCCGCTGATGATGAGCGTGGGCAGGGAGCGCGGCCACCAGGTGTGGACGTACGTCTCATCGAAGTTCCGGTCGGACCAGTCCACCGCCGCGCGGTTGTAGGGCATCCGCCGCAACAGCTCGCGCCCCGCCGCCACGCTCTCCGGCGTGAAGTTCCACTCCGCCGACGCCACCGCGACGTCGCGGAGCCGTTCATCCGTGCGCTCGGCTTCATAGCGCCGGGTCGCGGCGTCGACCTCGGGCAGGGGATGGCGCTGGGTCATCTCGAAGAACGGCGCACGCCAGTTCGCATCCGGCGCCGTGCTCACGAGCACCAGGCCCACGAGGAGCGACTCCAGCTCCGGCACGGACAGCAGATACATTCCTCCCGTGGAGTGCCCCAGATAGACGCAGTTCGGAAGTGCCTGGGCGGCCTCGATGAGGACCCTCGGCCACGCGTCGTAGGGATTCTTGGGCGCACCGGGAGGAGAGACGTTGGACCCGTCTCCCGGCAGGTCCACCATCCAGCACGTCCCGGGAACGTCCAACGCGTCCGCCAGGCCGAACAGGCTCTCGGAGCCAATCCCCGGCCCGCCCGGGAGCATCAGCCAGTTGAAGGCGCCTGGCCGGGACCCCCGCCGCCGGAGCCGAACGCCTGATGCAGTGAAGAACGCTTCCGCCTGGGAGTTCAATGACACGGGACTCAGGGTCACAGTCAACCCTCGCGGCGTCAACGCCGGAGTCGTCACATCCCACGGGCGTCATGAAACGGCTAGCGTCCCAGCCTTCTCGTGGTTGGAGGCTCTCTCTTTGACGAATCCCCTGCTCGGCACGCTCTCCCTGGTCCCGGTGACTTCGCTCTACGCCGCGCTCAACGCCTTCCTCACGCTGGCGCTCTCCATCAACGTCAGCATGGTCCGCACGAAGCTCAAGGTGTTCCGGGGCGACGGAGGCCATGCAGGCCTCGGGTCCGCCATCCGCGCGCATGGCAACAACGTCGAGCAGGTTCCCCTGGCGCTCATCCTGCTGCTGTTGGCGGAGCTGAGCGGTGGGAACTCGACGGCGCTCCATGTCTTCGGCGGTGCGCTGCTCGTGGCGCGGCTGGCGCATGCGGTCGGGCTGCTCCGCACGAATCCCATCCAGGCGGTCGGCGCGACGCTGACCCTGGTCGTGCAACTGGGCCTGGCGGGATGGGTGCTCTGGCTGCGGCCCTGGGGCTGAAGTCTTCTCCTAACCCACGTCTTCCTTTGCCCGAGTCCGGACCTCCGCCGCGAACAGCTCCGCCGCGGGCGTGCGAGGGGCACCCTTGCGCCAGAGGAGCGCCGCCAGCTCCGAGCGGGGCGCGGGGGACAGCCGCTTCACCACCAGCCGCTCCGCATCCGCGAGTCGTGGCTCCGGAAGCACCGTGACGGCGAGGCCCGCGCGGACGATGGCCAGTACGGTGGCCACCGCGTTCGATTCGAGTGCGATGCGAGGCGCGAACCGCATCGCCGCGAAGTGCGCGTCCACGCGGGCACGCACCCGCAGGCCGCGTGACAGCAGCGCGAACGGCTCCTCCGCGAGCAGCTTCACCCCCACGGACTCCGCGCCCGCCAGTGCATGCCCCCGTGCGACGACGAGCGCGAGCCGGCTGTCGAAGACGGGCTCCGCGTCCAGGTCCGCCAGCCGCGCGGGCGCATAGCCCAAGCCCACGTCCAGCTTTCCGTCCGCCAGCTGCCGCTCCAGCTTCCGGACCACGGCCTCCTGCGCGCTCAGCGCCAGCCCGGGATGTCTGCGGAGCACCGCTGTCAGCGCCGGCACCACGAGGCCGCGCATGCTCGGGGGATAGCCCACGCGCAGCGCCCCCGTGGCGAGTCCTCGCAACGCGCCCACCGCGGACAGGCCCGCGTTCACGTCCTCCAGCGCGCGGGACGCATAGGTGCGGAACAGCTCCCCAGCCTGCGTGAGCCGTACCCCGGTTCGAGCCCTCTCGAAGAGCGGTGTGCCGACCTCTTCCTCCAACTGGTGGATCTGGTGCGACAGCGTGGGCTGGGAGACGTGCAACCGCCGCGCGGCGCGCCCGAAGTGCAACGCGTCCGCGACGGCGGAGAAGTAGCGGAGGTGTCGAAGCTCCATGGAACCATCATAGACGGCATCTATCGACTCGATGAAAACAGACGAATGTACGAATCGATGCCCCCGGGTACATCTTCCTCGTCACCGAAGGAGAGGCACCCCATGAAGGCATCGGATCTGTTCGTGAAGGCGCTCGAAGCGGAGGGCGTGCGCTGTGTCTACGGACTCCCCGGCGAGGAGAACCTGGACCTGCTGGAGTCCATGCGCACCGCCGGCATGCGCCTGGTCGTCACACGGCACGAGCAGGCGGCCGGGTTCATGGCCGCCACGCAGGGACGGCTCACCGGACGCGCGGGCGTGTGTCTGGCGACGCTGGGGCCGGGGGCCACCAACCTCGTCACCGCGGCCGCGTACGCGCAGCTTGGCGCCATGCCCATGGTGATGCTCACCGGCCAGAAGCCCATCAAGGTGAGCAAGCAGGGACACTTCCAGATTGTCGACGTCGTCGGGATGATGCGGCCGCTCACCAAGTCGACCCGCACGCTCGTCTCCGCGGAGCACGTGCCCTCGGCGGTCCGTGAGGCCTTCCGCCGCGCGGAGGAGGAGCGCCCCGGCGCCACCCACCTGGAATTGCCCGAGGACGTGGCGCGCGAGCCTACCGACGCCGTGCCCCTGTCGCCCGGTGTCGCGCGCAGGCCCGTGGCGGACGAGGCGTCCATTGCCCAGGCGGTGGAGACGCTCGCGTCGGCCCGCCGCCCGCTGTTGATGATTGGCGCGGGGGCCAACCGCAAGCTGACGTCGGAGATGCTTCGCGCCTTCGTGGACCGCGTGGGTCTGCCCTTCTTCAGCACGCAGATGGGCAAGGGCGTGGTGGATGAAACGCATCCCTTGTGGATGGGCACGGCCGCGCTGTCCGACGGCGACTTCGTCCACCGCGCCATCGAGGCCTCGGACTGCATCCTCAACGTGGGCCATGACGTCATCGAGAAGCCCCCGTTCGTCATGCGCGATGGCCGCCGCACGGTCATCCACCTGAACTTCTCCTCGGCGGAGGTGGACCCCGTGTACTTCCCGCAGGTGCAGGTGACGGGAGACCTGGCGAACGCCGTGTGGCGCATCGCGGAGGGAGTGGGGCCGCGCTCGCACTGGGACTTCACGCCGTTCGAGAAGTCGCGCGCGGGGCTCGACGCGCAGTTCGTCAGTGGCGCCGCGGATGACCGCTTCCCCATCTACCCCGCGCGGCTGGTCGCGGAGGTGCGCCGCGCCATGCCGGATGACGGCGTCGTGTGCCTGGACAACGGCATGTACAAGCTGTGGTTCGCCCGCTACTACCGCTGCCGTCGGCCCAACACGCTGCTGCTCGACAACGCGCTCGCGACGATGGGCGCGGGCCTGCCGTCCGCCATCGCCGCGAAGCTCGTGCACCCCCGGCGCAAGGTGGTGGCCGTCTGCGGTGACGGCGGGTTCATGATGAACTCGCAGGAGCTGGAGACGGCGGTGCGCCTGAAGCTGGACCTGACCGTGATTGTCGTCCGCGACGACGCCTACGGGATGATCCGCTGGAAGCAGGAGGAGATGGGCCTGCACGACTTCGGGATGACGTTGGGCAATCCCGACTTCGTCCGCTACGCGGAGGCCTACGGAGCACGAGGCCACCGCCCGACGAGCGCCACCGAGTTCGGCGCCACGCTCACGCGCTGCCTGGAGTCGGGCGGCGTGCACGTCATCGACCTGCCCATTGATTACACGGACACCGCGCGGGCGCTCGGTGCCGGTCCCCTGGCGGAGTCGTGAGCCATGGGCACACACGCGAAGGAGAGGAACGTCATGCTGACTGAGCGCTACCCGTACTACGTGGCCAACCGTCCAAGGCAGCCCAACGCGGACCTGCCCGTCACCGACAAGTACTCAGGGGAGGTCGTCACGCGAGTGGCCGTGGCGGACGCGGCCGCCGTGGAGGAGGCCATCGCCGCGGCGGTGCGAGCGACGGGGCCCATGCGCAAGCTGGCGCCGTATGCCCGGCAGCAGGTGCTGGAGCACTGCGTGCGCCGCTTCCAGGAGCGAGCGGAGGAGTTCGCGCTCGCCCTCTGCATCGAGGCGGGCAAGCCGCTGCGCGACGCGCGGGCGGAGGTCACCCGGCTCATCGAGACCTTCAAGGCGGCGGCGGAGGAGGCGGTGCGCGGCGGCGGAGAGGTCCTCAACCTGGAGGTGTCATCGCGCGCCGCGGGCTACCGGGGCTTCACGCAGCGCGTGCCGGTGGGACCGTGCTCCTTCATCACGCCGTTCAACTTCCCTCTCAACCTGGTGGCGCACAAGGTGGCGCCCGCCATCGCCGCGGGCTGCCCCTTCGTCCTCAAGCCGTCGGACCGCACGCCGGTGAGCGCGCTGCTCATGGCGGAGGTGCTCGCGGAGACAGCGCTGCCCGAAGGCGCCTTCTCCGTGTTGCCCACGCGCCTGGAGGACGTGGGGCCCTTCATCGAGGACGACCGGCTGAAGCTCTTGTCGTTCACCGGCTCGGAGAAGGTGGGCTGGGATTTGAAGGCCCGTGCCGGCCGCAAGAAGGTGGTGCTGGAGCTGGGGGGCAACGCGGCCTGCGTGGTGGACGCGGACCAGGCCGGGCGCCTGGACTTCGTCGCGGACCGCATCGCCCAGGGGGCCTTCTTCCAGGCGGGGCAGAGCTGCATCTCGGTGCAGCGAGTGCTCGCACACGAATCGCTGTACGACGCCCTGCGGGAGAAGCTCGTCGCGAGGGCGAAGGCCCTGCGCGCGGGCAATCCCCGGGATGAATCCACCACGCTGGGGCCGCTGATTGACGAGCCCGCGGCGCGGCGGCTGGAGGGATGGATCCATCTGGCCGTGGAGCGAGGGGCTCGGGTGTTGACGGGAGGAGGGCGGCGCGGCGCGCTGCTTGATGCCACCGTGCTGGAGGATGTGCCGGAAGACGCGGCGCTGTGCGCGGAGGAGGCCTTCGGTCCGGTGGTGCTGCTCCAGCCGTTCCGCGACTTCGACGAGGCACTGCACCGGGTGAATGACAGTCGTTACGGCCTGCAGGCGGGTCTCTTCACCCAGGACCTGTCCCGGGCGATGCGGGCCTGGGACGAGCTGGAGGTGGGCGGGGTCGTCGTCGGTGACGTGCCCAGCTTCCGGGTGGACACCATGCCCTACGGCGGCGTGAAGGGCTCAGGCCTGGGCCGCGAGGGCGTGAAGTACGCCATCGAGGACATGACGGAAGTGCGGCTGCTGGTGCTCCGCCAGTAAAGTCCCACCTGCTCCGGGCATGGCCCCGTGAAAGGAATCCACCGTGATGCTCTTGAAGGCTGTCGTCCTCCTGTCGCTGGCTTCAGCACCTCCCGCGAAGCCGGCGGCGAGCGCTGGCTGTGCCACCACCAACATCGAGACCGCGCTCCAGCGCCTGGAGGCACACCTCAAGACGGCCGTGGCGTCCGCGTCGAAGGACGATTCGGTGGACAACTCCGCGATGTACTTCGCGGAGGAGGCCGTGGGCCAGACCTGGACGACCCGAGACGTCCCCAACGGCTACATGGCCGTGGGGAACGATTCCTTCACGGCCTTTGAGGCGGCCCTCTTCAAGAATCCGGAGGGCTACCACCTGGTGCTCGTGGGCACCGGGGACTCCGTCATCAACACCGCGGTCTACCGCTGTGACAAGTCGGGCTGGACGCTCGAGAAGAACGCCCTGGAGGTGCCCATCGAGAAGGCCATCCAGCTCTACGACAACGCGGGGCTCATCGCGCCCAAGGGCAAACCCGGGCTGACCCGGAAGGACCTCAAGGATTGGGGAGGCTCCATCCTGGCCTACCACCTGCCCCGGAAGGGCCGGGTCATCCGCATCACGTCCTACGTGGATGAGCCCGACTCCGCTTATGGCAAGGAGCTGGGAACCCTCGAGTACGTCCAGTCGAAGTTCCAGGTCGTCCCGCTCAAGACAAAGGCGAAGTGAGCGGCTCGCGGAGGGGCCTCAATTCGACAGCTGCTGGCAGGTGGTCCCTCCGTTGGCGTTCTTCACGTAATACATCAGGCCCACGTTCGGATCCCTGAGGACCGACCCGAAGGCAGACGTGAACGCGTTGAAGTCCGTGAAGAAGACGTGCCCGCTGAAGTTGGGGTCGCGGTAGTAGATGCAGTCCTTGTTGACGCTGACCCCGCAGATGGCGATGGCATGCGTGGATGCACCTGACGTCGCGACCAGCGGGCACTTGTAGGCGGCGAAGCCGACTGACTTCGTATAGTTGTGCGCCGTGTTGCTGTCGATCGCCCCCATGCTGAGCGGGGAGCCACACCAGAGCGGGCCGTGGGCCTTCATGAAGACGTCGAGCTTGCTGGTGCTTCCCAGGATGTCCATCGTCGTCAGCTTGTCCAGGCCCTTGAAGCCCAGCATCGTCAGCAGATAGCCGCGGGCGAAACCCTGCTTCCTCCATTCCGTGAATTGTTGCAGGGACGCCTGGACCTCCTGTTCGTCGTGCTTCTTGGTGGCGACGAAGCTGCTTTCAATCTGGCTGCGATAGAAGCGGATGTCCCGTTCTCCGTGCTGCCCGGTCAGCAGCTGGATGACCTCGTCCAGCCCATCGAACCGCCTTCCTTCAAGCTGGCTGAGGGAACTCTTGAGGCCGGACGGCAACGGCATGTCCTGCGGCCGGATGAAGGTCGGCATGGGCACCCGCTGCATATTGGTGGGGTTGACCATGGAATCCGGCAGGTGGTCCCACTTGTAGACAGGGTCCAGGGCCTTGAACCCCGTCCGGCTCAACGCGGAGTTGAGCTGCACCTTGTCCTTGTTCTTCGTCGAGCCCATGAAGCCCTGGTGCGCCTGCAGCAGCTCCTGGTCGCCCAGGTTGTTCAGGTTCTGGCCGTTGTCGGCGATGAAGGTGCTGATCTTCCGGATGAGGGAGATCCACTTCTGTCCGGCGGGAGGCCATGGCTCATGGCAGCGGGCCACCATCTTGGCCGCGTAGTACCAGCACGTCGGGCCCTTCTGGGCGTTGGTCGAATTGCCGATGGGGGGCACCGCGTAGAGGATCGACATGGCGTTCCGAGCATAAGCCGGGCGTAGAGTGCGGCGTCATGGCACGTCGCGGAACCTGGCAGGGGTGGGCAGTCGCAACCGCCTATTGGTCGCTGGCCGGCCTGGCGGCCGCGAGCGAATCCCACTCCGTGGGTGGGATGGAATGGGGACATGCGCTGCTCACGTCGATGGTGGCCCACGTCCTCTGGGTGCCCCTCTCCATGGCCATCCTCGAGTTCGGGCTGCGCTTCCCACTGGAGCGGCGGCAGGTGACGTCGCGGGTCGCGCTCCACGCGGCCGGAGCGCTCGCCGTGTCGTTCATCCGCGCGGCGATGATCTTCTCACTGGACCCCTGGGTCGGCTGGTACGCGCAGCGTCCGCCCTTCGTGGACGTGCTCGAGCACGCGCTGCTCTCCAACCCGTTCGTCTATCTGACCGTGCTCGGCGTGGCGCACGCCGTCTACTACGCGGACCAGCTGCGTCTGCGGGACACCCAGCTGGCCCGCGCGCAGCTGCACGCGCTCAAGGCGCAGCTCCACCCCCACTTCCTCTTCAACACGCTGAACTCCATCTCCGCGCTCGTGCATCGCGACCCGAACGGGAGCGAGCGGATGATCGCGCGGCTGAGCGACCTGCTCCGCGGCACGCTCGACGCCGCGGGCACGGAGGAGGTGTCGCTCCAGGAGGAGCTGCGAGCCCTGCAGCCGTACCTGGACATCCAGGGGGTGCGCTTCGCGGACCGGCTCACGGTGAAGCACGACATCGCGCAGGACGCGCTCGGCGCCCATGTCCCACACCTCGTGCTCCAACCGCTCGTGGAGAACGCCATCCAGCACGGAATCGCGCCGGGCTCGGAGCCGGGGACGGTGACGCTGGTCGCTCGGCGCCAGGGGCCCGAGCTCCACCTGGAGGTCCGTGATGACGGCGTCGGCCTCAAGGAGCGCCCGGCGGACATTTCCCAGGGCGTGCGCGGCGGCCGGGGCCTGCGCATCACCCGCGAGCGCCTGGTGCAGCTGTATGGCGGTGCCCACCGGCTGGAGCTCCGGGACGCGGTGGGCGGTGGCACCACGGTGGCGCTCGCCATTCCCTTCCGCACGGAGCCCTCTCCATGAGCGCCGCCATGCGCGTGCTCATCGTCGACGACGAGCCGCTCGCCCGTCAGCGACTGAAGGACCTGCTGGCGGAGGCCCCCGACATGCAACTCGTGGGGGAGTGCCGCAACGGCCACGAGGCCATCGCGGCCATCGGCGCCGAGCGTCCGGACCTGGTGCTGCTGGACGTGGAGATGCCCGGGCCGGACGGCTTCGGCGTCCTCCGGGCGCTCGCCCCCGGCCCCGCGCCCGCGGTCATCTTCGTGACGGCCCACCGGGACTTCGCGGTGCAGGCGTTCGAGGCCAACGCGCTCGACTACCTGCTCAAGCCCTTCGACCGCGAGCGCTTCCGCTCCAGCCTGGAGCGTGCGCGCGACCGGCGGCGGACCGTGCCGTCCTCCCTGGACGCGGCGCTGCTCGAACGGCTCGAGTCGCTCGCCGCCCGGCCCTCCGCCACGCCCGAGCGCTACGTGACGCGGCTCGTGGCCCGGGTGGGCTGGCGCATGCGCTTCCTCCCGGTGGAGGACATCGACTACCTCACGGCGGAGGGGAACTACGTCGCCGTGCACGTGGGCAAGCAGTCGCACCTCACGCGCGAGACGATGGCGGCGCTGGAGGAGAAGCTCGACCCCAGGCAGTTCCTGCGCGCGCACCGCTCGTTCATCGTGCGGTTGGACCGCATCGAGGAGGTGGAGCCACTCCCTCCCGGCGAGTACGTGTTCGTCCTGCGGGATGGCACCCGGCTGACCTCGGGCCGCAGCTACCGCGCGCAGGTGCAACGCGCGCTCGAACTGCAGACGTGAGGCTGCGTTCCACCGTTCGTCCCTGACCCTCCACGGTTCGTCACATCTCCTTGGACCGCTTCGCCGCCGCCGGGCGACGGTGCCTTCAACAAAGGAGATGCACATGCGTCGTTTCGCCAGGCAGTGGTCGATGAACGTCCTCCTCGCCGTCTCCGCGGTGGCGGTGTCCGGTGCCGCAGGGGCCCAGGAGCTGGAGTCGGAGTTCGCGTTCGGGGCGCGGCCCCGGTGCGAGCCGGGAGGCAGCCTCTTCGCGCCCGGGGAGATTTCCCTGGAGGAGCGCTCGGAGTACCGGCTCGCGCTGTCCGCGGATGGGAAAACGGCGTACTACCACGTCGACTCGGACACGCCGCCGTACCAGGCCATCTACGTGACCCAGCTGAAGAACGGCCACTGGGGGCCCGGTGAAGTGGTGTCGTTCTCGGGCACGTACAAGGACTCGGATCCGTTCCTCTCTCCGGATGGGCAGTCCCTCTTCTACTCCTCCACCCGCCCCGCGAACGGAGGCGCCGAGCGCCCGGACACCGACCTCTGGGTCGTGCACCGCGTCCGCAACGGCTGGGGAGCGCCCGAGCACCTGGGGCCGCTCGTGAACTCGCCTAGGGAGGAGCTGTACCCCAGCGTGACGCGCGACGGGACCGTCTACTTCGCGAGCGGCACGTTCGATACGGACTTCGAGATGTACCGCGTCCGGCGCCAGGGCAATCACTACACCGCGCCGGAGAACCTGGGCCCCGCGGTGAACAGCCCTGACTCGTGGGAGTACAACCCGTGGGTGTCCCCGGATGGGCGGGTGCTCGTCTTCGCCTCGCTCAACCGCCCCGGAGGCTACGGACTGGGAGACCTGTACGTGAGCTTCAACGTCGCGGGCACCTGGACGCCCGCCGCCAACCTGGGGCCGTCGGTGAACACGGAGAAGGACGAGTTCCACCCCATGCTGAGCCGCGACCTGAGCCAGCTCTACTTCGTGCGGCAGACGTGGGACCCGTTCGTGCCTTCGGACTTCTACCACCTGGACACGCGCTGCCTCTGGCGCTGACAGCGAAGGCTGTGACCGGAATTGCCACGCATGGAGCCGGATTCGTAGCGAATCCGGCTACACGCGAAGGTCCTGACTGCTATCGCATCTCAGACATCAGGGAGTGCGTGCCACCTTCTGGAGGGTGAAGCTTTGCAGCCCCACTCCCTGGAGGGACACTTCCCGGAGCGCATGTGAGTGGGATTGGACGCCTTCGGGCTGGAAGGTGACGAGGTTCACCGCGGCCGACAACGTGTGGTCGGGGAAGCGGACGGGCTTGGGGAACGGAAAATCCAGGCCGGGCGTGCAGCCCTCACCGTTGGGGCCGGCGACGACGCCGTGGCCGCTGCCCCACTTTCCGGGGAAGGCCACCAGCCGGGAGAACTTCGCGTCATCGCCCGGGCCCGCCGGCCCACCGAAGCTCTCCGGGACGGGGGCCACGCCGAAGCGTTCGAAGGCCAGCTTCCCGTCGACGTAGCCCCGCACGGTGTAGGTGGAGGCCCCGTGGACGGACGGGTCCACGTAGATGGCGCCCTGGTCCTCCGCCTTCGAGCGGGCCACCACCACCCGCTCCAGCAGCTCCGACGTGCCGTCCGGCTGCGCCCCGATGTAGGTCAGCAGCATCCGGCTGCTCCCATCCGGCTCCAGCGGGTTCAGCCAGGCATCCCAGCCGGTGGCGCCCTCCAGGTGGAGGCTCACTCCCGACTGCTTGCCGTCCGTGCTCTCCACGAGCAGCCCCTCGTTCGTGGCGGACAGCTTCGAGGCGTCCATCGGGCAGCTCTCCACTCCGTCGAACCACGCGCAGCCCTTGCCCGTCGTGTCCCCGGCGATGCCCGGCGTCGCGGCGAACAGCAGCCCGACGCCCAAGCCGAGTCCGATTGCGTTACGAATGAGTGAGCCGCGGTTCTTCCAGCGCATGTCCATGGCGTTGCTCCGTCGAGAGGGGTTGGGGGTCCTGCGCTGGAAAGCGATTGCACGGGCCATGCCCGGCGGCTTCATGACTTCCCGTGTCGTGGCCTGGAGGGCATTCTCCCCCCTCGGCAACTCCCCCACGAAAGAGACAGGCATGCTCACGGAGCAGGTCCGCAAGGCACGACAGAAGCTGGTGTTGGCCCATTTCCACGATGAGGTGAAGCAGGACTGGGACGCCGTCCTGTCCACCTTCCCGCATCCGCATTACGAGCTCATCCCCACCCTGACGGTGCACGACGGGAACAGCGCGGTGCGCGACTACTACCGCGACACCCGCGTGGCCTTCCCGGACCAGCACCACGAGATCATCTCGTTTCGGCACAGTGATGACGCGGTCATCGTGGAGTTCTGGCTCATGGGCACCCACCTGGGGCCGCTGGGGCAGATTCCCGCCACGGGCAACACGTTCCGGGTGCGCATGTCGGCGTACTTCATCTTCGACGCGTCAGAGACGCTGGTGTGCGAGCGCGTCTACTTCGACACGCTGAGCATCCTCAAACAGCTCGTCGGTGGGCTGGACATGAAGAACCCGAAGAACTGGCTGCTCGCCGCGCGGTGCCTCAAGGGGCTGTTGGCGATGTCTGGCGACAAGCCCGTGCCCATCCTCACCCAGACGACTCCGCCCGTCTTCAACGACTGACGCGGGCGGTGGGCCGGTTCAAGAGACCTCAGGATGTCAAGGTGGGAACCTTCTGTTCAGAATCCGCTGTCCTCCCTAGTGTAGGTAGGAAATCCAGCTTGTTCGGTTTGTTATCGAATGTAGTGTTCGCGTCTGTGGATGGGGGCATCCACGCGGGGCGTCCCTTCGGGCATCCCCGACTGACCGAGAGAAAGACCAACCATGAAGAAGCTGCTCCTGGGGCTCATGCTGGCCGCGGTTCCGCTGGTGGGATGTGGTACGGGCGTGGAGGACTACCCGTCCGACAACGCGGAGATGATCTCCACCGAGTCCGGTCAGAGCATCATCCTCGACCACAACCCGATGACGTCGTCGGACGAGCCGCTGGCGTCGATGGAGTCGCCGTCCGAGGTCTCGGCGATGGGCCCGAACTGCTGGGTCACGCTCCTGTACTGTAAGTGGCCGGGCACCGACATCGGCGTCTGTAAGGACAACGGCAAGTGCACCGCCGCGCAGCTGCGCAATAACTGCATCGCGCTCTACAACAAGACCTGCTAGGCCTTTCAAAGGCTTGCAGCGGTCCAGGAAGCCCGGCGCCCACGAGGGAGGCCGGGCTTCTTGTCTGGGCGCCTACAGCCCCGTGCTCTTGAGCAGCACGTACGCGTTCTCGCTGGGGAAGAACCCGGGCGAGTAGATGTTCGCGTCCGTGACGAAGGCCTTGTCGCCCAGGATGGCCAGCTTCGGTCCAGTGGTGGAGCGGATGAACAGCGGCACCGCCAGCTGCGTCTCCGGCCAGCGCACCATGCCGTCCGTGCCGAAGGACGTGTCCAGGTCGCCGTTGGCCAGCAGCCGGAAGAGCACGGGCTTCGCGTACACGTCCGCGAAGACGAGGATCTTCCCATCCGCCTGGATGCGCAGGCCGCTGACGTCCACCACGTCGAGCACGCCCACGGGCGCGGTGAGCTCCCGCACGCCCGCGGGACCGAAGGTGACGTCCGGCTTGCCGTCCGCCGTGTACGCCACGAGCTTGAGCACGCCGTGCGCTTCCCCGCCGACCTTCACGTCCTGCCGTTCGCCCGCGAGCAGCAGGCCTCCATTGGGTCGCGCCACCATGGCGTGGGCCTGTCCGTCCTCGCTCCTCGCGAGGCCGCCGGTCCCGAACGTCATGTCCTGGCTGCCGCTGGAGGTGATGCGCACCGCCGCGAAGTGGTCACCCCCGCCCAGGACGACGCTGGAGCCCTGGAGCACCATGCCCTGCACGGATTCGGCATTCGTGTACGCGCCGCCAATCCAGCTGCCGGACGGGCTGCCCGCGGACTTGAAGGTCGTGTCGAGCGAGCCGTCCGCGTTGTAGCGGATCAGCGCGAAGTCCTCGTCCAGCCCGTCGGACTTCGTCAGGAAGCCGCCGACGTAGAAGCGGCCGTCCGCCAGGGGCAGGATGCCGCGGACGGTGCCCACGAAGTTGACCGAGTTCTCCTCGCCGAAGTGCAGGCGCGAGCGACCATTCTTGTTGAAGCTGGTGTCCAGCTGGCCATTGGGCTGGAGCTTCACCACCGCGAAGTCGCGCGAATCCGTCTTGTTGCCGCCCCGGGCGAAGCCCGCCACCAGGATGCTGCCATCCGCGAGCACCGCCACCGTGTCCGCGCGGTCGTCCTGCTCCCGCTGGCCGGAGATGGGGCCCTTGGCGGGACCGTCGAAGTCGAGCACCACGGAGCCCTGCGTGCCGAACGACGTGTCCACCTCACCCGACGCGGTGTAGCGCCGCACGAGCAGGTCCACGCCCGTGGTGGCCAGGTTCGCCTCGGTGGAGCCCACCACGATGAGGCCGCCATTGGACACCGACAGCGCCCGGCCCTCCTCCGCGGGGAGCTTCGTGCCGGCATCGGTGGCTGTCCCCGCGTCCGGGGACGGGTTGTCGTCAGGGGCGCCGTCGTCGCCTCCGCAAGCCCCGCCGCCCAGGAGCAGGGCGCTCGCGACCAGTGCCGCCCACGCAGTCTTCCTCACGCTGTGATCCATTCGAGATGTCCCTTCCGGTCTGTCCAGTGCCGCCGTTGCACTGGGGTTACGCCGTCAGGGGCATTTATTTCCTCGGCCGGGGTGAGCGCCGACTCCACCCCGGACGTCTTTCACGCGTAGTCCGACCTCAGCTGTTGTTTCAGCGTGTCATCCAGATTGAGCTGCGCGGACAGGAGCTCCCAGTAGTCCGGCCCGCCCACGGTGGGAGCGTCGAGCGTGATGCGCCCGGCCACCCGGTCCAGGTCGGTGATGAACCCGGAGGCTTCGGGGCCGGAGGCGAAGACGTCCTGCGGCTCATTGTCGAGCACGAGCTCGAAGGGCCTGGGGGCGCCGGGGCGCAGCTGTTCGCGCTCCTCGTGGTCCATCCGCCGCCGGAAGTCCGGCAGGTCCGCCATGGCCTCATCGAGGAGGGAGCGCGCCGCTTCGAAGCCCACGTCGTTGAGGGGGGAGTCGTCCGCCCACAGGGAGAAGGCCTTCTCGACGCCGTCGACGGTCCAGGGCTCGGAGGGATGGCCAGGGTCGAAGGCGAGCGTTTCCATCAGCGCGCGGTCTCCGTAGCGGGCAACGCCATCCACGATGACGAGGCGCACCTCTTTCTCCGTGGCGGAGATCAACGCGTCATAGGGGTCGCCGTCGGTGCCCGCGATGACCAACAGGTCCGCGAGTGCGTTGGCGCGGAGCGTGCCCAGCTGGGTCTGCCAGCCCGTGACCCGGGCGGCGTCCGCCGTCACCGAGCGCACCAATGTCTTCGAGGACAGGGACACGCCCTGTCGCGCTGCTTCGTGTCGGGCGACCTTCAACTCCTGGAGGAGGTTCTTGCTGCCGGTGGGGGACCAATCACAGCCCAGGGAGAACGTCACGCCCGCGCCGAGCAGGTCCGCGATGTGCAGTGTCTGTCCATACAGCAGCAGGTTGCTGAAGGGGGACCACACGACCTTGGCGCCCATGGCGGCCATCCTGTCCAGGTCCGGGCGCTGCAATCCCAGACTGTGGATGCCAATCAGTGAAGGCTGGACGAGGTCATGGTCGGCCAGGTCGGCGTAGCGGCGGTGGGCGTAGTCATCCACGCCTTCGCCCAGGTGGTAGAAGTACGCGGCGCGGGACTTCAGGGCGTCGCGGAAGGATTCGATGTCCTCGGCGTCGTCATGCAGGTCCATCACGCGGGTGCTGCCCGCGGGCAGGTGGTCGTCGCGAGGTTCCTCGACGTTGCGCATGGCGCCCCGGAAGAGGGCTTCTCCGCCGGACACGCGGGTCCGGATGCCCTGACCGGTGGTCGTGCCCGCCAGCAGCGCCTTGGCTTCGATGTAGCGGACGACCGCGCGGGCAGAAGGGGAGTGGCCAGCGAGCACTCGGATGGGCAGGGAGATGCGCGTGGCGTATTCCGCGTGGCGCGGCCACTGGGTGCGATTGAGGTAGCGCTTCGGCACCCGCCACAGCGTCAGCACGTCGTAGACGAAGTGGTTGTGCAGGTCGATGAGCCCTGGATAGAGCGTCCCGCCGGTGTCGATCCTGGGGGCGCTCCGGAAGGACTCGGGGAGGGGGCCGCCCGACGGCTCGACCGCGACGATGCGGCTGCCACGGACGAGGACGCGCCCCCGTTCAATCACCTCATCCCGGGAGTTGAGCGTCACCACCCGGCCTTCCAGGACGTAGCGGGGGACTGCTTCGGTGGGCTCGGGTGCTCCGGCGTTCATGGCTCGCCTCCCATGGCGGTGGGCCTCCCGGACTCCGGGGAGGAGCTGCCGGCGGCCCCAGCAGCTTGAAGATAGGGACGACGGAGCCGGGAGGGTGGGGCGAGGGCGGGGCCGAGGGCGCCGCCCCGCGCCCGCTTCTGCCTCCGCGCGGAGCGAGCGGCGTCCGACCTGGGTCCCTCTTGAGTCCATTCTCATATACATTCGAGTAAAATGAGATAGACGTGAAAATCACTTCACGTTCTCCTTGGCACCCTGTACGGAGCGCCCCGCACCTCCACAAGGATTGCCATTACCCCCATGCTCAAGTTCTCATCATTCGCCATCGTTGCCGCGCTCGGTCTGAGCGCCTGCAGTGAAGAAGATCCCGTCCCGCCTGTTGAGAAGTCGCGAGAGGAGCGGGTCAACGAGCACATGGAGTCGCTGCGAAGCGACGCCACGGCGCTTGGGACCTTCCTGTTCGAGATGCCCAAGGGCGGCGACCTGCACAGCCACACCTCCGGCGCCATCACCACGGAGAAGCTGATTGCGTGGGGTGCCGAGGACGGCGCCTGCGTGAACACGACGACCTTCGTGGCCAGCAACCCGTGCGCGGCCGGTTCGGTGCCCCTGTCCCAGACGGAGAGCGACCTCGCCCTGCGGGATGCGGTGCTGAGCGCCTGGTCCATGGAGGACCACCCGGGGCCCCTGCTGACGGCGCACCAGCACTTCTTCGACGCCTTCGGCAAGTACGGCGCGGTGCAGAACGACTCGCGCAATGACGACAGCTACGCGGACATCCTCTCGCGCGCGGGCAGGCACCATCAGGTCTACGTGGAGCTGATGCAAGGCTTTGGCGCGGGCCGGGGTGGCAGCCTCGCGACGCCGCTGTTCACGTCCACGGACACCTGGGACAAGGCGACCCTGCTGGCCAAGAGGCAGCAGCTCATCGCGCTGCCGGATTTCCAGAACGCCCTGACGGCGCAATCCACCAGCATCGCGAACACCCTGAAGGGCACTCGCACCCTGTTGGGGTGTGACACGGCCCAGCCGGATCCCGGCTGCGGCGTGGAGGTGCGGCTCATCGTCTCCGCCAACCGCACCGCGGACCGGACGAACGTCTTCGGACAGTGGGTGTATGCCTACGAGCTGGCCCAGAAGGTGCCGGAGATCGTCGGCGTGAACCTGGTGTCCCCGGAGGAGAACGCCAACTCCCTGGCCTTCTACCAGGATGAGATGTTCGCCCTGGGCACGCTCGACGACTTCAATGACCAGGAGGTCGGCCGCAAGCTGGTCCATGTCTCGCTGCACGCCGGGGAGCTCATCCCCGCGGTGCTCACGGCGCAGGACCAGCAGCACATGACCTTCCACATCCGCGAGGCCGTGGAGAAGGCCCATGCGGAGCGCATCGGCCACGGCGCGGACGTGCTCGCCGAGACGTCTGGCGATGGCGCCGCGGACCTGCTGCGCGACATGCATGACGCGGGCGTGATGGTGGAGATCTGCCTGACCTCCAACCGCGTCCTGCTGGGCATGTCGGGAGAGGCGCACCCGCTCGCCGCCTATCTGAAGAACAACGTGCCGGTCGCGCTGTCGACCGACGACTCGGGGATCCTGCGCGGGGACATCACCCAGGAGTACGTCGCCGCCGCCACGGACCAGAAGCTCGAGTACAAGACGCTCAAGCAGATGGCGCGCGCCAGCCTGGAGCACGCCTTCGCGGAGGGCGACAGCCTCTGGGCCGCCCGGGATGACTTCTCCAAGACGGTGGATGCCTGCGCTTCCGACAAGCCGGAGCAGACCGCCGTGTCCGCCGGTTGCAACAGCTTCCTGGCCGCCAACACGCGCGCGATGTTGCAGTGGAAGCTGGAGATGCAGTTGGCCACCTTCGAGCGCGTCATCGCCCCGTGAGTCCCCGCCTTCGCGCCTCTACGTCAGGAGGCGCGAAGGCCTTGGAATTCCGGGCGCGGCGTCTCAGGTGCCTTCGTGGCCGCCGAGCGACGTGTCCCAGAAGTTCGCTTCGACCTTGTGGCCATCCGGATCCCGCACGAAGCAGCCGTAGTAGGGCGGGCCATACAGGGGACGCGGGCCGGGGGCGCCGTCATCGGTGGCTCCCGCCTGGAGGGCCGCCTGATGGAAGGCGTCCACCGCCTGCTTCGACGGGGCGAGGAAGCAGAAGTGCGTGCCATTGCCCACGGTCGCGGGCTTCCCGTCGATGGGCGTCTGGACCCAGAACTCCGGGAACTGGCGGCCGTAGGCCACCGCGTTCGGGAAGTCCAACACCCGCCGGCAGCCCAGCGGAGTGAGGACCGCGTCGTAGAAGGCCACGGCGCGCGCGAAGTCGTTCGTGCCAATGGAGACGTGGGACAGGATGCTCGGGTTCTCGTCGCTCATGGCGGCAGGGATAGCACGCACCGCTGGAGCCGGACGTGACGCTCGCTACTGCGTCCCCTGAACAGCGCCGGACGGCGGCTCCAACCGGTCCAGCAGCCGGACCAGCTCCGCCACGGAGCCCACGGCCAGCTTGGCCATGGCGCGGCCCCGCTGGAACCGCACCGTCTGTTCTGCCGTGCCCAGCTCCGCGGCGATCTGCTTGTTGAGCAGTCCCCTCGCCACACCCCGGCATACGTCCCACTCCCGGGGAGTCAGCGTGGAGAAGCGCAGGCGCAGCCGCTCGTGCTCGGCGTGGGCGGCCCTCAAGGTCTGGTCTCGCGCGAGCGCCTGGGACACCGCGGCCAGCAGTGCTTCCGTGCTGACGGGCTTGGGCAGGAAGTCCACCGCCCCTGCCTTCATCGCCTGGACGGCGACGGGCACGTCCCCATAGCCGCTGACGAAGACGACGGGGTGTCGCCATCCCGCCTTCCGCAGATGCCCCTGGAGCTCCAACCCGTCGAGCTCCGGAAGGCGCAGGTCCATGAGCACGCAGCCCGGTCCCTGCCAGGGCTCGCACTCCAGCATCAACCGGGGATGCACGAAGCTCCGCACCGCGTAGCCTTCCGTGTGGAGCACGCGCTCCATGCTGCGCAGCACGGGCGGATCATCGTCCACGGCGAAGATGGTGGGCCGTTCCGAAATCACGGCCCACCGGTTCCAGGGGCCGTGAGCCAGGGCAGAAGGGAAGAGAGCATTCCCATGCATGGCCACCGCGATGACGCAGGCCACGCCTTCCGCCTCTGTCAATGCAACAAAGTGCTCAATGGCGGCGCCTTCGCGAAGGGATAGGAGTGCGTCACGGCCGCCTGGTTGTGTTTCTCAATTCCAGTGAATTGACCCGGGTCGGGCCTCCTGGAGCGCACTCTCATGGAAGACGTGTCTCAGGCGCCGCGGCCCCCGGCCACCTGGCGCAGCCTGCTGTTCATTCCCCAGTTCGCTTTCGCGAACGCCGCGCGGTTGCCGGCGGATTGCTTCATCGTGGACTTGCAGGACGCCGTGCCCCTGGCCGCGAAGGCCGCAGCGCGAGCAGGGCTGGTGGAGGCGTTGAAGGCAGGCACCTTCGCCGGGCGTCCGGTGGTGGTGCGCATCAACGAGGCGGCGCGTCCCGAGTTGCTCGACGCGGACCTGGAGGCCTGCATCGGGCTACCGGGGCTGACGGCGCTGATGCCCACCATGACGACGTGTCCGGAGGACCTGGATGCGCTGCACGAGCGCATCCGCTTGCTGGAGGAGGCCCGGGGTCTGCCTCGGGGACACACGCGCTTCCTTCCGCTCATCGAGACCCCGGCGGCCCTGCTGGAGGTGGGGCGGCTTGCGGTGTCGGGCGGTGGGCGTCCGTTGGGGTTGATGCTCGGGCACGGCGACCTCTTCCGGCTGACGGGCGCGCTGCCGCACGCGGAGCTCACGCTCGCGCATCCCCGGAGCATGGTGGTGATGGCTGCGCGCGCGGCGGGCATCGAGCCGTTCGATACGCCATACACGAACGTCGGAGACCGGATCGGCCTGGAGCAGCACGCGGCGCAAGGACACGTCCACGGTTTCACGGGCAAGTGCTGCCTGCATCCGGATCAGCTCGACACCGTGAACCGTTGCATGACGCCCACGGCGTCGGAGCTGGCGTGGGCCCGGAAGGTGACGCAGGCGCAAGGGCAGGGCGCGCTGGCGACGCTGACGCGCAAGGTGCCGGGGCTCACGGCGTCCGGTGCGGGTGGCGCGGCGGAGACGGAGGGGATGGCTGTCGTTGACGGGGTGCTCGTGGGGCCTCCGCACCTGAAGGCAGCGCACCGGATGCTCGCGCTCTGTCCTCCGGCCGTGCTGGCCATGGAGGCGGAGCCACGGGTGAGGGGGCGACGCGTGTCGCACGCGCTCCACCGACCGCCCAGCCCGGACGACGTGCTGCCCAACCCGTACGAAATGACGGCGACGGCGGGGATGCGAGACCTGTGGGTCCAGTGCTTCTATTCACACGACCGGGTGGTGACGAGCGCGCCCTTCGCGGCCCGGCTGGGGCTGTCCGGTCCGGACGCTCCGCCCCTGCCGTTCATGATGGGCCTCTACCTGGCGTGCAGCATGTCGAGCACGCACGGCGCCATCTATCACCTGGGCTTCCGTGACGCGCGGCAGCTGGCGCCGCTGCGGGTGGGGGACACCTTCCGGCAGGAGATCCAGGTGCGCTCGGTGCGCAACACCGGAGACGGCAAGCGCGCCGTGGTGACGACCCACCGCCGCATGCTGCGCGTGGGGGACGACGTCCCCGTCTTACGGACCTCACGCCGTCCGAGGAGCTGGCGGACACGGTCCTGCCCCGGGCGCTGTTCCACATCGTGGGGGAGCGGCCCTCCGCCTACGACGCGTTCTGCCGGGAGCACGGGCTCCAGGCACTGGAGGGCCGCGTGGTGTGTGTGGCCACGCGGCGCCTCTTGCGACTCAAGGGCTGACCGGGGCTCCCCCGGCCTTCCCGAATCGGAAGGCCGAGGGAACGCGTGTCGGGACCGCGCTCAGTTGTTCTGGAGGGTGTCCATCGAGGGGCAGTAGGTCGCGTACCCGTGGCCGGAGATGGCGGCGCCGTTCTCGTAGGTGGCGTTCACGTCGAAAGCCATGAAGTGCTTCGCGGGAGGAGGCGTCCCGGCCTTGATGCAGCTGGGGCAGAGCGAGGCCGCCACTGGCGTGAAGGTGAGGCTCGTGTTGCTAGTGGCATACTCCGCCATGAGCGCGCCATCGAAGTCGAACAAGTACGATGCCGGTCCACCCGCCGTGGAGCCCGTCTGCGGGGTTGTGTCCACCGGTGCCTTCACCGATTCGAGAGTGGCGATCTGCGGCGGGAGTGGCCCTGTCGGAGACGGGCACTCATCCGTCTCGCCGTTGCTGAGTTCGAGCACCAGCCTCCACGGATCCGCGGCGGTCGTTGGCTCCACGTAGCCGAAGTAGGCGTGGTTCAGGGCCACCTGGTTCTCGTCCATCTGGGCCGTGACGGTGGTGTCCTGGCACGTGCCCTCGCAGGTGCCGAAGGGGTCGGTGCCTGCGTCGGGAGTGGTGCCCGCGTCGGGAGTGGTGCCCGCGTCGGGAGTGGTGCCCGCGTCTGGCTCAGTGCCTGCGTCCGGTTCGGTGCCTGCGTCGGGTCCGTCGTTCAGGAGGCGGTCGATCGAGGGGCAGTAGGTGGCGTACCCGTGGCCGGAGATGGCGCCGTTCTCGTAAGTGCCGTCCACATTGAAGGCCACGAAGTGCGACGTGGGAGGCGCCCCGGCCTTGATGCAGCTGGGGCAGAGCGAGGCCGCCACTGGCGTGAAGGTGAGGCTCGTACTGTGAACGAAAGGAGGCCAGTCGAGGAGCGCGCCATCGAAGTCGACCAGCGTCGCGGTCGGTCCCCCCGCCCCCGAGGAGCCCGTCTCCGGAGTCGTGTTCACGGGCACCTTCACCGAGTAGACGTTGACGAGCTGCGGAGGGGTCGGCGAAGTCTCGGACGGGCACTCATCCGTCGAACCGTTGTTGATCTCGATCCACAGCGTCCACGGGTCCCCGGCGTTCGTCGGCTCTTCGTAGCCGAAGAAGGCGCGCGGCAGGACGCGCTGGTTCCCGTCGATCTGAACCGTGACGGCGGTGTCCTTGCACGTGCCCTCGCAGGTGGTGAAGGGGTCGGTGCCTGCATCCGTGCTGGTGCCCGCGTCGGGAGTGGTGCCCGCGTCGGGAGTGGTGCCCGCGTCGGGAGTGGTGCCTGCGTCAGGGGTGGTGCCCGCGTCAGGGGTGGTGCCCGCGTCAGGGATGGTGCCTGCGTCCGGTTCAGTGCCCGCATCGGGCTCGGTGCCCGCATCGGGCTCGGTGCCCGCGTCGGGAGTAGTACCCGCATCGGGCTCGGTGCCCGCATCGGGCTCGGTGCCCGCGTCGGGAGTGGTGCCTGCGTCCGGTTCAGTGCCCGCGTCGGACTCGGTGCCCGCGTCGACTTCAGTGCCCGCGTCGACTTCAGTGCCCGCGTCGACTTCAGTGCCCGCGTCGACCTCAGTGCCCGCGTCGACTTCAGTGCCCGCGTCGAACTCGGCGCCAGCATCCAGCTCGGTGCCTGAGTCGGGCGGGGTGCCTGCATCGGGCCTGGTGCCCGCATCCGGCGGTGTATCGCCGTCATCGGAGCCACAAGCTGAAAGGGTAGGTACGACCGCGAGGGAGAATATCAACAGGGGGAGAATCGAGAGTCGCAGGGTCATGCCGCGGATTGTCACGGGTTCAGTGACGAGAAGCGAGGGGGCTTGGCCTTCTGCGTCACCGCCTCGTGGCGACAAGCCTGAATTGTCCCCAACCCGTGTTCCTCGTGCGGGGACCGGCGTCCGGCTGAAACCGTTTTCGCTCCTCGTGGGCCGCCACTATCCTGCGTGAACGAGCAGTCCGGCTCCGTGGCCGGCGGTGAGCCCTCCGCCAGCCGAATGCCGCCTACCCAGGAGATGACATGTCGAGCGAGTACCCCCAGGAGCAGTTGCTGGCGTTCGTCCAGGCCATGGCCAACGTGGCGGCGAGCGACGGCCGCATCACCGAGGAGGAGCGCCAGCAGCTCGACGAGGTGGTGCTGAACATTGGCCTGTCGCCCCGCGACCCGCAGGTCGCCGCCATCATCGAGGCGGAGTTCCAGAAGCCCGGCCGGCTCACCGACATCGTCAGCAAGATTGAAATCCGCGAACTGCGCGCCTCCCTGCTGCGCATGCTCGTCGAGGTGGCCTGTGCCGACGGAGAGCTCGCGGCCGAGGAGCGCGCGTCGGTGAAGGAGGCCGCCACCACCTTCGGTTACGACGCCTCGGTCGCCGACGAGCTCGTCAACTGGACGCTCGACTCCATCAAGCTCGATCAGCGCGAGCGCGACATCATGGCGAAGCTGCTCTGAAGAGCCGCCCGCATTCCCAGTTCCTGTCGCCGCAGACCCCCGCGCGCTGTGGCTGCCGAAAAACCAGAGGCGCTCGGAGGTCGCGGCCATCCACGAGGTCCGCGACGTGCCCGGGACGCTCAACGGCTCCAGCGATGGGGGCTCCCGTGGACATCTCGAACACCGCCCCCGCCACGTCTCGATGCAGCTGCCGAGGGTGCGGCCAAAGCCCCTCCGGCGCATGCCCGCGACAAAGAGTCGCTCGCCCACGACCCGGAGGCCGGAGACCGTGCGCAGCACACTCGGGCCGTCGTTGTCCAAAGTGAGCCGCTCCTCGCTCGAGCCCGCGACGTCGTTGCGAACCTTCAGCACGCCGTCATAGCCGAGGTAGACGGCACATCCCGATCCTCCAACTCACGGGCGACGCCGGCAACGTAGAGAGAGCCGTCGTCCAGTGCGGCGCCGTAGTTGAAAAGAAAGGGGCACGTCGCGGGGGCTGCGTTCATGAAGCGTCTGATGCGGATGCTGGCGAGAAGTGGCGCCGCGTATGCCCCGCGATTGGAACCGATCAACATGCGTCATGCATCCGTCGAGGCAGCGTCAATGCGAGTGCGGCGAGCGTTGGCGTACTTGAACGAGGCGGGAAGCGTGCGAGCGAATCTGGAGCACCTTGGGCTTACTGCTCCGGCGGCCCGCGTCAGCAGCACTTCTTGTGTGTATGCTGTCGGCTCGCGATGCCCCCGAGAGCGGGTGTTTCCATGCGCTCATCGAAGGCAGGCAGCGCGTTGTCGTGCCTGGCGCACGAGGAGAAAACCATGAAGCGTATTGTCTCGACGGTCGTTGGATGCGTGCTGTTCCTGGCATGTAGTGTGCCCCCGGAAGAGAGCGGGGTGGAGCCTCTGGGAAGTCTGTCGTCCGCGTTGTGCAACACGTCGACCCAGTGCGGAACCGGTCAGGTGCTCCAGTGTTCGGGGAACATCTGTAGCTCCATTTCCGCGACTTCGATCACCTGTGATGGCATCACCGTCACCTGTAGTGGTAGCGGCGGCAGTGAATGTGTCATCAATGGTGTTGCGTACCCGCACGGTTCGGAAAACCCATCCAACCCTTGCCAGTGGTGCTACGCCAACATCAGCACGACGTCCTGGACCCACGCCCCCGACGGCGAGATCTCCACGTCGGTGTGCAAGGGGAGCGACCCCATCGGCACCTGTGGGCTCAACGAGTGCAGGGGGCGGCCCTGTGACCCGAACGGAGACTGGCAGGAATGCGTGGCACGCTGCGCGAACGGGCAGATTTCCTGCGGCTTCGGTACCGGCGACAGCTGAAGCCGGCCCGGCGCTGGGCAATCTCGTGCACTCAGTGCCGGCTGTACCCGCCGACGTCCACCGCTTCGCCGTTGTCCGCCACCACGCGCAGCCGGCTGAATCCCCAGACGTCGTCGGTGCGCACGGCCTTCACCTCCAGCCGGCCGTCCTGCCTGCTGCCGGAGAGGTTGATGGTCATGTTCGCCTGACCATCCTTGTTCATGAGGTTGAAAGAGCCGCTGAAGAAGCTGCTCGCGCTGATGGGCGCCCCCAGCAGCCTGACGACCCCGGCATGGTTCTCCACCCGGGAGATCGCCTCGGCGTAAGGGAGCTCGGACCGGATGCCCAGGCACATCAGGCCTCCGCTGCCGCAACACAGCAGCGGCAGGCCTAGCAGCCCCGCAAGCACCCACTTCGTGGTGGACGACATTCCCTGTTCCTGGCGGCGACGGGGCATGCGGTACGTCCTTTCCAGTGTGCGAGTCCTGTGGACCGCCTCCTAAAGCGGCCCCCGGCCCGGCGAAAGTCGGGCTGGGCCGCGGAGGCTTTGGGGGCACGCTGCCCTTTCCCAAAACGCTGCGCGTCGGCGTGGTGGGTTGTGAGCTGGATGGTCACAGCCATCGGGCGGCGTGAAACGGGTCCTTGCGCGAACAAACCTGACACAGGGTTGTCCGGAGCCGGGAGGATGCTCACGTCCATGCTCGACGGACTCCTCCGTCGAGCACCTGGAGGCCGAGCATGAAACGTCCCGTGGAAGTGGTGCAGGCGTACTTCGATGCGTGGAGCGCGAAGGATGAGTCGATGCTGCGGGACACGCTCGCGCCCGACGTGAGCTTCGTCGGCGCGCTCGGCAAGGCGGAGGGCGCGGAGGCCTGCGTGAAGGGGCTCGTCAACGGCATGTGGAAGGTGTCGCCCCAGGTGACCGTGCTTCACCGCTTCGTGGACGGCGACGACGTGATGACCTGGTTCGAAATCCATCCCTCGGGGCACGAGCCCGTGCCGGTGGCGAACTGGAGCCACGTCGAGAGCGGGCGCATCACCCGCATTCGCGTCACCTTCGATCCGCGCCCCTTGCTTGAGAAGCGCTGAGCCCGCGCTTCCCTGCTTGCCCCATGGGCAGATGCGCAAGGCCCGGGGCGCTCAAGCGCTCCGCGACGCGATGAGCGCGAGGTTGCGCGGAGACAGGCGTGGGTCGAAGAGCTGAAGGGGTTCGACCTGGAAGCCCAGCTCCTCCAGCAGGAGCGCTCGGTCGAGCAGGAGCACGACCTCCAACGCCCTCGCGAAGCGGTCCCTCAGCAGATGGCAGAGCATGAGGTCTCGCGTCTCGGCGCGAACGGACACCTCGAAGGCATTCAGCTCTGCGTCCGTCATGCCGGGCTCCAGGCCCAGGCGCTCCAGGCGGTCGCGCGCGTAGAGGGCGAAGGGGCCGTCATAGAGAGTCCGGGGCGCGTCTCCTGCCCGCACGAAGCCGCGTTCGGGGAAGCGTCGCCTCGACAGGAGATCGAACGCGAAGCGCCACGCGTACACCTGCTTCATCCGCGCGAACTCCACCTCGGTCTTGTGATGCCGTCCCCGCGTCGTCAGTGCCAGGGCATGCGGGGTGAAGGGCAGGGGATGCGCGCCCCCGAAGCGGGAGACGGGGTAATCCCGCGGGGCCTCCAGCTTGTCGTAGCAGCAGCCGACGTTCAGGACGAAGCCCGCCCCCTGGCTCTTGAGGATCTGCGTGAGGGCGAGCGGCCCGCAGGTGTGCAGACCGATGGAGGCCCGGTCCCGGCCGGAGAAGAGCGGATCGAGTTGGGGTTGGAGCCCGTCCTCGACGGAGGCCTGGATGAAATGCAGGGTGTCGTCACCCAGGGGGCGGGTTTTCGTCAACCACCGCCGGCCCTTGTCCTGCAACCCGGCGTCCCTGTCGATGCTGTGGAAGGTCCACCCGAACGTCCGCGCGCAGAGGCGGGCGAGATGTCCCATTCCGCCGCCGATATCGATCGCCTGGTGGATGGAGCGCGTTCTTTGCGCGAGCAGGGCGAGCACCCGCTCGAGCTCGTGGGTCTTCTTGGCGCTGAGTCCCTGCGTCTGCGCGACCGTCAGCGCATGAACGCCTTCATGCCAGGGCAGCGCCGTCAGTTCCTGGAGCGCGCCGAGGAGCGCGGACAGGGACGGAGGAGGGGCGCCCACGAGTGACCCCTGGTCCAGCAGTCGCTCGCCCGCTTCATCGAGCGACCGGGCATAGGCAAGCCAGTCCTCGGGCCATGCGGCGCCGGATCCGGGCCAGTCCTGGAGGATGGAGCGGGACCAGCGCGAGGCCCATGGCCGGAGCTGGTGCGTGAGCGCAGCGAGTCGCGCCTGGGCGGTCTCAAGCGCTCCGCGAGCAGTGGAATCTGTCCACTGCGCACTCCCTGCGTACTGACGGGCTGGGCCGGGTCGCGAACGCGCACCCTCACCCGCCCTGAATCAGTGGAACTCCTCGTCCAGGAGCGCCCAATGGGCATCCACCCAGTCACGGAGGTACTTCACCTCGTCCTCGAAGCCGAGGAGGTCCGTGCGCTGGTTCCATCGCGGGAAGTGGCGATAGGCCTCACCCCAGTGTGTTTCATCCTTCCGTGCCGCGCGGTCGACCTCGGCGGCATAGGTGGCGATGAGCCCCTGGACGACGTCCCGGTGGAGTGTGGTGTGGAGCAGCGTGTGGAGGCGCTCGCGGAGGGGGTGGCGGATGGCGGGGTCCTCCAACATCCGGGCGAGCAGGAGGTTCTCCTCCGTGAAGGAGGCACTCACGTCCGGGGCCTGTCGCGTGGTGTCCCAGTTCTGCCCGAAGCTCGCATCCAGGTCCCAGGGGATGTAGCGCCAGCGCCGCGCCTGCCCTTGCGCGCGGAAGTGGTAGGCGTTCTTCGTCACGGAGTCGGACAGCGCCGCCAGTCGCACCAGGATCCACCAGTCCTCGTAGTCCTCCACCTGCATCCAGGCGCCGCGCTCCGCGCGGAAGCGCTCCGCAGGGGTCCCCGCCACGAAGTCGGTGAGCTGCTCGATGCTCGCGTAGGCGCCGGCTCCCTCCTCGGGCTCGCCCTCCTTCTTTTCGTAGCCCAGATGCAGTGAGGCCTTGGGCCTGCCGGACGCGTCCCGCCGGGAGAAGTTGGCGTCGGGGCCCACGGCCTTGAAGAGCTCTCCCTGGACATCCATTCCCTGCGCGGAGAGCGAGTGACGGTCGACGTGGTCCGCCACCGTGTAGAGCCCGTGATAGCGCCCGTTCAGATAGACGACCGCGCTGAAGGTCTTCACCTGGAGGTGGTCGGGAGACATGAGGCCCCACAAGGTGAAGCCCAGCCTCGCGCGGAGGTATGAGTTGTCATTGAAGGGGCTGATCAACACCACCTTGCGCCGGCCAGAGAAGCCAGCCGCGAGCAGGGGCTCGTCGAAGGACTGCCCGTCGCGGAAGTCGAGCGTGAAGCTGCGCTTGGGGAAGTCCTTGGACGTCGCGCCGCGATACCGGGCCCGGGAGACGTAGCAGCGTCCGCGATAGAAGACGCGCGCCGCCTGGTAGTCGTCGTCATCCGGCAGGGAGTCCGCCACGTAGAGGTGGAGCACCGGCAGCCCATCCTCCTCGACGTAGCGGCGCGGATCCTGTCCCAGCGAGAGAGCGGCGTCTTCGCGGGCGGCGCCCTCCGTCCCGGTGCATTCGGGAACGGCGGACCCCCAGGGCCCCTGGGGCTGGCAGCCGGACGCGGCCACTCCCAGCGCCAGCACCAGCAGGGCCGTGGCGACGTGCGGGGACCCCCGCCTCGCTTGTCCCATTTCCTTCCTCCACGCCACGAAGCGAGCCATGCGTTCGCCTCAATATGGCTCCCAAGGTGGCGGTGGGTCGTGTCCCCGGGGACGAGGCTCTTGTCGTCCCGCCATCACCTCAGCTCGGGCGCTCGGCCCGGCACGGGCTCAAGCGCTCCGTGACGCGATGAGCGCGAGGTTGCGCGGAGACAGGCGTGGATCGAAGAGCTGGAGGAAATCGACCTGGAAGCCCAGCTCCTCCAGGAGGAGCGCGCGATCGAGCAGGAGCACGACCTCCAGCGCCCGTGCGAAGCGGTCCCTCAGCAGATGGCAGAGCAGGAGGTCTCGCGTCTCGGCGCGAACAGACACCTCGAAGGCCTCCAACTCGGCGTCCGTCATGTTCGCATCGAGGCCCAGTCGCTCCAGGCGGTCCCGCGCGTAGGCGGCGAAGCGTCCGGCATAGAGCGCCCGGGGCGCGTCTCCTGCCCTGACGAAGCCGCGCTCGGGAAAGTGTTGCCTCGACAGGAGATGGAACGCGAAGCGCCACGCGTACACCTGCTTCATCCGCGCGAACTCCACCTTGGTCTTGTGATGCCGTCCCCGCGTCGTCAGCGCCAGGGCATGCGGGGTGAAGGGCAGCGGATGGGCGCCTCCGAAGCGGGAGACGGGGAAGTCTCGCGGGGCCTCCAGTTTGTCGTAGCAGCAGCCGATGTTCAGGACGAAGCCCGCCCCCTGGCTCTTGCGGAGCTGCGTGAGGGCGAGCGGTCCGCAGGTGTGCAGACCGATGGAGGCCCGGTCCCGGCCGGAGAAGAGCGGATCGATTCGCGGTTGGGGCCCGTCCTCGACGGAGGCTTCGATGAAGCTCAGGGTGTCCCCACCCGGGGAGGGGGTTCTCCCCAGCCACCGCCGTCCCTTGTCCTGCAACGCGGCGTCCCGGTCGATGCTGTGGAAGGTCCACCCGAACGTCCGCGCACAGAGGCGGGCAAGATGTCCCATGCCGCCGCCAATATCGACCGCCTGCTGGATGAAGCGCGTCCTGGGCGCGAGCAGGGCGAGCACCCGCTCGAGCTCGTGGGTCTTCTTGACGCTGAGTCCCTGCGTCTGCGCGACCGTCAGCGGGTGAACGCCCTCGTGCCAGGGCAGCGCCGTCAGCTCCTGGAGCGCGCCCACCAGCGCGGCCAGTGACGGAGGCGGTGCGCCCACGAGCACTCCTTGGTCCAGCTGTCGCTCGCCCGCTTCATCGAGCGACCGGGCGTAGGCCAGCCAGTCCTCGGGAAAGGCGGCGCCGGACCCAGGCCAGCCCTGGAGGATGGAGCGGGACCAGAGAGGGGACCAGGGCCGGAGTTGGTGCGTGAGCGCCTCGAGTCGCGCCTGGAAGTCCATGTCCGCGCATCCTACCCGGGCTCCCACATGACACAGCGTCTCCGCACCACAGGTCGCTCTCCTCGGTCAACTACTTGAGGACCCGGAGGTGCTTGCCCACCTCGACATCCCGGCTGTCGCGGGCGAGTGAGCCAAGCAGTGGAATCTGTCCATTCAAGTCGTTGTGATAACAGGTCTTGGACAGCTCGATATCGCCCAGCCACATGTCGAATTGTCCCGCAGGCTCCATCCGCGGGCACGCCGCCCAGGGGCCGAAGCGCCGCGCGAATTCTTCGAGCAGCCGCTGCCGGACCCCGGCGGGAGCGTGCTCCCCTTTCGCATAAGCTCCGCGCCCCGTGCCCACCATGCCCGCTGACGCGTTCGCTCAACAGGTTCGGCAACACCTCACCTCGCTCCAGGCTTCCAGCGTGGCGCCTCCCGGCTGCCGGCAGAGGTGAGCTGGGTCGCGGGCGGAGAGGACTTCGAGTACCACTTCAAGGAGGGCAACGAGCTGGCCAGGTTGCGCGACAAGGAGTTCCGTCGCAGGCACATGTTCCAGCTCTGGGTTCTCATCCGCCCGGAGGACGGAGGGGAGCCCCTGGAGATCGGGCTCAGCACGGGCAAGGCCTCCAAGTTCAAGCATGGAGACAGGGTCCAGGTGCTCTACAACCCGAAGCAGCCCCGGCACGTGGTGCTGCCCGGGGAGAACCTGTGGGTGGGCCTGATCATCCTGGGGAGCATCGGGCTCGTGGTCCTCGGTGCCCCCTTTCTTGTCGGTCTGTAGGGCCCCTTGCGCGCACAAACCTGACACCGGGTTGTCCATGCTCGACGGACTCCTCCTTCGAGCACAAGGATGCCCCCGCTCCCAGGAGTGAAGGTCGGCGTCGTGTATTGCGTCCTGGCAAGACGCGGCTGCGTTCGGTTGGCCCGCAAGCGAGGCCGCGCGGCTCGTCTCCCGGGCGTCAGCGTGTGGCATGAAAAGCGCAAAGTGCTGGCGGCAGTACTCCACGAGGAGCGATTCGGGCTGTCGCTGATTGTTGGCGGGCGGACCTGTGCGTTCCCGGGTGAGCAGGTGGAGGGCTTCCGCTTCTCCCTGCATTGCCATCGCGGTCGGAGACGGGGGTTCAGCGCTCCTGACGCGGTTCGGAGATTCGAGGGGGATGCATGACCGAAATGGAGCAGTGGGGGATGCGGCCGTGGGACGCGTCCACGTGGGACGTGAACCCTCAGTGGATTCACGCACTGGCGTGGGTACACGAACTGAGCGAGAGCCAGGGGCCACGGAAGTTGCTCTACGAGAAGGAACGGATCGCAGCGCAAACTGAGCGCCTGCGCGGGTTGATCCAGGATTGGAAGGTGCTCTTCCGCGAAGGGCAGCGTCCGAAGAAGGCGCAATACTCGAAGATCGACAAGTTCATCCTGGAGTTGTCCCTGGCCCTCGAAAGGGTCGCCGCCGCGATGTTGAAGGGACAGCAGCGGCTGACCGATGTCCTCGCGCATGCACGGCGGGTCCGGAAGCGCGGCGATCTTCAGGCGGCGCTGTATCTGGACCATGGCGTCGAGGCGGACGTCGCCTACCTTCTCCAACTGGTGAAGCTCGAAAGAGATCGGGAGCGGCAACTGTATGAGGGCGGCTCCCGGCCGCGGCTCTGGGCGATCCGGGGCCCCGGAGGCGCTCGGGATGACATCGCTCTCGCCGAGCGACGCAGCGACGCCCCCGCCGTCTGGCGAAGCATGGTGGACGTGGAGTTGGTCAATGCCATCGAGATGCTCGAGTACAAGCTGAAGCGCATCGAGGACGTGGATGGTTTCTGGACCGGCCTGGCCCGCGAGTGTGCCCGGTGGGCCGAGCCCCGCGAGACGCCGCAGGCGGAGTTGCGGGAACTGGCTCGCCAGCATCAGGCTCGGATGGGAGCCCTGGAGCGGCGAAAGCGAGACATCCTCCAGGAGTGGAGTCAGGCCAACCGTGAAAAGGTGGAGGCCAAGGCGCTGGGCGTGGAGAGGCAGAAGGAGGAGGCGCGCCGCGAGTTCGAGAAGCGTCGCGCCGCGCTCGAGGTGCGAATCGCACACGCGGACTCCGCTCCCAGCGCCCCTGGCCGGCGGTTCGCGGAGCAGTGGCTGATGGCCAAGGTCGGGAAGCCCGTCGACATGGCGCGCTTCGTGGATGCGGGGCGGGAGCAAGCCAGGAAGGAGCGTGATGCACTGGCGCGGGAGTGGACCCAAGCCCAGCGTCAACACCAGACGCGAATGGGAGCCCTGGAGCGGCGAAAGCGAGACATCCTCCAGGAGTGGGGTCAGCCCAACCGTGAAAAGGTAGAGGCCAAGGCGCTGGGCGTGGAGAAGCAGAAGGAGGCTGCGCGCCGCGAACTGGCGGCTCTGCGCACGCGATTCGAGGAGCGAAGCGCGGAGGCCGAGACGCGGGTGGCTTACCCTCCCTTGCCAGACCTTCCTCTCGCGGCGATGAGGGCGAAGCTGGAGCTCGCGGGCTTCCTGCTGCTTCCCTTGCCGCTTCCCATGGGGGGCGTCTTCCCCTCTCGGGATTACTGTGTGCTGGAAGGACAGCTGAGCAAGCAGGCCCGCTTCGCCGCGCTGGTCCAACACGCGAACGCGTTGGTGCGCAAATACCGCTTCCTCGCTGCTTCCGAAGGCCGGCTGGTGCAGAGAGACCTTGGGTGCTTCTGCATCATGTTCGCCGAGGAGCCGACGAAGGATGGCCGGCACACGATCCACGTGCCCTTCTTCGGCATCTCCGGCGGAGGCAGTCATGGGTTCCGCGCGGACGACTACCTGCGGAAGCTGGGCGTGCCGGAGTTGACGGCGGACGAGCAGGGCCGCAAGGCGATGGGGGCGGCGGGGCTGCGGCTGGTGGGGCGCTTCTTCGCGCTGCGCGGGTTCTACGAGGCCCGCAGAGCGCTCGGGTTAAAGCTTCCCGCGAAGCAGGCGATGCTGAGCTCCATGCAGTTCATGAAGGGGGGGTGGGTCCGGGATGCGCTGGAGTCATCCATTGCCTCCATCCAGCAATGGAACTCGATTCAGTGCGCCGAGCCGGCGGCCATCATGGCGGCGGCTCAGCTCTTCTACCGGATGGCGGACATGGAGCTGTCGGTGCCATTCGAGGGCTCGAAGCAGCTGGTCCCGAGCGACGAGTCGGGCCACTGGGGAAAGGAGACCTGTGGGCGGTGCGCCATCTCGGAGGTGAGCTTCGCCGGCGTGACAGCGCCAGGGACGCGCAAGGAGGTCCGGATGTGCTCGGTCGTCATCGAGCCCTCCGCTCACGGCATGGATGCCAGGGAGGCGCGCTCCAAGGAGGCCCTTCCCCGGGCGAACTTCGACGCCATGCTCGGCCCCGAGCTTGTCTACAACAGCAACGTGAAGCAGCGCGCGTATGACGACCCCAAGCGCGCGGCGATGTTCCACGCGATGGAGTGGTTCCACCAGCTGGGCATCGCCCAGTCGAGTCACAACCCGTTCTGGAACGGCGCCCTGAAGGTTCCGGGAGCAGCCTCCCAAAGGCTCGCAGACCCCATCCTGGAGAGGGTCTCGCGGTACGGGCTCGAAGGGTTCTTCTTCGAACCCGCGTCCGGGACGCCGCGCGCTGGCGGAAGCGCAGGGGCAGCCGCCAGCGCTCCTGGCTTCAACGGCGGTCCGTGGCGGGGGGCCGTGGCGACGAGTACCTCCGGCGCGTCGGCGGGAAGCACTGGCGCCGCCGCGATCCATGGGAGTGCTGGCGCCGTCGCGGGCCATGGAAGCGCTGGCGCGGGCAACGGAGGCTCGAAGGATGACCCTGCGGTCTGGGAGGACTTCGTCCGGACTCGCACCCTGGAGGAAGTGGGACACCTGTATGGATTCGCGGACGGTGCGGTGCACGCGAACGTCCTCTTGGGGGAAGCCCTGCCGCCTGGCATCCGGGCCATGGCACAAGAGCGGGGGTTCCTTCCTTCCGACAAGGCCCCCAAGAGGGGGGGCTCCGCCGGAAGCGCGAAGTAAGGCATTGGGAGTCGCTGGCTTGTTTTCCGCAGGGTGCGCTGGTGGTGCGGAACACGGCGGAGGTGAGGGGAGTGGGCCCTCCTGGATTCGAACCAGGGACCAATCGGTTATGAGCCGACAGCTCTAACCGCTGAGCTAAGGGCCCTCATGTCACTGACGCCAGACGCGCTGACTATAAGGCCTTGCCGTCCTTCTTCACCACCACGCGGAACACCTGTCCCCGTTCGTCCACGGTGACGCCCTCCGCTCGCAGCCGCTTCGCCTGCTCGTGGGCCACCGGGGGCGCCAGCGTCCCGTCAGAGCGGACGACCCGCCACCAGGGCACCTGCGTGGCCTGCCCCGGCAGGTGCTTCAACTCCCGCCCCACGCCTCGCGCCGCGCCCGGCCTGCCCGCGTAGATGGCCACCTGCGCGTACGAGCGCACCTCGCCCCGGGGAATGGAGCGCACCTGCTTCATCACGCTGTCGGAGAAGGGCAGGGGCTCTCCGGCGGGCTTCTTCGCGGCCATGGCGCACCTCACACGGGACCAAACGACGAAGGCCCCCGTCCACTCAAGGAACGGAGGCCTCCGGGTCCAGCGGTCAGTCTACTTCAGCGGCTCAGCTCTCCACGAAGGAGCGCAGGCGCTTGGAGCGGCTGGGGTGACGCAGCTTGCGCAGCGCCTTGGCTTCAATCTGGCGGATGCGCTCGCGCGTCACCTCGAAGTCCTGGCCCACCTCTTCCAGCGTGTGGTCGCTCTTCTCGCCAATGCCGAAGCGCATGCGCAGGACCTTCTCCTCGCGCGGCGTGAGCGTGGCCAGCACCTTCCGGGTCTGCTCGGCCAGGTTCATGTTGATGACCGCGTCCGCGGGCGACACCAGGCTCTTGTCCTCGATGAAGTCGCCCAGGTGGCTGTCCTCTTCCTCGCCAATGGGCGTCTCCAGGGAGATGGGCTCCTTGGCGATCTTCAGGACCTTGCGCACCTTGTCGAGCGGCAGCTCCATCTTCTCCGCGATCTCTTCCGGCGTCGGCTCGCGGCCAATCTCCTGCACGAGGTAGCGGCTCGTGCGGATGAGCTTGTTGATGGTCTCGATCATGTGCACCGGGATGCGGATGGTGCGGGCCTGGTCCGCGATGGCGCGGGTGATGGCCTGACGGATCCACCAGGTGGCATACGTCGAGAACTTGTAGCCGCGCTTGTACTCGAACTTGTCCACCGCCTTCATCAGGCCGATGTTGCCCTCCTGGATGAGGTCCAGGAACTGCAGGCCGCGGTTCGTGTACTTCTTCGCGATGGAGACCACGAGGCGCAGGTTCGCCTCCACCAGCTCGCTCTTGGCGCGCTCGGCGCGCTTCTCGCCCAGGCGGATGGCGTCGTAGTTGCGGCGGAGCGCGTCCACGGGGAGGTTGGCTTCCTCCTCCACGCGCTTGATCTTCCGCACCGCCGTGCGCACGTCGCGGTCCAGGACCTCCAGCTGCTCAGGCGTGAAGTTGAGCTGCTTCTGGAGCTTCTTGGCGATGTTCGGGTTCTCGCGCGACTCCTTGAGCTGCGGGCGCAGGTCCTTCATCACCACGCCGTAGCGGCGCTCCAGGTCCCCGAGCTCCTCCTCCGCCTTCTCCACGCGCTCGATGAGGCCCTTGAGGTTCACGACGATGCGGTCCACCTGCTTCTTGTTCAGCCGCATCTCCTCCAGGACCTCCATCATCTTGGTCCGAAGGTCCTTCACCTCCTGCTTCAGCTCCTTCTTGCGAACCTCCGTGAGCTTCTTCTTCCCGGAGAGCTCCTCCTCCAGGACCTCGCAGTCCTTGGCGAACTTGCGGAAGCGCTCAATCTGCTTGGAGATCTGCTCGATCTTGTTGAGCTCGCTCTGCGCCAGCTGCGCGGGGGCCTCGCCCTCGGCTGCTTCCTCGGCGGGCTCTTCCGCGTTCTCCGTCTGGGCCTCTTCGGGCGCGTCCTTGATGACGTCGCGCACGCGCAGCTTGCCCGTCTTCAGGCGGTTGCTGATGTCCAGGATGTCCGCCACCGCGACGCGGCAGGCGAGCAGCGCACGCAGGACTTCCTTCTCGCCCTCTTCGATGCGCTTGGCGATCTCCACCTCTCCCTCGCGGGTGAGGAGGCTGACGCTGCCCATCTTGCGCAGGTAGAGACGGACGGGATCGTTGGACTTGCCACCCGGCTCGTCGTCCTCGTCCTTCTCGTCCTCGTCCTGGTCTTCCTTCTCTTCTTCGACCGCGACGGTGGGCTTGATCTCGTTGGACTGCGCGGCCTTCTGCGCGTCCACGATCTCAATGTCGTTGTCGCCGAACATGCTCATCACGTCGTCGATCTGATCGGACGACACGATGTCGGCGGGGAGGGCGTCGTTCACCTCGTCATAGGTGAGGAAGCCCTTCTCGCGGCCCGCGGCCAGCAGGTCCTTGACCTCCTTGCGCTCGGCGACGGGATCCTCCTCCACGTCGTCTTCCACGGCGTCCGGGTCCACCTGGACGGCGGCGGCGGCTTCCTCCGCGGCCTCCTCGGGGTCCACGTCGTCGGCCATGGCGGCGACGCCCTTCTTCTTCTTGATCTTCTCGGGCGCCTCGGCGGGGGCGTCCTTCGCCAGCAGCTCCTTCTCCTCGGGCTCCGCTGCCTTCGTGACCTTCGCCGCAGGGCTGTCCGGGGCCTTCTTCTTGCGGATCACCGGGTCCACCTTCTTCTTGGTGGGCTTCACGGATGCCTTGGGGGGCTTCTGCGTCGGCATTCGGGTACTTCTCCTTAAGAAAATCAGGTGCTTTGGCCTGGGCGAGCCGGCCGATCTACCGCAAAGTCGAGCTTTCTTACAAACGCGAACTCAAACCGGTTGCATTGGTCCCTTTGTTCCCGTTGCCGAGGAAGCGGGGGTCAGCTCATCCAGGACGCGCTTGCGGAGCGCCAGCAGCTCCTTGCGCTCGGAAAGGAGCAAACGCGTCTCCTCTGTCAAATCAAAAGCCCCCTGCGTCTGTTCCGTCGCTCGCTTTATATAAACGAGCCGCTCGTCAATGCGCTTCTTCATGATGTCGCGGCACGCGAGGATGAACTCCGTCTCGAGTTCCATTCCCGCCGGAGAGAGCCGGCGGCCGGCCTCCAGGAGCGTCCGCTTGACGACCTCCGAGGCCTCGAAGAGCGCCTCCTCCAGCCCCTGCCCGGACGTCGTCTGGGCCAACACCATCCGCAGTCCCATGTGGGACAACTCATCACACACGCGGAAGGTGTCCCGGGCCAGCAGCCGGGAATCCCGAAGGATTGCGGCCACATAGAGCGCTTCTGACTCCGGCGGAGGGCGCTCCGCCTGGGGCTTGGGCACCGGGCGGGGCACGGCCTGGACGGGGACGGCGTTGGGGTACGAGGCGGGGGCGGGAGGCTTGGGGGTGGGGGGCGGCTTGTACTGGATGGACGACTCAATCTGCGCCGGCATCCAGCCGAAGTGCCCCGCCAGCGCGCTGATGAGCGCAGAGCGCGTCAGGCCCGGAGGCACCTGGGAGGTGACGGGCTTGAGCCGCTCCAGGGCGGACATCTTCTCCTCGAAGCTCGCCTGCTTACCCAGGGGGAGCAGGGTGGCGAAGAGGTAGGCGGTGAGGGGCTGGGCTCCCTCCAGGAGGCGCTCCACGCCGTCGGTGCCCTCGCGGCGGGCGAAGACGTCCGGGTCATCCCCCTGCGGCAGGAGCGCCACCCGGGTGGGAGCGCCAGCGGCGAGCAGGGGACCGGCCAGTCGCTCCACGGCGGCGAGGCCCGCGGAGTCCCCGTCCAGGAGCAGCACCAGGTCGCGGGCCTCCGCGCGCTTGAGCACCTGGAGGTGCCCGGCGGTGAGGTTGGTGGAGCACAGGGCCACCGCGTGGCGCACGCCCACCTGGTGCAGGCCGATGCAGTCGAAGTACCCCTCCACGAGCACGGCCGTCTTGCGCTTGTGGATGTCGTCGCGCGCCTGGTCCATGCCGAAGAGCGTCTCGCTCTTGTTGTAGAGCCGGGACTCGCGCGAGTTGAGGTACTTGGGTCCGTCCTCCGCCGCGACCAGCCGGCCGCCGAAGGCGATGGGCCGCCCCTCCGGCGCGCGGATGGGCACCATCAGTCGGCTGCGGAAGAAGTCGATGCAGCCATCCCCGCTGTTTCGCTTGCTGATGAGCCCCGCCTTCAGGCCCCACTCCAGCATGCCGTTCTTCTGGAAGCGGTCCGCCAGGAGGCTCCACTGCGCGGGCGCCCACCCCAGGCCGAAGCCCTGGGCCACTTCCTCCGACACGCCACGGCTGGCCAGGTAGGCGCGCGCGGCGCGGCCTTCGTCCTCGTGCCAGAGCTGGCCGCGGAAGTGCTCCGCGGCGAAGTCCGTGGCCTCCTTGACCTGCTGCCGCTCCTTGAGGCCGGGGTCCTGCGCGGCCTCCAGGTCGATGCCCACTTCCTGGGCCAGGTCGCGCACGGCGTCCTGGAACGTCTTGCCCAGGTAGCGCTGGATGAAGGACACCGCGTCGCCGCTCGCCCGGCAGCCGTGGCAGAAATAGAAGCGCTTCTCCGGCACCACGTAGAAGGACGGCGTCTTCTCCTGGTGGAAGGGGCAGCGGCCCTTGAATTCACGGCCGGCCTTCTTGAGCTCCACGTGACGGGACACCAGGGACACGATGTCCACGCGGTCGAGGACCTCCTGGATCTTGTGCTCCGGAATCACGACGCCCCTCCATCCATCCGCATGAGCGCGGCCTTCCGCCCGCCATCCTGACGGCCCCCTCTGACGCACCCGGGGCCGTGCCCCGCCGGGACTTCCACCCAGGCGGGTAGGGCAGGCCGACGCGGCAAGGGCGCGGAAACGGACGAGGGTTGGGACACGGCGCTCACTCCTGAAGGCTGCCCGCTCGCCTCCCGGGGTGGGGGACGGGCGGAGGTGCCTTTGAGGATCAGCGCTTAATGGCCAGCGGGCGAGGGATCAAAAAATCCGCTTCGAGCCCGGGGTGGGGAGGGCACCTGGGAGACGTTCCCGGCGCCCCTTCCCCTGGAATCACAGGTGCTTCAGGACAGCTTGGCCAGCTGGGCCTTCACTTCTTCGGAGATGGCCTTGCCCTCGGCCTTGCCCTGGAGCTTGGGGTTCACGTTCTTCATGACCGCGCCCATGTCCTTGGGGCCCTTGGCGCCGACCTCGGCGATGGAGGCCTGGACGGCGGCGGTGAGCTCTTCCGGGGTGAGCTGCTTGGGCAGGTAGCGCTGCAGGACGGAAATCTCCTGCTCTTCCTTGTCCGCCAGCTCCGGGCGGCCACCGGCCTTGAACTGTTCGATGGAGTCGCGGCGCTGCTTGATGAGGCCGGCGATGACCTGCAGGACGCCCGCGTCGTCCAGCTCGCTGGCGCCCGGCTCGACCTCCTTGTACTTCACGGCGCTCTTGAGCATGCGCACCACGCTCAGGGTCAGCTCGTCCTTGGCCCGCATCGCGTCCTTCAGGTCCGCGGTCAGGCGCTCTTTCAGGGTGGTCATGTCGGGGTTCCTCACGGGCGGGGAAAAGGGTCGCCGCGCCAGCGGATGGGACGGCGGGAGCCAGGGCACCTGACTGCTTCAAGGAGCCCCGGCTCCTCACTGCGGGCCTGCTAGTACGACTTGCGGGCCTTCTTCACAGCGCGCTTCTTGGCGGCGAGAGCCTTCTTCTTCCGCTTCACGGAAGGCTTCTCGTAGTGCTCGCGCTTGCGGATCTCGGAAAGGATTCCGGCCTTCTCGGTGGCCTTCTTGAAGCGCTTGAGAGCGCTTTCGATGGACTCACCTTCCTTCACTCGAATACCGGGCATGCAGTCACCTCCTTCCGCCTAGCTGGATGCAATCTGTAAATCTTCAGAAAGTCGGGGGGTATGGCGCAGCGGGCCGGAAAAGGCAAGGAGACCCGCACGGAAAGGATGGGCCGTGTGCGCTAGAGTGTCCGCCGCGTGCCCCGCCTCCTCCTCCTGGTCCTCCTGCTGGCGGCCAGCCCCTCCCGGGCTGGCACGGTCGCTTCCGAGTGCTGGGCCTCCTGCCGCCGTCACGTCGCGGATCCGTCCCTGCGCGCGCGGACCTGTGGCGCCTGCGTCACCGGGGGACGGGTGGACAGCTGGGTGGCGTCCCTGGGGAAGGGCGGGGTGGAGGCGCAGCAGGCGCTGGCCTCGGCGCTCACGGATTCCAGCTGGCGGGTGCGCTGGGCCGCGGTGCGGGCGGAGGCCCGGAGCCGGGGACTCACGGAGCGGCGGGCCCTGGCGGATTGGATCATGGACACCCCGCCGGACGCGGACCTGGGGGCCTGTCTCACCGCCGTCCGGGCCGCCGCTGATTCCGGCCGCTCCACGGCGGACTTCCTGCGGGAGGCGGGCGCACGGGGCCCCTCCGCCGCCGCCCGGGTGTGGGCGAAGCGGGACGCCGTCCGGCAGTCGCTGGCGCTGGAGATGTTCTCGCAGGAGCCGTCCGTGCGGCTGCCGGCGCTCCTGCACCTGGCCACCTTCCAGGGGCGGTCGGCGACGCGCGTGGTGATGGACGCGGTGGCGTCTCGGCCCGTCGCCGGTGATGCGGTGATGGCGGAGCTCCTCTCCTCCGTCGCCGAGCGGCAGCATGCGTCCGTGGGCCGGCTGCTCCTCACCGAGGCGAAGCCTCCGGACGAGGCGGTCATCAACCGGCTCTTCGCCGTGTACTCGCGCGAACTGGACGTGCTGCGGCCGGAGCTCACCTCCAATGACGTGCAGCGCCGGCGCACGGCGGTGGCCACCCTGCGCCGCTACGGTCCGCTGGCGAAGCGGGAGCTGGAGGGGGCGCTGGGGGATGACGACGGCCGGGTCCGGGAGCTGGCGGCGCGGGGCCTGGCGGAGTCCTCCGGGAAGCCCCTGCGGGACGTGGCGCTCCAGGGCGTGAAGGACTCGGAGTCCGCGGAGGCCGCGCGGCCGTGGCTGGGCGCGATGTCCCATGAGAAGGGGTGCTTCGCCTTCCTGCGGGACGTGGCGGAGGGGCGCAACGCCCGGACTCCGGAGGTCCAGGGGGAGGCGGTGGCGTTCATGGGGGATTGCACGGAGGGCCCGCCTCCCACACGGCGGCTGGCGCCCTTCCTCTCGTCGAACGTGACTCCGGTGCGTGCGGGCGCGGTGCGCGCGCTGGGGGCGCTGCCCCGGAACGGCGACGCGATGGCGCTGGCGGCGAAGGCGCTGGAGGACGGCGCGCCGGAGGTGGTGGTGGCCGCGTTGGACGTGCTGTCCGCCTACCGGCAGCCGTCGCGCGGGGACGAGGCCGCGGGCCTGCTGGAGTCGGATCATCCGGTGGTGCGCGCGGCGGCGGCGCGAGCGCTGGAATTCGTGGGCCGCGCCGCGCACGTGCGCGTCCTGGCGGAACGTCTGCGAGGGGATCCGGTGGCGGACGTGCGCATCGCGGCCGCAAGGACGCTGACCGCGCTGGGCGGGCCGCACGCGGTGGCGGCGCTGAGCGAGGCGGCGGCGCACGACGCGGACACGCACGTGAAGCACGTGTCGGCGGAAGGGCTGCGGCGGCTGGGCTTCGGGCGCTGAGCGCTGGCGTTGCGAGCGGCCCTCTGCCGCTCAGGCGGTGCGCGCTGACGGCTCGAGGCGGAAGGCCCGTGGATCAGGCCTTCCTCCTGACGCTCACGGGCCGCTGACGGCCTTGGCGTCCACCCGGTTCCGGCCCGCGTGCTTGGCCCGGTAGAGGTACTTGTCCGCGGCGGAGATGAGGTCCTCCGGCTGGGAGAAGTCCGAGTCCAGCAGCGTCGCCACGCCCAGGCTGATGGTCACCTTGATGGGCGTGCCGCTGAAGATGAAGTCCGCTCGGTCCACCGCCACACGGCAGCGCTCCGCGCACGCCAGGGCCGCGTCCTCCGCGGACTCGCGCAGCATCAGCGCGAACTCCTCGCCGCCGTAGCGCGCGAGCAGGTCCTCGGTGCGCACCGTGTCCGCCACCCGCTGCGCGATGCGCGTCAGCACGAAGTCTCCGGCCGGGTGGCCGTACACGTCGTTGATGCGCTTGAAGTGGTCCACGTCGAAGAGCACCAGCGACAGCGGCACGCGGTGGCGCAGGCAGTACGCGAACTCCTTGCGCACCGTCTCCATGAAGTACTTCTTGTTGTAGACGCGGGTGAGGCCGTCGCGCGTGGCGGACTCGTAGATGCTGCGCTGGTACTGCTCCTCCAGCGCGTCCTGGATGCTGAACTTCAGCACCGTGTTGGAGCCGATTTGAATCTTGTCGCCGTCGTACAGCGGCGCCGCGCTCACCTTCAGGCCGTTGAGGTACGTGCCGTTGGTGCTGCCCAGGTCCACGAGCTGGAAGCGGCCGTCGCCAATGGCGACCACCTTCGCGTGCTTGCGGGAGATGCCGTCGTCCTCGACCTGGAACTGGGCCTCCGAGCTGCGGCCCAGCACCACCTCCAAGCGATCCAGCTTGAACATCCGCCCGATGCCGGCGGCGGACTTGGCGCTGATGACGATCAGATAGGCGCTCTGCTGCTGGGCGCTGCCCAGCAGGTCCGAAATCGAATGGACTGAAGTTTTCTCCTCGGACATCGCGCCTTCCATCTTAGGGGCCGCCATTTCACGGCGGCAAGCACACCCACGCTCCTTTCCTGCACCCGGTGTCAGCCGACCCGCCCCACCCGCGCGGGCCGGCGCCTCGGTTTCTCCGGTGGAGGAACTGTCGGCCGCCCGACGGACAGCTCGCCGGCCACGGGCGTCCGGAGGAAGCGGGAGAGGGCCTCACCCCCCCGCGGATGCTCCGCCAGCCCCTGCATCAGCTTCACCAGCGCCGCGGACGGGGTCATGTCCGCGCCCCCCACCGCCCCTTCCGCCAGTGCCTTGGCCCCGGACTCGTAGAGCGTGAGGTCCACCCCGTTGCGGTACGACTGGCTCACCACCAGCACCGGGACGCCCCGCTCCCGCGCCTGGACGAAGAGCGGCAGGAGCGAGCGGCCCAGCTCCGGCGCGATGGGCACGTTGCCCGCCCCGTACGCCTCCACCACCAGCCCCTTCACGTGCGGCAGCAGCTGCAGGGGCAGGGCGGGGTCCAGCCCCGGGTACACCTTCAGGAGGAAGACGCGCGGATCCAGCTTCTCATGGAGCCGGAAGGGGCCCCGGGACGGGAGGCCCTTCTCGAAGGTGGCGTCCACGCCCAGCGTGCCCAGCACCGGGAAGTTGGGGCTTTCGAAGGCGTCGTACTCCGCCACCTTCACCTTGCGCGTGCGGTTGCCCCGGTACAGGTGCGAGTCGAAGCAGATGGTCACCTCGCGCGGACCCTGGAGCGCGGAGAGCACCGCGTCGATGAGGTTCAGCCGCGCGTCCGAGCGGATCTCCCCCAGGGGCCGCTGCGAGCCCGTCAGCACCACCGGGCAGGGCGGATTTCGCAACATGAAGGACAGCGCACTGGCCGTGAAGGCGAGGGTGTCTGTTCCATGGGTCACCACCGCCCCGTCGAAGTCCGGCAGTCGACGGTGGAGGTGGGCGGCCATCCGGCTCCAGAGCTCCGGCTGCATCTCCGAACTGTCCAGGTTGGAGAACAGCTCCAGTTCGATGTCCGCCAGCTGGAACAGCTCCGGGGCTCGCTTGCGGAGCGTCTGGAAGAAGGCCGCGGGACGCAGGGCGGAAGGCCGGCCACCGGCCATTCCGAGCGTGCCTCCCGTGTGAAGCATCAGGACTCTGGGCATGGGCGAGGGGCCGTCTGCCAAAGGCCGCCTTGCTTTACAAGCCCGGCGCGCGTGGCTAAACCCCGGGGCCGTGCTCCTCCCTCGATGGATGCGTGTTGCTCCCGTGCTGGCCGCGGCGACCCTGATGGGCGCCAGCTGCGCCAAGAGCGCGGAAGTTCCGGCCACCCCCAAGGCCCCGGCGGCCGCCGCTCCGGCTCCCGCCGCTGCTCCGGCCCCTGTCGCCGCCGCGGAGGCTCCGTCCGCGGATCCGGCCCAGGCGCTGACGGGCATCCCCGGCATGGACTTCTCCGCGCTGCCTCCCGCCGCGAAGCGCGAGCTGGCCACGGTGTTCAGCGACGAGTTCTGTTACTGCGGCTGCCCCCACTCCCTGGGCGCGTGCCTCAAGCAGCACACGCCCTGCAAGCACGCGAAGCGGATGGCGCGGCTGTCCGCCCGGATGGTGGCGGAGGGCGGGCCCGCGAGCGAGGTCATCGTCACGCTGTCCAAGTACTACGCGTCCTTCCGCGAGCCGCGCGTGCAGCTCAAGGTGGATCCGCGCATGTGCCAGGGCGACGCCAACGCGCCCGTGACGGTGGCGGAGTTCTCCGACTTCGAGTGCCCCTTCTGCGGCAAGGCGCGGCCCATCCTGGAGGGCTTCGCGAAGAAGCACCCCAGCGAGGTGCGCTTCTGCTACCTGCCGTTCCCGCTCTCGATGCACCCCAACGCCGTCCCCGCCGCGCAGGCGGTGCTGTGGGCGCGCGACCAGGGCAAGTTCTGGCAGATGCACGACGCGCTCTTCGGCCAGCAGGAGAACCTCAAGCCGGAGGCGCTGCCCGCGCTGGCGAAGTCGGTGGGCCTGGACGGGGACAAGCTGGCCGCCGTGTTGAAGACGGAGCAGTACAAGGACGAGATTGAAGGCTTCCGTGCGCAGGGGCGCATGGCGGCCATCAACAGCACCCCGACCGTGTTCTTCAATGGACGTGCCTACGAGCTGGGCTTCCAGGAGGGTCAGCTCGAGCACAGCATGGAGGACGAGGTGGAGTGGCGCGCGAACAACAACGCGTGGGCCGCTGACTGACCCTTCGATGAGCCAACGCTTCCGCATCGATGGCGCCGCGATGCTGGTCCCCGAGGACCGCACCGGCATCCCCGCGCTCGCGGGACGCTCGGGGACGTACGCGCTGATGCCCACCGCGCCCGACCTGCTGGTGTTCTCCCGCACGCCCCCGGAAGGGGGCTCCATCCCCACGCCGCGCGTGGTGCTTTCGGGGGACGCGGGTGGGTTCCCCCTGTCGGACCTCATCGCGTTCCTCAGCCAGTCGCGCTGGAGCGGCATCATCCGCGTGCACACGCCGGGCGGCGAGCGGTCGCTCACGCTGCGCGAGGGCGAGGTGCGCGGCGCCACCTCCGAGGAGCCCGCGGACCGGCTGGGCGAGGTGCTGGTGCGGCTGGGCTACGCGGACCGCGCACAGGTGGAGACGGCGCTGCGCGAGCAGTCGGCGTCCAAGCTGGGCCGGGCGCTGGTGGAGAAGGGCGTGCTCCAGGCGCACGACCTCTTCAAGTGCGTCACGCACCAGGTGAGTGAGATCTTCCACGCCATCGTGCTGTGCCGCGAGGGGTCGTTCTTCCTCATCGACCAGCCGCTGGACGAGAAGACGGGCCACTCCCTCCAGCTGTCCACGCAGAGCCTGCTGATGGACAGCATCCGGAAGATCGACGAGATGGCGCACTTCCGGAAGCGCATCCCCCACGGCCGCATGTACGTGGCGCGCAAGCGTCCGTCCGACGGAAAGCTGGAGGAGGACGAGGACCGCGTGCTGACGATGCTGGACGGGCGGCGCACGGTGCTGGAGCTGGGGCACGCGGCGCGGCTGTCCGAGTTCGACGTCACCAAGGTCGTCTTCCGCCTGCTGGAGGGCGGCTTCGCGGGGCTGACGGACAAGCCGGCGGGGGCTCCCGCCTCGGCCGTGGCGCCGGAGAAGACGGTTGCGCCGCGCGTGCGTCCGCCTGTGCGCGCGGTGGCTCCGGTGGATGCCCGACCGGTGGCGCGCGTCTTCAACTTCATCTTCCGGGAGATCCGCGACGAGGTGGCCCGCTCCGGCATGGACCGCGAGTTCATCGCGGCGGCCAACGCGGCGCTGTCCAACCAGGCGCTGTCGTCGTCGCCCGTGCTGGAGGGGCTGGCGTTCGCGGCGGACGGGAGCCTGCCGGAGGGCCGGTTGATGGAGGCCTTCGACAAGCACCGCGCCCACCTGGGCAGCGAGCCGCTGGCCTCGTTCCGCCAGGCGCTGAGCGACGTGATGTTCTTCCTGCTGTTCCAGGCGGGGGAGCTGTTGGAGTCGCGCGCGGACGAGGACCTGGCCCGCCGGGTGAAGGAACTTCTGGCCACGCTCGAGGCACCGTGACGGACACTGGATTTCCGAGGCTGACCGCGGGTGTGCCCGGGTGCGGCGGCGCGTTCAAGCTCACTCCCGATGACTTCGAGGTGGAGGAGCTGCCCGCGTACCTGCCGTCCGGCGAGGGCACGCACCTGTACCTCTGGGTGGAGAAGCGCGGCCGGGACACGCGCGAGGTGGTGCGCGCGCTGGCGACCGCGCTGGGTGTGCGCGAGGACGACATCGGCTCCGCCGGGATGAAGGACCGGCAGGCGGTGACGCGGCAGTGGCTGTCCGTGCCCGCGAACGCCGAAGCCCGCGTGCCGGAGTTCGCGCTGGACGGTGTGCGCTTGCTGGAGGTGAAGCGGCACGGCAACAAGCTGCGCACCGGGCACCTGAAGGGAAACCGCTTCCGGCTGCGGCTGCGCGGCGTGCAGGACCTGGGGGCGGCACGGGAGTCCTTCTCCCGGCTGTCCGCGCAGGGCGTGCCCAACTACTTCGGGGAGCAGCGCTTCGGGCGGGCCGGGGACAACGCGGACCTGGGCCGGATGCTCCTCCTGGGGCAGCGGCTGCCGAAGCGGCCGGACCGCTTCCAACGCAAGCTGTACCTGTCCGCCTTCCAGTCGCGCCTCTTCAACCAGGCGCTGGCCGAGCGGCTCACCGCGGGCACCTTCGCCACGGCGCTCCTGGGCGACGTGCTGCGCAAGGAGGAGACGGGCGGCCTCTTCGTGTGCGAGGCGCCGGACGTGGACGGTCCGCGCGTCGCCTCGTTCGAGGTGAGCCCGGCGGGCCCGATGTTCGGCCCGAAGATGACCGCCTCGAAGGGTGAGGTTGCGGAGTTCGAGGCGCGGCTGCTCGTGGACGCGGGCGTCACGCCGAGCGACTTCCTGCGCGGCGGCGACGAGACGGAAGGCACGCGCCGGCCGTACCGAGTGCGGCTGGGTGCGGCGGAGCTCACGGAGGACGGCGAGGACGCGCTGCTCACGTTCGAGCTGCCGCGCGGCGCCTACGCCACCGAAGTGCTGCACGAGCTGCTGAAGGACGGCTGAGGCCTCCGGCCTGTGCGGGCGCGGCGCTGGGGCGGCTGCCCCTCGCTGCCGGGTGCGCTCGCGATGCGACCCCGTGGAGAGCCGCTGCGTCCTGGCTCGGCTTCGTGCCCGGAAACGACCACGCCTCCCTGGGCGTGAGACCCGGGGAGGCGCGTAGGGGAACCGCTTGTCCCGCTCCGTCATGGACGGAGCGGGGTGGGGCGCGTCACGTCACTGCCGGACGACGTTGAACTCCGTGCGGCGGTTGAGCGCGCGGCCCGCCTTCGTGTTGTTGGGCGCCACGGGCTTCGTCTCACCGAAGCCCACGGCCTCCATGCGGCCCGGGTCGATGCCGCGCTTGAGCAACTGCGCCATCACGGCGTCGGCGCGCTTCTGGGACAGCTTCAGGTTCGCCGTGTCGTTGCCCATCGAGTCGGTGTGGCCCTCGATGCGCATCTTGCGGATCCACGGCGCGTCCTTCAGCGCCTGCGCCACCTCATCCAGGATGGTGGTGCTCTGCTTGCCGATGATCTTCGCGGAGCCGGTGCCGAAGAGGATCTGCTTCTTGATCTCAATCCGGTCCTTCTTGACGATGACCATCTTGTACTGCTTGGCGCACCCGCGCTCCTCCTTCACGCCCGGGTCGTCAGGGCAGGCGTCCAGGCGGTCCACCACGCCGTCGCCGTCGCGGTCCGGATCGGGGCAGCCGGCGTTCTCCTGCGGGCCGGACTCGTTCGGGCACTTGTCCTGCGCGTCCGGCACGCCGTCGCTGTCGTTGTCCAGGTCCGGGCAGCCGTCGTCGTCCTGGTAGCCGTCCTTGTCCTCCGGCTCGTCCGGGCACTTGTCCTTGTCGTCGTTGATGCCGTCCCCGTCCTTGTCCACGATGGGGCAGCCCAGGTTCTGCAGCGGACCCGGCTCGTTGGGGCACTTGTCCGTGCCGTCCACGATGCCGTCCAGGTCGTTGTCCATCTCCGGGCAGCCGTCCTCGTCCTCGAAGCCGTCCTTGTCCTCGGGCTGGTCCGGGCACTTGTCCACGTTGTCGAGGATGCCGTCGCCGTCGCGGTCCTTGGGGGCCTCCGGCGGGCAGCCGTTGTTCTCCGCCACGCCGGGGATGAGCGGGCACTTGTCCTGCGCGTCCAGCACGCCGTCCCCGTCGTTATCCGGGTCGGGGCAGCCGTCCTGGTCCTGGAAGCCGTCCACGTCCTCGGCCTGCTCGGGGCAGGGGTCGTCCTTGTCGAGGACGCCGTCGCCGTCGCTGTCCGTCTCCTCGATGCTCACCACCACCTGCTGCTGGGGCTGGGTGGGCTGCTGCGGCTGTTCCGGCTGCGCCTGCGGCGTCTCCGGACGGTCGCGCACCAGCACCTGGCGCGGGCCGCAGTTCTTGGACAGCTCCAGGGCGCGCTTCACCGCGGTGTCGGCGTCGCGCACGTGCTGGGCGGCGCGCGAGCTGTTGCCCTGGCTGAGCTCGCCGCGGGCGAAGTCGAGGTTGGCCTCCGCGGCGGCCAGCTCCGCGGGCGCGCAGCGCAGGGCACCGCCACGGCGGGCGCGCTCCACGTCGGCGGTGAGCACCTCCGTGTCAGCGCGGATCTTGTTGCCGCTGACGCAGGAGAGGGAGGCGAGGAGCAGGGTGAAAAGCGCGGACTGGGGCAGACGCTTCATCGGAGAGCGCTCGGGCGTCACGGGTTCTGGGGGCGGCCCTGGGAGTCGCCGCTGTTGGCCGCGGACATGGCCTTCTCACGCGCCTCGTTGGCGAAGCGCGAGGCCTTCACGGCGAAGTCCACACCGGCCTGGTAGTCCGAATAGCCGACCTCCTCCCGCGCCTTCTGCAGGTAGAGGTTGGCGGCCGTCCACTCGTAGGGGGCTTCCTTCTCCGCCCCCGCGGTGCGCGCGGCCTGGATCTGCACTTCTGCGTCGAGGATGTTGGACGTGGACTTCACGGGGCCACATGCGGTCAGCACGCCCGCGAACGCCAACAGGAGCGACTGCTTCGTCATCACGGGGGCCTCGGTCGACAGAGCGGAGACAGACTGGTCGCCGGTCGTATCAATCGCCTCCGGGGGGGTCAAGAATCGGGCGGTTGGTGTGAAGCAGGGGGCCGGGCGGAGGGGTGGACTTTGACGGCGGGGGCCGTGCTTGCCATCGTTCCGCCCCTGTGCGTCCACCGTCCGTCCGTGCCCTGCTCGTCGTGCTGCTGTTGCCCCTGACCGGCCTCGCTGGCCCTGGGGCCGCGTCCAAGAAGGCCCAGGGCCGGGCGGAGGCGGACACCGTGCTTGCCCAGGTGGCCAACGGCGCCCCTGTGCCTCCCGCCACGTCGCGCCTGCGCTTCCTGCGCCAGGAGGCCTACGCGGCCGAGGAGATTGGCCCGCTTCTGCGCACCACCTACGAGGAGCGCACCCGCCGCAACCTCGTGGCGCTGCTGGCGTCGCTGGGCGCGCGCACGGGTGAGTCCACGCTGGTGAAGCTGGCGTCGGATGGCGACAGCACCGTGCGCATGTACGCGGCACAGGGGCTGGCCCGGCTGGGCAGCCGCAACACCGCCGCCGTGCTGCCGCTCCTCCAGGACAAGAGCAGCGGCGTGCGCCGCGAGGCCGCGCGGGCCCTGGGCGCGTCCAAGAACCCGAAGATGGGCAAGCCGCTGATGGCCGCCGCCAAGGACGAGCAGGAGCTGGAGGTCCGCGCGGCGCTGCTGGAGGCCGCGGGCGCGAGCGGTGACGCGAAGCAGAAGACCGCGCTCAAGACGTACCTGGACAGCGATTCCGAGAGCACGCGCTTCGCCGCGGCCCGGGGCCTGTGCCGGCTGGGCGCCCCGGAGGGCTTCGCCTTCGCGCAGAAGCTCCTGGGCAACACGGACAAGTTCGTGCGCCGCCAGGGGCTGGTGCTCTTCGAGGGCGTGCCGGCGAAGAAGGCCAGCCCCGTGCTGTCGCCGCTCTTGAATGACGCGGACCGCACCCTGGCCGCCACCGCCGCGCGCCTGCTGCACCAGGGCGGCGATGCCGCGTCGCTGGACTGGCTGGTGCTCGCGTCGTGGAACGCCAAGGGGGAGGAGAAGCTCGTCTACGAGAAGGAGCTGGAGACGCTCCAGCTCGCGGACGACCGCCGCAAGGCCATCCTGCGCAAGGCCGGGGTGGCGCCGTGAGCGTGTGGGGTGTCTGCGCGCTCGCGCTCTTGTCCCAGGCTCCCGCGAAGAACCCGGCCGTGCCCCCTGCGCGCGCGGTGCCCGCGTTGCTCACCGCGCCGGCGCAACCGGTGGCCCCGGCGGCTCCGGCGGCTCCGGCCGTGCGGGAGAACGGCTGGAGTGCGCTCACGCCCGAGCAGCGCGCGGCCCTCATCGCCGACAAGGCCGAGTCCCCGCTGGCGGAGCGCCTGCTGGGCATGAGCGAGAAGTTCCTCAACACGCCCTATGTCCTGTCGCCGCTGGGCGAAGGGCAGGGCGTGGACCCGGACCCCACCTTCCGCCTGGACGCGGTGGACTGCCTCACCTTCGTGGAGGAGTCGCTGGCCCTGGGCCTGGCGCGCGGCGAGCCGGAGGTGCCGGCGCTGCTGGAGCGGATCCGCTACGCGAGCACGCCCACCTACGAGGATCGCAACCACCTGATGGAAGCGCAGTGGCTGCCCAACAACATCAAGAAGGGCCTGCTGGTGGACGTGACGCGCAGGTACGCGAAGGCGGACACCGTCTCCGTCACCAAGACGCTCACCGCGCGCACCTGGCAGTCGAAGTCGTCCATGGCGCTGCAGCTGCCCAGCGAACGCCAGCCCGTGGGCACCTTCACCCTGGACATGATTCCGTTGGACAAGGTGCTCGAGCACGCGCGTGGCGTGGCCTCCGGCACCATCCTCGTCGTGATGCGCGAGGACCTGCCGCTGAAGGCCACGCGCATCACCCACCTGGGCTTCGTGGTGCAGAAGAAGAAGCGCACATACCTGCGCCACGCGTCCAGGGGCGGCTACAACCGCGTGGTGGACGAGGACCTGGAGACGTTCCTCGCCCGCAACGCGCGCTACGACAAGTGGAGGGTGACGGGCGTGAGCCTCTTCGAGGCCCGGCGTCCGCCCGCCACGCTCGCGTCCCAGCCCGCGCCCGTTCAAGGCAGCGCGGACGTGGGCTCGCCCTGACGGCAGCGGGCCGCTAGTACGCCGGGGGCGCGCTGTTGTCGGCCGACGCCTGGCGCGCCCGCTCGTCCTCAAGCTCCTCTTCCTCCGCCGCGCGGCCGGCCTCGTCCCCGTAGACGCGCGTCTGGATTCGCTCCTCCTCCAGGAGCAGGGCGGCGCGGACCTGTTCGGTGTCCGGTACCAGGAGCTCCCACCAGGGCAACAGGTTGCCCGTGGTCAGCTCGTCCACCACGCCCGAGCGGCCGGGGCGCACGATGAGCGGGATGCGGTGCTCGTCCAGCACGTCCACGAAGACCTGGGCCGTCACGGGATCGTCGGCGACGCCCGCCCTCACGAAGCGGCGTTGATCCAGCTCATGGGGCAGGGGCAGCCCCCGCTCGTGCATCTCCTCCGCGGACACGAGCGGTGGGTGGTTGGGGCAATCCGTGCAGTCCACGACACTGTCTTGATACTCCGAGCCACACCGTGCGCAGTACCTCATGGGGCCCTCCTGGGCGATGGCTGGAATGTTAGGAACGGCTCGCGCGGATGGCAGGCTGTGCGCCGCGCGAATCTCCGTCAGTGCCGCGCCGCGTCTCCCAGCTCGCCCACCATGCGGCTCAGGCGCTCCACGTCGATGGGCTTGCGCAAAACGGCATCGCAGTACTCCGCGCCCTCCACCTGCGCGTAGCCGGAGACCAGGACGACGCGGGCCCTGGGCTCGCGCTCCTTCACCTGCTGCGCCAGCTCCGTGCCGTTCATTCCGGGCAGGGATTCATCTGTCACGACGACGTCGGGGTGCGTGGCCTCGAACGCCTTCAGGCCCGCCACCCCGTCCGACGCGGTGGTGACCTCGAAGTCGTCCTCCAGGAGCTCCGCCAGGAGCTCGCGGCTGTCCCCGTCGTCCTCTACCAGCAGGACCTTGATTCGCTCGCCATCCATGCGACTAGAGCAACCCGGTGCCGCGCGGGATTCGTCCATCGTGTCCCGGGCGCGGTGACGTCCGGCCGGCTGCTTCGGGGGAGGGCAGGCGGGAAGGCTTGCGAAAGCCCCTCACGGGCGGGCGGGGGACTGCCCATGTTTGTGCCCGGAGGTGAATCCATGAAGGTGCAGCTGCGGGGAGTGCATCTGGGGCTGACGGACAACCTGAAGCAGTACGTGGACACGCATCTGGTGGCGCATATCGAACGGTTCGCCGAGGACGAGGCGTCGGAGATCGAAATCGCGCTCGTGGACATCAACGGGCCCAAGGGAGGCGTGGACAAGGAGTGCCGGGTCACGGTGCGCATGCCTGGAATGGAATCCGTGCACGTGACGGAGACGTCGGAGACGTTGTTCCAGGCCATCGACGCAACGCGTGACCGCCTGGAGAAGGCCCTCAAGCGCGCGCTGGAGCGCCGCCGCCAGGTCAAGACGAACGGCCTGCCGTACGACCTGAACGCGGACGCGACGAACTACTAGGCGGCCGGTTGTATCGGGTGTGACAGAACGAAGGGCCCGGGAATTCCGGATGCCAGCCAGGCATCCGGCCCCCGGGTTCCTTCGGGCCAGTTCCTTGCTGGGGTCGAACGGTGGACGCTATAAGCGGACCCCTCACCCCTGGGCTAAAGGACGGCGATGGTCCGCCTCAAGTTCCTGCTGTTCGCACTCCTGGTCCTCGGACTGGGCCTGGCTCACCTCCCGACGCTGTCGGCGCCTCAGCGTGCGCGCGCGGTGGAAGGTGCGTCGCTCCAGGCCGCGTCGGGTACCGGCGAGGTCGCGCGTCGCGTGGATGCACGTCGCGCGGAAGTGCAATCCCTGGCGCTGAAGCTCGCCGGCAGCCCCCAGATGGCCGCCGCCGTGCGCGCGCTGACTCCCGCGCCCGCGCCGAAGTCTCCGCGCGACCGCTACGGTTCGAAGGACGCGGAGGAGACGGTCGGACTGCTGCCGCTCACCGCGGAGCGCTTCGGCGCGCTGCGCACCGCCGCGGAAGCCGGTCTGCCCCAGGAGCTCCAGGGCGCGGTGGTGGCGGTGGTGGCCGGCGACGCGGTCTTCCACGCGCGCGCGGGCGCCGAGCCTTCCTCGGACACCGCGGCGTTGGATGTCGCGGCGCTCGCCAAGGCGGGCACGTCCGTGGTGGACGCCTTCGGGGCGCCGCATGTGTTCGCGTCCGTGCCGCTCGCGTGGAGCGGTGAGGGGACTCCTGCTCCGGCGGTGACGCTGGTGGTGGGCGTGCCCCTGGCCGCGGATGCCGCGCTGCAGGGCGCGCTGGAGGCGTCCGGCGCGGCCGCGGTGGGGCTCGTGCAGGGCGGCGACAAGGTGGTGGGTGGCGTGGGCGCGGAGAAGGCGCGGCTGGAGGGCTCCCTGCCCCGGCTGACGGTGGGTGCGAAGGACACGGTGCTGGAGTCGGGTTCGCTCCAGACGCTGGGCCCGGTGCAGCTGCCCGCCTTCACCAATGGCGACGCGATGGGCGGCCAGGCGCCGCTGTTCGTGGGCTCGCGCCAGGCGCTGACGGGCACGCCGTATGAAGTCGTGGTCCTCGCGGGCACGGCGGCGACGCTGGCTCCGCTGGCCGCGTACCAGCACACCGCGCTGCTCGCGCTCGCGGGCCTGTTCGTGCTGAGCCTGGTGTGGACGGCGCTGATGGGCGGGAGCAAGAAGGACTCCGGCGAGGAGACCGTGTCGGGCGGTTCGGACACGCTGGGCTGGGGCGCGGCGATGGCCGCGCAGCAGTCCGCGCCCGCCGCGCAGCCCGTGGCCAACACGTCGCCGCCGGCTCCGGCCGCCGTGGCACCCGTGGCCGCTGCTCCCGCGGATCCGTTCGGGTCGAGCGCGCACGCGGAGCCCCTGTCCAACCCGTTCGGGTCGGCCGCTCACTCGGAGCCCCTGTCCAATCCGTTCGCCTCGGTCGCTCCGCCGGCCGCTGCTCCCGCGGATCCGTTCGGGGACGCGTTCCCCTTCCCGGGCACTCCGGCTCCGGCCGCGGATCCGTTCGCGATGCCGCCTCCGGCCGCCGCTCCGTTCGCGATGCCGCCTCCGGCCGCCGCTCCGCTGGCGGATCCGTTCGCCGGGGTGGAGTCGTTCCCGTTCCCGTCTCCGCCCTCGGCCTATCCGCCGCCGGCCGCGGAGCAGTTCGCGCCGCCTCCGGCGTACGCCCATGGCGGCGCGATGCCCTTCGAGCAGCCGGTCCCGTCGGCCGAGCCCATTGCTCCGGCGGCGCCGCGTCACGCCGCGTTCGCCTTCGAGGATCAGCCCACGGCGGCGTACTCGCTCCAGCAGGCGGCCAATCCGTTCGCGCTGGCGGCGGCGCAGTCCTCGGATCCAGAGTCCCCGGAGACGACGCGCGTGGCGGCGATTCCGCGCGAGCTGCTCCAGGCCAGCACCCGGCCCACGTCGGAGGCCATCCCGATGCCGGCTCCGCGCTCCAACGCGGTGCCGCTGCCCATGCCGGGCGTCAACGGCGCGGCGGCCGCGGCGCTCTCGGAGGAGCAGCACTTCCAGGACGTCTTCCGCGAGTTCGTCACCACGCGCGAGCGCTGCGGTGAGCAGGCGGACGGCCTGACGTACGACAAGTTCGTGCAGAAGCTGCGCAAGAACAAGGAGCAGCTCGTCACGAAGTACGCGTGCAAGACGGTGCGCTTCCAGGTCTACGTGAAGGAGGGCAAGGCCGCCCTCAAGGCGACGCCCGTCAAGGACTGACGGGCGCGCTCCACCGTGTAGTGCCCGAAGGCCCGGGACCTCTTCCACGAGGTGCCGGGCCTTCTTGCGTGGGGGTCAGCTCGCGCGGGGGAGCACGACGCTGAAGCGGGCGCCCTGGCCCGGCTCTCCGCCGACCTCCAGGCGGCCGCCGTGCTCCTGGAGGATGCGCGCGGCGATGGCGAGCCCCAGGCCGGTGCCGCCGTCCTTGGTGGTGAAGTAGGGCTCGAAGATGCGGGCGCGGTGCTCCAAGGGGATGCCGGGGCCTTCGTCCTCCACCTCGACGATGGCGTCCGCGTCGGTGCCCTTCACGCGCACGCGCAGCGCGCCGCCCTTGCCCGTCATCGCTTCTTCCGCGTTCTTCACCAGGTTGACGAGCACCTGGGTGAGCTGGTCGCGGTCCGCGCGGGCCACCACGCCCGTCTGGAGCGTGGGGACCATCTGGATGCCTTCGGGGGGCGCGGCGTACAGCGACAGGACGCTCTGGGTCAGCTCGCCCAGGTCCACCGGGGCGAGCTGGGGCTTGGGCAGGCGCGCGAAGCGGCTGAACTCGTCCACGATGCGCCGCAGCCGCTCCACCTCCTCCAGCACCACGCGCGCGCTCTCCTTGAAGAGGGTGGGGAAGCTGGGGTGGCGCGCCTCGTGCGCGGCCATCAGCGTCTCCAGCGACATTCGGATGGGGGTGAGGGGGTTCTTGATTTCGTGCGCCAGGCGCCGGGCGACCTCCTGCCACGCGGCGATGCGCTCGGTGGCCATCAGGCGCTCGGTGGTGTTCTTCAGCTCGGACGTCATGTGATTGAACGTCCGGACGAGCTCGCCCACCTCGCCGGTGGCCCGGGCCGTCACCTGGACGTCCAGCGCGCCTTCCGCCACGCGGCGGGCGCCGGAGGTGAGGGCCTCCACGGGGCGCGTCATCCAGCGCGAGACCAGGAGGCCCAGGAGCGCCGCGAAGCCCAGGCCCAGGCCGGCGAGGAGGAGGAACGCGCGCATGACACCCTCTTCGGCTTCGCGCGCGGCGGCGCGGCTGAAGGTGAGGCGCACGGAGGCCGCGTTGCCCAGCGGCAGTAGCTGCTCCACGGTGGGCGGGGCCGCGCTGCCCGCGTGCGCGACCTGGGTGCCGCCGGACAGGAGCGTCACGTCGGATTGGGTGAGGCGGGCCAGGTGCTGGGCCAGGCCGTCGTCCAGCACCACGCCGCCCACGGCCCACAGGCGCACGTCGCCGTAGTCCACGGGGCGCGCGGTGACGAGCGCGGGGACCTGGCGCAGGCCCGCGTCGCCCCGCACGTCCACGCGCACGGTCACGGGCCTGGGGGACTTCTCCTTCGTCACGGCGAAGAGGGCGGGGTCCGGGTCGCCGCGCCGGGCGGGCAGGTGCCCAGAGGACAGCACGGTGCCGTTGCGGTCGAAGAGCGTGAGCACGGTGAGGCCGCGGCTCTTCATCAGGCCCTCGGCGGTGTTGGCCTGGATGACGCGCAGGGGGGCGGTGCGCGCGTCGCGCACGAGGTCCTCCATGGCGGGGCTCTCCACCAGTTCCTCGACGGCGCGGCGCGCGTTGGCGGCGGAGCGCTCCAGGGACTCCTGCGCGGAGGCGGTGGCGGCCGTCATGCGCGCGTCGAGCTCGCGCGACAGCGTGTCGCGCAGGCGCGTCAGCGTCAGGGGAACGACGACCGCCAGCGGCACCAGCGCGAGGAGGGCGAAGGCGAGCGCGAGCCGGGTCCTCAGGCGCATGCGGGCCGGTCCTTCCTGGGAGCTGCCGCGTGGGTGGGGCTCACGGCCGGCCTCCGCCGCCAGAGGCCTCGACGGGGGCGAGCCAGGCGCCTTCGAGCACGGGCAGGCCCTGGGCATCCAGCACGAGCCCCGTCACCTCCGGCG